>NZ_JBQSVC010000003.1:0-186671 GCF_052376035.1 Halomonas sp. AOP7-E1-9
ACCACGCTCATAACAAACGCGCCTTACTGAGTAAATAGCGCTTCCAGGCTATCAGCGACAAGCACTTGCTCCGACCAAACGGCTAGCTGCTCAGGCGTTGCTTTTTGCAGCTGTTCATCCACCCAATTGGGTAATTGGCCAAATCTAAAGACAAGCAGATTCCTAAAAATTTTTCGCTTTGTCTCTTGATAACCTTCCTCATAGCCCTCTTGATACGCTTTCAGGCGCTCTTTTCTCAAGAGATTTTCCAGGTTTTCTGCCAGCATGTCTTTGTCCTCCACCAGACTGGTGAGCGTTTCAAGATTAACGCCTGCGCCAAGCCGCTGCATGTGGCGCTTCACCCAGCGGGTAATGATTGGGGCAATGCGCGGTTTTCGAAGCGGAGCCAGTGGTTTTGTGGGAGCTGAGTTTACTCGGCGATGGCGGCGTTAGTCGCCCTTACCCCGGCAGCGCGGGGCGCTGCTTTGCGGGTGCGCTTCGCTTACCGCGCACTACATTTGTGCAGCTAGCCGCCCTTGCTCCAGCAGCGCTATGGGCTGCTTCATTCGCTCCTACAAGGGCCTGGATGGGGTTACTACTAGCGGCCTAGCTGGGCATCCAGCGCATCAAACTGCTGGGTCAGGTACGAACTCATGCTGTTCATCTCTGCCACCATAACGTCCAGCTGGCTGAACTGGGCGCGATAGCGGGCAATCGTTGCATCGATGCTTTTTTCCATGCGCGCATAGCGTTCGTCCAGGCTTTTTACGTTGCTCTCAGCACCTGTAACGGCACCTGTGAGTACGCCGTTACTGCTGGTCATTTGCTCAATGGAGCTGTTTAACTTGCCGGCTAAACCACCGTCTTTATTATCGCCCGCAAAAAACGCGCTTAGCGCCTGCGGGTCATTGGCGATTAAGTTATCGAGCTTTTCATCATCAACTTCCAGCTTACCGCTAAGAGTAGTGCCAGCCTCTAAGGTAATGCCCAGTTGGCTCAGCGTAGAAAACTCGCCGCCCTCAACCCCCCCGGTAAGCACGCTACGCAGGCGGGACTCAATTGTACGAACGGCACGGTCACCCAGTAGCTCTCCTGCTGCTCCACTTTCAGCGTTGAAGCTAGTAAGCTCGTTAGTTGTATCTTTTAAATCGTTATACGCGTCGACAAAATCGTTGATCGCTTCGCGCTGCTTTAGGGTATCGCGCTCAATGTTGACCGTGCTGGTCGCTTTTTCGCCTTCGGCAATGCTTAGCTCACCCAGGTTAAGCGTTACCCCTTGAATAGCATCCTCCACCTGGTTACTGGCACTGGTAATCGTGATGCCGTTCACCGTTAAAGAAGCATTTTGCCCCTGCTGCTTGGCGCCAGCTTCTTCCGCTTTGCCGAATGGGCCTGCTCCACCTACAAATTCAAAGCTATCAATGGATGCGTCTGCCCCCGTGACTTTGGAACTGAGTGCCAAGCGGTAGCCATCGCCGTCATTAATAATCGTGGCGTTAACACCGGCGTCTTTATTGGCATTAATTGCATCACGAATATCGTTTAGCGAGCTGTTGGCATCAAGCTCGATATTGACCGGCTTGCTCTCACTACCTACAAAATTTAGCCTGATAGCGGTCGCACCGTTTAGCTCCAATGGATCTGAGGGTTTATCTATCTCAGTAATACTCTCAGAGGCAAGCGAGCCGTATGTCGCGACCTGGCTAACTTCTACCTGGTAGCTGCCCGGCAGCGCGTTCGCCGAGGTAGTGGCTTTTATATCATCGCCACGCACATTGGCGGAAAGGCTTTGATAAAGCTTTGGGTCGTTAATCTTGGCCACCGCATCGTTAAATGCGTTGAGCGACGTTTGCAACTGCCCGTAAGCGGAAATTTTGGCTTCTTGATCGGCTTTTTGCTGCGTAATCGGCTCAAGCTTACCGCGCTCGGCATCTTGAAGCTGATCCAGCAAACCGGTGAGATCTAACCCTGAACCAACACCAAGGGAGGTAATTGTTGCCATCAGTACAGTCCTCGCAGACAAAAAACATGAATTCTATAAACTCTATCGGCCGAAAAGGAATTAACTTTAGCCCCTATGCGCTCGTATTTGATAATCCTAGCCGAATTACTGAGTAGCGCCTACCCACCTCCCAAACCACACGCTTGTGCTTTCAAACCTCACGGCACATTATGTATTGCTTATACAAGTATTGGCTGGCTGCCATCATTTGTATTTCTAGCCTTTCTAGTTGCAATAACTGGGAACTCGAGAGCGCTTGATGACACTGCCCTTCTGATACGTCCTTTACCTCTTCTGAAAAGGCTTTACTGGAAAAAATCATTCTTTCATCCTCTTTACGTATGCGGAAAAGAGTATTCCTCTTGTTTGTTTCACTTTTTGTACTCGTTAGCGTTTTTTTAGATGCTTCAGGTTCGTTTGTAACGTTTAAAGACATTTTATTCATATCCAGCACGCCACCCCTCTTTATCGCTACATCATTCACTCTTTTGCGGCTATCAACGGTACCGCACAGCTATTACTGCTTTTTTATCGGTTAAAATCAATCATCCCCCTGTGGCGGCAGCCTGCCACTAACCACCTTTAAAGCAAACGTTTGAACCATTAAAACGCTGCCACTTAAAACGATCCTCGATAAAAAACATGAGCTTAACCGATTAATATCAGACATTTCCCGCGTTAAATTTTAATTTAATAAAAATTAACGACATACCTATGTACGACAAAATATCTTATATAGCAACGATATACTGCATCGCTTAATTATCGCCCTGGCGCGTTATAAAAAATACTATCCATTTGATTTTTAATAGAAAAAATAATACTGGATAATTATACAACGGCTTACCGTCAGCAAAAAAACATGTCTACACCATACTTTGGCTTTTAGTATGCCTGCTTAATCCGCCGCGTTTGTGAAGTTTTGTTTTTTTTCTGCAACATTATTAATCGGCCTCTTCGGCCTCAGCCTTGGGCTATCGGTATTTACAATGCTCCAAAATGGGTATCTTCAGCACTCAACTTGGCCTTTGCTACTGCTGCTCTAAGTAATAGAACTCGCCTTGCGATACCGGTGACGGCTTTGCGCACATTCCGGTGGCCCAGCACTTTTTTACTGAGCGATAACAGCTATTCGAGGCAGGCACGCGGCTACGTTTAATGCCTATAGCCGCTGGGTTATGGCAGTGATGCGGCGAGAGTAAATATATGAAACGTTTGTTTGAAGAGTGAGGCTAATAACGCTTATGTCGTGCCTACCGCGTCACTTTTGTCACTAGATTGCTTAGGCGGGTGCGTAAAAAGCCCGCAGGGGGAATCTGCGGGCGTGCTGGCGGTCGCTTATGCTAGCGCAGGCCGAGCAGAGAAAGGATAAACAGTACAACGACGATTAGGCCTACGATATAGATAATATTACGCATGTTGGCACTCCTTGCTGGTTTGCGTTTTGGTTGAAATCAAAGGGTTGCTTACGCCCAGTAACGATTAAAGCCTAGCAGGCTTTTCAACTTTTTGCGTAATGCTCTGCATTTCCCTACCAGAAGGCAGAAGGTGGCTGGGGTTACGTGGCCGCATGGCTAACGTTATCCGAGACGCTGTCGGTTCTCGTCGAATGCTCGCTGAATCACTTTCTGCTGCTGGGTATCGATTTCTAATTCACAGCAAAGGGACGACCATTCGGATAGAGCATCAAGGGCTTGCTCAATATAGAGATCCGGGTTTAAGTACCTGAAGGGAGCACACACCTGTTTGAGCTTTTTACGCGTAGCCAAACCTGCCCCACTGAAAGATGTTGTATGCTCATCTGCATAGCCCCGAACAGGGGCGTAAGTCAGGTCGTATGCAGGGGCCAGTGTCCATCGCCCTTGATCATGCAAAAAAGCGAAGTTCTTGGCATGGTCATCGTGATTGTGGGTCAGGGCGTTGAACACCATCAACCTTGCCATGCGCTCAACGTCTTCTGCGTGGCGGGTGAACGCGCTGGTTGCTTTGAGCAGATCTAAATAGTCCAGCGATGGAGCGCTGTAATCAGCATAAAGAATGCCGCTAGCGGTCATCATGTGAATTTTACGATTACCATTGCGATCAAAACGCTGAGTAGAAAAGAAACGCTCCGTTCCCATTGAGGAAGTGACCTCAATCAGCTTGCTCGCAGCCATTTTCACACCCGCATGTTCTGCCAACACCGAATAGGCGTACTCAATGGCGCCCGTATCCCTATGCTCGGCAGGGGCACGGAACTTCACTAGCCAATGCTGATAGCCCACAGGAAGCTCTTGGAAAGACGTACTGCACTGCTTACCATCAGAAGATAACGCAACGACCACCTTGGGCCGGGCACCTGCCGGGGAACCACCGGCTAGTCGCAAGGCATCCAGAGTAGTCGTGGTTTCACCTTCGTAGACAGCATTAGCTGCCTGATAGAGCTGGGCCAGGTCAATATCATTTTCATCCGCGGTATGCTCAATAACGGGACGGTACTCCAACGCCCCCATTCCCTTGTCGGCCATATAAGCCAGCCGATCAAGCGGGGAAATATCTCTCCGGTCTTTTCCATGTTCGGCGAGGAAATAGCGATCCATGAGCAGCATTCCCCAACCATCTGGCAGTGAGTCAGCAAATGCGCCTGGTAGACCAGCAAAAAGGAGGGAATCGGGCGCCTTCTGTGGCTGGGTAGTAAAATCCATGTTCAGAGGCGATAAATTAAAGCCCTCCGCCACCCACTGAGGGTCATAAGCAAAGTAGGTGCCCTGTCGGCTAGCGACCAGCTCACCCACACGGTTATCTGCTAACAGCACCTCTACGGTGTTGATGCGCTTCATTTTCGCCCCCGAACACGCCCTGCCTGCTTGATCTCTTCAAGTGATATGGGATGCTCATATGTGAATAGCTCGGCAATTTGGCGTGTGGCGCCCAGCGCCGTGGCAATGAGCACCAAGATATCGAGGGTTATTTGCCCACTGGATTCGAACCGTTTAATGGTGGACTCGGAAACACCCGTCATCTGCGCCAAGGTTTTACGGGAAAGGTTCTTCGCCAATCGTGCTTCTCGTGCATTGGCACCGACCTGCTGAGACAGTTCGCCAGGAGCAAGCAAGGAGTGAGTAAGGGCCATAAAAAAACCTCTATATAATGGGTTATTTATAACCCATTATAGACTAAAAATGACTTTAAAAGATCAAATATAACCCTTAATAGCTATTCGATTAGCTTTATATCTAGAGAGTGCTATCGCACTTTAATTTTAGCGTCTGTGTATGGTGGAACCTCTCTCACTTCTAAACCTCGAACCTTTGCCACTTATACCGAAGGTGTTGTGATGCGCGCCACTGCTTTGCTTGTTTCATTAGCTGTTACTTCATTGTTACCCACCGCCTATGCAGCCGCTAATGAACCTTCTGCGCATGCACTCCAGGCGCTGGATCAGCAAACCCGCCAATTAAACCGCCTTCACAGCGTTGTGGTCGCTTACGACGGCGAGATTATCCACGAGCTTCACCAGGGTGGCCCCGGCGTTGCGCAGCCTGCCAATATCAAATCACTTTCCAAAACGGTGCTGGCGGCGATAACAGGCGCAGCTATTGAAGAGGGCATTATTGAATCCACCGAGCAGCGATTAGTGGCGCTGTTGGATGAGCCATTGCCCGCCGGGCTGGACCCGCGCGTGGAAGACATTACCGTAGGGCATTTGTTGGCTCAGCAGGCGGGGCTTGAGCGTACATCCGGCGGTAACTACAGCGCTTGGGTGGCAAGCTCAAACTGGGTTAACGATGTCCTTACTCGCCCGTTTGTCGATGAGCCCGGCGGGCGGATGCTGTACTCCACCGGCACTAGCCACCTGCTTTCCGCAGCACTTACCCAGGCAAGCGGTGAAACCACGCATGTGCTCGCGCAACGCCTGCTGGGGGAGCCGCTTACTATTTCGATTCCCGCATGGCCGCGTGACCCGCAAGGCATTTATTTTGGCGGCAACAATATGCAACTTTCGCCACGCGCGTTGATTGAGGTGGGTGAGCTTTATCGTAACGACGGCGCGATGGAGGGCGTGCGGCTATTGCCAGAGGGGTGGGTGGAGGCTTCATGGACACCCCGTGGTATCTCTGCCTGGACGGGTGATGGCTATGGGTATGGCTGGTTTATTACCGAACTCGCGGGGGAAGCGGTGTACTACGGGCGTGGCTATGGCGGGCAAGCGCTGTACGTGGTCCCTGAGCGCGATATAACCATCGTGATCACCGCCGACCCCACGCCACCCTCCCCAGGCGGCCAGTTTCAGCAACAGCTGCATCGCCTGGTCGAGGGCCTGCTCAGCGCACCTGAAGAACAGTAACGCAGGGAACTAATATGTTAGTGAGATACGCCACCTCGCTCAGGCTCGTCTTGCGCTGTTCGGCGCTCTTCAACCTGTCCTTCAACCTGTAGTTTGGTGCGAATAAAATCACTGTGGCTAATATGCAGTAAATCGGCCAGCCTCCGAATACGGTGCTCTTCAAGTGGGTCAACGCTGCCGTCGGCCCACGCCAGCTGCCACATCAGCGCCACCAGCTCACAGCGCTGGTCGTCGTTATAGTGCTCTTTGATTAGGCTCACAAACTGGTAATGATCGACGGCCTCATCCACTTCTGCTTGTGCCAACGTCATCAGCTCTTCCACATCGCTTGTGCTGAGCTGGTAGCGCTCGGTAAGCATAAGGCGCAGCGCGGCAAGCTCTTCATCGGTGGTGTCATAATCGGCGCGGACGATTTCACACAGCAGGGCTGCGGTGGCCAATTCCAGGGTGAGCGTTTGATTTTCGCGCTGCTCGGGTTGCGCAAGCGTGCGCTGGAAGAAATCACTAATAGCGTTCAGCATAAGGGGCTCCTGGGTTGCTACAGCATCGTCCTTACCTCAATCTTTCTTGGTAAGCTGCTCTCTTAACTGCTTGGGCACTTGCTTGATAATCAGGCGATCTTGAGTGGCGTCGTACTCGATGCTTGAGCCCAGCAGGTGGGAGTCAAAACTAATCGAGACACCGCCCGCTCGGCCGGTAAAGCGGCGGAACTGGCTTAAGGTGCGCTTGTCGGGGGGAATCTCCGGCGAAAGCCCGTAATCGGCGTTGCGAATATGGTCGTAAAAGGCTTTCGGCTGCTGTTCGTCCACCAGCCCAGAAAGCTCTTCCAAGGTCATTGGCTCGCCACGGCGAAGCTGTTCATTGGCGTAGTCCACCAGCGTGTCGGTTTTTTCTCGACTCGCCTCGTCGTCGAAATCCTCTTTTTCCACATAGTCGCTGAAGGCCTTGAGCAGCGTGCGGGTTTCAGCGGGCGCATCAATTCCTTCTTCCATGCCCAACAGGGCTACCATGCCTTCGGCAAGCTTTTTACCACCACGATCTTTCAAGAAAGAGACGTACTGCGCACCAGGTGACTCGCTCTGCCACTGGGTTAAATTGACCCGTGCCGCCAAGGTAAGCTGGCTGGTATTAAGCTGCGCGGCAGGCACGGCCTGGTGAGCCTGGTTAATGCCAATACCTTCACGCTGATGTACCAACGCGATAAATAGCGTTTCGGTGTCCCCTTGGCGTATGTGCGCAAGCAGTAAATAGCCGCTGACGGATAGCTGCTCTTGTAGCTCACGCGCCAGGCGCTCAGCAATTGCGGTCGAAAGCTGGGTAAAGTCCTGGGCACCCGCCATATAATCGCGCAGCCAGGCAAGTAGTGGGCCAGCCTGCTCGCCCTCTTCAGCAAAGCGCCCCCAACCTTTAGCCTTGGTGTTATACGTGTCGTTAAGCGTATTCACCAGGCTTGTCATGGCCGGGTCATCACTTTGGGCAAGCGATGGCGCGGCGGTAAGCGTTAAGCGTTCACCGTCAAGCGAAGGGTCCAGGCGGTGAACAATGCTTTGCAGTAGTGGCATAAGGGGCCTTGGCTCCTGGCGTAGATAAAAAGAGGCGCTGTACCAAAGACATAGTGCGCGTTAGGGTTTCAGGCGATAGCCGGTACGAAATATCCACGCGATAGTGGCCAGGCTCGCCAGTAAAAACAGGCTGATCATGGCCACACTGGCCACCACACTGACATCGCTAATCCCGTAGAAGCTCCACCGAAAGCCGCTGACCAGATACACCACGGGGTTGGCGAGCGTGACGGTCTGCCAGAAAGGGGGCAGCATATCTATCGAGTAGAAACTGCCGCCCAGAAAGGTCAGCGGCGTAATGATCAGCAAGGGCACAAGCTGCAGCTTGTCGAAGCCATCCGCCCAAATGCCGATAATGAACCCCAGCAAACTAAACGTGACGGCGGTGAGCACTAGAAACGTCAGCATCCAGAAGGGGTGCGCAATTTCCAGCGGCACAAAAAAACTCGATGTCCCAAGAATGATCAGCCCCAATAGAATCGACTTCGAGGCGGCCGCTCCTACATAGCCAATCACTATTTCAAGATAGGAGATGGGCGCCGATAAAATTTCATAGATACTGCCCGAAAACTTGGGAAAGAAAATCCCGAAAGAGGCATTGGACACGCTTTGGGTCAGTAGCATGAGCATAATCAACCCAGGCACGATAAAGGCGCCGTAGCTGACCCCTCCAATCTCACTGATACGCGAGCCGATGGCCGCGCCGAATACCACAAAGTAGAGCGAGGTTGAAATAACCGGCGACACAATGCTTTGCAATAATGTGCGCCGCGTACGCGCCATTTCTGCCATATAAATGGCGCGAACAGGATACAGATTCATGCACGCTCCTTAACCAGGTCGACGAAAATATCCTCAAGCGAACTCTGCCGTGTGTGCAGGTCTCTAAAGGCGATGCCTTCGCGCTCAAGGTTCGCTAACAGCGCTGATATTTTGTGGCCCTCTTCATCCTGACGGCCATCATAGCTGTACACCAACTCATGCCCATCGGCGGCCAGGCTTAACCCCGTTTGCTGAAAAGCGGCAGGTAGCGCCTTTAACGGCGTTTGCAGTTGAAGAATTAACTGCTTGCTGCCCAGCTTTTGCATCAAGGCCGCTTTCTCTTCCACCAGCACGATTTCACCTCGATTAATCACCCCGATGCGGTCGGCCATCTCTTCGGCTTCTTCAATATAGTGGGTGGTGAGAATAATCGTGACGCCACTTTCGCGCAGCCCGCGAACCACTTCCCACATATCCCGGCGCAGCTCAACATCGACCCCCGCCGTTGGCTCATCCAAAAACAGAATGCGCGGCTCGTGAGAAAGCGCCTTGGCAATCAGCACGCGGCGCTTCATTCCGCCGGAAAGGGTCATTAAGCGGTTATGACGTTTATCCCATAACGCCAATGACTTAAGCACTTTTTCAATATGCGCAGGGGCAGGCGCTTTACCGAACAGGCCACGGCTAAAACTGACCGTATTCCACACCGTTTCAAAGGCTTCGTTGGTCAACTCCTGAGGCACCAGACCGATACGCTCACGCGCCTGGCGGTACTGGCTAACGCTATTAAAGCCGTCAATCACCACCTCGCCCTGGGTCGGGTTTACCAGCCCACACACCACGCTGATCAGCGTGGTTTTGCCTGCCCCGTTGGGGCCAAGCAGCGCAAAAATCTCACCACGCTGAATGGTGAGGTCCACCCGCGAGAGCGCTTGAAAGCCGCCTTCGTAGGTTTTATTCAGGCCGTTAATCGAAATAATGGGGTCGTTCATGGCTTTCTCCTCACACCGCAACGTAAACGCCACGACGCTGGAGGCGATTTAACGCGAGGTTAAACATGCGATTCTGTCTGAAAAGTGACCGAGCATAAGCGCTTTTCAGGCAGGACCGAATGCCAAAGCGACAATAGCCGTGCAGACGTCTTATCGTATTGCACGGCTATAGAGACGCAACGTTTAGGTGCGGTCAGTGATTTCGAGCAGGTGATAACCAAACTGCGTTTTCACCGGGCCGTGTACCTGACCCAACTCACCGCTGAACACCACCTTGTCGAACTCAGGCACCATTTGGCCGGGGCCGAAGCTACCCAAGTCGCCGCCCTGGCGGCCAGAAGGGCAGCTAGAGTGCTGCTTGGCGACATCGGCAAAATCACGGCCGTTTTCGATTTCCTGTTTAAGCGCTAAACACTGCTCTTCGCTGCTAACCAAAATATGACGGGCGCTGGCGTTTGCCATAACAACCTCCTGCCTGTATCAATGAAATGAAGCCGCTAGTTTATCACGCTCGCCTTGGCGGCGGGTGTACCTGCGACACAGCATGTTCAAGGCTTCCCAAGCGCACCGCTATAGCGTAACGCATCGCCTACTCGCGCCAGCGCACGTTCATGGTCATTCACCGCTACCGGTCCCCGGCTGCAAGCAACGATCACCCAGGGGCCATTAGCCTCCTCGTGCGAAGCAATGCCCGCATCGCAACTGCGCCGATGCTGGGTACCGGTTTTATGTGCAAAACGGATGGTGTCGCCCAACCCGGCCGTTAGTCGATTACTGCCCGATGTTGTTCGCTGCATTATCTCCAGCAGTGCCTGGCTCGGCTGGGCACCTAAGCCACCACTCGCTGCCTCTTTATACACACTTGCTAACAGGTCGCCGTAGGCACGCAGCGTGCCTACGTTTTCACCGGTCGCCTCATAGGCATCGAACGCGTGGTCATAGTCAGGTTGCTTGAGCGTGGAGGGATCAACATCCAGCCGCTGAGCCAGCGCCGCCGCACGCTGGCTTAACCGGTGCTGGCGCAAGGCGATAAAATCCATGCCGTCCAGCGTTCGTGCGTCAGGGTGTAGCTGCCCATAAACGCCCTGACGAACGCCAACCAGCTTGCTAATCGGGCCGATATCATCAGGATTGCCTCCACTATCCGCAATCATTGCTCTCGCCCGAATATTGACATCGGCAAGCCCCACGCGGTCAATCAACATATCGGATGCCGTGTTATCACTGACGGTAATCATCTGTTCAAGCAGGTAGCGAATCGAGATCGGCGTCCCCGGGTCGTGCCAGATCACCGGCCCCGCGCCATCCACAAAGTCACCGCGCGAAAGCGTTAAGCGCTCATCCAGTGACAGCGTGCCTGATTGACGTTCGGCAAGCACTTGGGCGGCAATAGGTACTTTTACTAACGAGGCCAAATACCAGGGCCTGTCCGCGTGCCACGAGTAGGCTTCTCCGGTGGCCAGGTTTTGTACATATACCCCTAACGTACCTTCAAAGATGCCCTCAATAGCGGCGACTCGGGCATTCAAGTCAGCCTGCCATGTGCTCTGTTTATCGACTTCGTAGTACCAGTTCGTCTCAAAAGCCTGTACTTCAAGCTCCTGTGCCTCAAATTCCTGTGCTTGAGTACCGTCGGCATAGGCTGGCAGTGCCATTAAACACACTATGGCCAGCAGCCATCGTTGCTGTCGTTGCAAACCATGTCCTCTTAGCGGTGAGCTGCGATCCAGCGTGTCACCCAAATCCACACGGCGGCGCCCAGTATCAACACGCCGCTAATCGCCAGCGCCTGTGGATAGGTATACATGCCCTCGCCTTGTAGCAAAAAGCGCAGCACGAGAAAGATCATCACAATATGAAAAATAAACGCTTTTAGCGCATCGCTGCCGACCACGGTGAGCGGCAAAAGTGCCTTGGCGGCAGCCGCTCCACCGGCCAGTGCCAATGCGAGCAAAATAAGCGCGCCACCTACACTAAACAGCATAAATTCCAGGCCAGGCGGATGTTTGCCTGCGTTATTGGCAACGGCCATCATGGCGGCATAAACACGGCCATCCGCCAACGCGAGACCATAAAACGCCATTACCATTAACGCGCCTGCCGCCAGCAGTATTAACACCAAGCGGCGGCGCAAGTGAGCCGTAAAGTAATAGCGCAATAGCGCTTCACCTACCAATAATCCCACAAGGATAAGGGGTGCCCGGCTAATCTGCCCCCAGGCATAGTGGTCGGGGTGGTCGACCAGTAAGGCTTTCAGGATATCGTTACCGCCAAAGCTCAGCCCTTGTAACCAGGCAGAAAGTGCGGTTAAGCCAACCAGTGTGGCAATCCGGCTCCAAAGAGGCGCCCGTGCCCATAGCGGTAGAATAAGCGGCACCCAAAGCAGGGCAATGGCATAAAAGCCTAAAATCTCGACCCAGATTCCAAAGCGCCCATAAAGCAACGTATCGACAATATCGGCAGGGCTACTAAACGGCAGCATCTCGATAATAATGAGCGCCTTGTACCAGAACCACACTTCAATCGCGCGTAGCCATAGCTTAAGGCGTCGTTTAGGCCAATCATCGCTTTGGGTGTGAGAAAGAAAGGCCACTGCCAGGGCAATGCCGAATACCAAAATAAACAGTGATGAGGAGAATTTGGTTAATAGATGAATAGGCACCATGCCCCAGTCAGGCACATTACGTATGCCTATCAGCCCGCTAACCGTGTGGCTGACAATCATTAAGCCAATCGCAATGCCTCGCGCCAAATCGATAGCCGCGATTCGCCCTTCCGCTTTAGGAAGCTGCGGCGCCTCTTTCCAGTTCACCACGATACAGGCTTCCTTATAGTCATAACGGGCCAAGGGGTACGTAATGTTAACAATAGACGATAAGGCAACAACTTTTGCTTTGGGCTTTAAACGCAAAAATGCCCCGCAGGCGGCGGGGCATTTTGTGGCTCATCCGTAAGCCAGAGCAAGTGTTATTCCATTAGCGGGTTAATTACCACTGGGTGTCGTCATCGTCATCCGTGGTTTCGTACTCCTGCTCCTCTTCCTCTTCTTCATAGGTGAATTCTTGCTCTTCCTCTTCATACTCAGTGGTTACATCTTGATCTTGCTGATCAGTGTCATACGAATTAAAGCTGCCTTGCTCGTCCTGCGTCGTCTCTTCTTGCGGCACTGGTTCTTGCTCAGTGCCACTTTCCATTTCAGCAAACGCAAGTGGGCTTGCGATCAGACCAAACGATACGCCTAAAATACCTAGTTTTTTCAGAGCTTCCATTTTCATGTCGTGCCTCCTAAGTAATCTGCTTTCTGTTGCTTCGTAAAAATAAATCAAACAAGGAACATCTAGCCAAGAACCAACCATCATCCTGATGCTGCGTTCTTGTCCTGGTTAGTGCACGCGTCGTACCAGGTTTTTCTAAAAAATAAAAAACATATATAAAGTCAAAAACTTAAACTCAACAAGAGCATGCCAACCTATTGATTTTATGAAATATATTTAATAATTTACTGTTTAACTGTGGCACATGAGCCCGCTTTGGTCATGCCAGGTGCGGTTAATGGCTTCGTCATTTAGGTTTTAAATGAAAACGGGCAGCGACTGATCCACAAACACAATAGACCTTCCCAACAGCTGGCGTCAGAACATCCATCTTGAGCAACAGGATGCTGAGGAAAGTGCTTAGACAACATGTGCAGAATGCAATAAAAAGTTCAGGAAGGAGACCCTGCCCAGGCCACTCCCGCCATCGATCATAGTTAAAAAAATCATCAGGAAATTCTTATCAGTGCGAATGACGCGGCACGTCAGAGCCTCGACAGCCGATCAGGAAGTCAAAGTCACAGCCTTCATCGGCTTGCAGCACTCGCTCAATATAGAGCTGGCGATAGCCGCCCTGGCTTGCGATGAGGGTCGAGGCCGCCGTGGCATCAAACGCGGCGAGGCGTGCCTGAATCTCCTCTTCACTGACGTCCAGGTGCAGCCGGCCGCTGGCGCAGTCCAATTCAATCCAGTCGCCGTTACGCACCGCGGCCAAGGGGCCACCCGCGGCAGCTTCAGGTGCCACGTGCAGCACCACGGTGCCATAAGCGGTCCCACTCATGCGCGCATCAGAAATACGCACCATATCGGTAACGCCCTGAGCAAGGATCTTGGGCGGCAGCCCCATATTGCCGACTTCGGCCATGCCGTGATAACCGCGAGGCCCGCAGTGTTTCATCACCAGGATATCGTTGGCTTCAACGTCCAGGTCCGGGTCGTTGATGCGCGCTTTGTAATCGTCGAAGTCTTCAAACACGACGGCCCGACCACGGTGTTGCATCAGTTCGGCGGTCGCTGCCGAAGGCTTTAACACCGCGCCATTGGGTGCAAGATTGCCGCGCAGCACGCAGATACCGCCATCTGCGGTCAGCGGGTTATCCAGTGGACGAATCACATCGTCGTTATACAGCGGGGCGTCCTTGACGTTTTCCCACAGGGTTTTACCGTTAACGGTGAGAGCGTCTTTAAAGGGCAGGCGATCAGCGTCCCCCAAGCGTTTTAGTACGGCGGGCAGGCCTCCAGCGTAGTAGAACTCTTCCATCAAATAACGCCCGGAGGGCTGTAAGTCTACCACTGTGGGCGTACCGCGCCCCACCCGGCTCCAATCGTCCAGCTTAAGGTCTACCCCCATCCGCCCGGCAATCGCTTTCAGGTGGATCACCGCGTTGGTGGAGCCGCCAATCGCTGCGTTGGTACGAATGGCATTCTCAAACGCTTCTTTTGTGAGAATTTTGGAGAGTTTTAGATCTTCATTAACCATCTCGACAATGCGATTACCGGAAAGGTGCGCGAGCACATAACGACGCGAATCCACCGCAGGAATTGCCGCATTGTGAGGTAGTGAGGTGCCCAGGGATTCCGCCATGCAGGCCATGGTAGACGCGGTGCCCATGGTGTTACAGGTGCCCGCCGAGCGCGACATGCCCGCTTCAGCGGCCATAAAGTCGTGCAGTGAAATCTCGCCCGCTTTGACCTGCTCAGAAAGTTGCCAGACCACGGTGCCCGAACCGATGTCCTTGCCCTTGTGCTTGCCGTTAAGCATGGGGCCGCCGGTCACGACGATGGTGGGGATATCACAGCTCGCCGCGCCCATTAACAGCGCTGGGGTCGTTTTATCACAACCTACCAGCAGCACCACTGCATCAATCGGGTTGCCACGAATCGCCTCTTCAACATCCATGCTGGCAAGGTTACGGGTAAACATTGCGGTCGGGCGGAGGTTGGATTCACCGCTGGAGAAGACCGGGAATTCCACCGGGTAGCCACCCGCTTCCAGTATGCCCTGCTTTACATGCTCCGCTAGCTTGCGAAAGTGAGCGTTGCAAGGCGTTAGTTCTGACCAGGTGTTACAGATGCCGATAATCGGCTTGCCTTGGAATTCATGGTCGGGAATGCCTTGGTTTTTCATCCAGCTGCGGTACATAAAGCCGTTTTTATCGGCGGTTCCAAACCACTGGGCAGAGCGTAGGGGCGGCTTTCGTTCAGACATGGACGTCTCTCCGTACAATTCGGTAAAAGATAGAAACAAAACAGGAAAAAAGTGTCGTTAGGCGCGCTGACGTCGCGTCTGTTTCCAGCGGTCAAACATTACCGCCAGCAGCAGAATTGCCCCACGTACCAGGTACTGGTAGAACGTTGGTACGTTGAGTAGCCCCATGGCGTTCTGCACACAGCCCATGATCAGCACGCCGACGACTACGCCGGTAATAGTGGCAACGCCGCCCGATAGCGCCACCCCACCCAGTACACAGGCAGAAATCACCGCAAGCTCTAGCCCCATGGAGGTATTGGGATCGCCCAACCCCATCCGCGAGGCCAGTAACACGCCCACTACGCCCGCAACAACGCCTTGTAAACCAAAGACAATAATCTTGAGGCGGCGGACATTGACCCCCGCGAGCGACGCGGCCTCCGAGTTACCGCCCGTGGCCAGCACATTGCGTCCGAAGGCGGTCATATTGAGCACCACACCGAAGATGACAAAGCAGGCCAGCATGGTCCACACCGGCAGCGTCAGGCCTAGAAATGAAGCGCTACCCAGATCAAAGAAACCCGGCACGGTAATCATCACCGCGTCGCCGCCCGAGGTGATATAGGCCAGCCCGCGTACAAACTCCATCGCCGCCAACGTGGCAATCAGCGAGTTAATACCAAACCTGGCAATCACAAACCCGTTAAAGGCCCCCACCGCGCCACCGGCCACAACGCCACCTATAACGCCGATAAAAACGCTACCGGTGCTAGAGGTCACAACAGCCGCCACTACCCCCGCAAACGCTACGATTGAGGCCACCGAAAGATCCACCTCACCCAGCGCCAACACCAGCATCATGGTGGTCGCCAGGCTGCCTATCAGGGTGATCGAAAGCAGCAGCCCCACCATGTTTCGCCCGGTAAGAAAGTCGGGGATAAACACCGCCAAGGCGATAAAGAGCAGCATAAAAACGGCGATCAGCCCAGAGGTGTCCAACAGCGTGCGCAGCGGTTTAACGAGCCCTTGGCGCCCCGCAGGGCGCGTTGGCTCAACACCTTCTTGGGTTAATTTGTTCGATGTCATCACAGGTGTCCTGAACGTGTTCGATAATGGGTACCGCTTAGGCGGGTAGTGCCAGGCCTAATAGTCGTTCGGGCGTGGCGGCGTCTCTTGGCACCACGTCGACCAGCTCACCGTCGCGCATCACTGCGATGCGGTCACAGATGGAGCTAACTTCGGCAAGGTCGCTGGAAATCACGACAATGCTTTTCCCCTGCTCGGCCAAGTCGTAAAGCAGGCTATAAATGTCTCTACGCGCGCCTACATCAATCCCGCGCGTGGGCTCGTCCATTACGAAAAGGTCAATCTCTTCCGCGAGCCAGCGGGCCAAAATTACCTTTTGCTGATTGCCCCCGGATAGCTTGCCTATCGGTGCCCGATAGCTGGGGGTTTTAACGCTAAGCTGCTGAATATAGGATTCAGCATTGCGTCGTTCGCGGCCAAGGTGACGGAAAACACCCCAGCGCTTAAAAAACCGCCGACAGCTGATATTGAGGTTGTCGGCAACACTCGCCACGGGGAAAATCCCTTGAGATTTACGGTCCTCCGGGCACATGGCGATACCGGCACGAATCGCCTCTGCGGGACTTTTAAAGCGTCGCGATTCGCCCTGGAACGTCACGCTACCCGCTTTAGGCGCTTCCACCCCGCATACCAGCCGCAATAGCTCACTGCGACCGGCGCCCACTAGGCCAAACAAGCCGAATACCTCGCCACGCTTCACGGAGAAGCTAACCGGCGCATTCAGGCCGCGCCCTTGAATCTCGTCAACAGACAGCACCACATCGCCCTGCTCGCGGGCGCGATAGCCGTATACGTCATCGATGTCCCGCCCTACCATCTCGCTAACCAATAGATCATGCGTCAGCTGCGACATATCTTCGTGGGTACGAATATGCTGGCCGTCGCGAAAGATAGTGACCGCATCGCACATCTCAAACACTTCTTCCATGCGATGGGTCACGTAGAGCACCACCCGCCCCTCGTCGCGCAGGCGTTTGACGATGCGTTTAAGCTGACGGATTTCCTGAATGGAAAGGCTACTGGTAGGTTCATCGAAAGCGATAACGCGGGCATCACGCAGCAATGCACGGCCAATCTCAATCATCTGCTGCTGGCCGATAGAGAGCTCGCGCACCTTGGTCGAGGGATGAATGTCACCCTCGCCAAGGTCAGCCAGAATCGCCAGTGCCCTTTCCCGCATCTTTCGCCGGTTCACAAACCCCTGACGCGTAGGCAGCTGGCCCAGCAGCAGGTTTTCAGCGACCGACATATTGGGCGAGAGCGTTAGCTCCTGGTAGATAATGGCGATCCCTTCGCGCAATGCTTCACGGGCGTTGCTGAACACGTGGCGCTGCCCATCGATCCAGAGAGCCCCCTCTGCAGCGCGGTTCACCCCGCTAAGCACTTTCAGCAGCGTCGACTTACCCGCGCCGTTTTCGCCCATCAGCGCATGCACCTGACCGGTATGAGCAGAAAAACTCACCCCATCCAGCGCGCGCACCCCAGGGAATACAACACTGATATTGTCAAAGCGAAGATATGGATCAGACATACGTGAGCACTCCACCAAATAGCCCGTCACAAAAAGTCAGTTACAGACCGAGCGCATCGCGCACTTCTTCCCAGTTATCACGCGTCATTAACGTACCAGACGTTTCTGTAATCGCCTGAGGCTCCTGGTCTTCGCTGATCCAGCGGTAAAGGTCTTCAGCCGTTTGTCGACCGTGCATGGTAGAACTCACCGCAACGGTGCCGTGGAAGCCCGTGGGGTTGTCGCGGGAAAACTCAGCAAATGCCGCGCCTGAACCATTGATGCCCACCCCAATGACATCCTCAGCGGCCAGGCCGTACTGTTCGGTCGCCCGAACGCCCCCCAGCACACTCTCTTCATTTAGCGCGTAGATTATCCAGTGCTCATAATCACCGCGCTGAGACAGCACCGGTGACGCAGCGGAAAATGCACCACTCGTATCCGTACTTTGTTGAGGCGCATCGAAGATGTTCTCTTCGGGGAAGCCCGAAGCAAGCAGCGCTTGGGTCGCTCCATCCGTCCGTTCAACGGCAGTCGGTAGCTCGTTATTGGTAATACGCAACGCACCTACGTTCTCAACATTCCAGCCACGGGCTTCCATTTCGGCGGCAATTGCCTCACCAACCTGCTGGCCAATTTTGGTGCCGGACATACCCAGGTGCGGTACGCCTTCCATAGGCTCACCACTGGCGTTAACAAACTGGTCATCGACGGTCACCACTTTCATGCCGTACTGTTCGGCGCGATTCATGATCGCTGGCCCAAGACGTACATCTGGCGGGCAAATGACAAACCCTTGAGCGCCTTGTGAGTAAAGGTTATCAATCGCGCTAAGCACCTCTTGACCATCTTCACCACCCAAACGAACAACCTGGAATCCGAGTTCCTCGCCCGCCTCTGTAGCGGCGCGCTGTTCGTTAATAAACCAGGCTTGTTCCGGCTTTTTGACGATAAAGCCCATCTTCACGTCGTCCTGTGCCTGCACAGAACCCAGCGAGGCCAGCATGACGGCGCTACCCAGCGCCAGGCGCGTAAACGTGGTTACGATGCTCATTGTTGTGCTCCTGATATTCCAATTATTATTGATGTTATTGCTGCAATCACCGTCTGCTGCTCGTCAGGCACATGGCTAGACGCCCATATCGTCCTGGGCAGAGAAGCGGAAGATGGTGCGTGAACGGTAGGTCTCTCCTGGCTGTAGCACCGTGCTGGGAAAGGCGTCCTGATTAGGCGAATCGGGAAAGTGCTGCGTTTCCAGTGCAAAGCCAGAGCGCTGTGGATAGGCATTGCCACTTTTGCCCGTTAAATCACCGGCCAAAAAATTCCCCGAATAAAATTGAATACCAGGCTCAGTGGTTTTAATTTCCAGCAGCCGTCCACTTTGTGGCTCCCACACCCTGGCGGCCATCACCAGATCACCTTGCTCGGCGTTATCTCGGTTAAGCACAAAGTTATGGTCGTAGCCCTGCCCAAAGCGCAGTTGATCGTTGTCTTGCTCAATACGCTCGCCAATCGACGTGGCCTGGGTGAAATCGAACGGCGTGCCTTCAACAGGCTGCAGCTCACCCGTCGGAATCAATGATTCACTCACCGGGGTAAAAGCATCGGCATTGAGTATAAGCTGATGATCAAGGATGGAGTCGTTCCCCTCACCCTTAAGGTTGAAGTAACTGTGCTGGGTAAGATTGACGGGCGTTGCCTTGTCGGTCTCGGCCTGGTAATCGACAATCAGTTCATTTTGATCGGTAAGGGTGTACGTCACTTCAACCGTCAGTTCTCCAGGATAGCCCTCTTCGCCATCCTCACTGACATAGCTCAGCACCAGCCCCGTCCCTTTATCATTTTCAAAAGGCTCGGCCTGCCAGAGCACACGATCAAACCCTTGCTCGCCGCCGTGCAGGTGGTTATCACCATCGTTGGTGGCTAATGAGTAGGTTTCACCCTCCAGCGCAAACTGACCTTCGGCGATACGGTTGCCGTAGCGGCCGATGAGTGCACCAAAGTAGGGATTAGCTTGCTGGTAAGTGTCAGACAGATAACCATCCAGCGATTCAAAACCCAGCGCGATATCGTCAATGTTTCCGTCTACGTCAGGTACTTTCAGGGATACGATTGTGCCCCCGTAATTAATGACCTGAAGCTCAACGCCATTGGCGTTCGTCAGCCGGTAGCTTTGCACCTCACGGCCGTCCGGCAACTGGCCGAACGTCGATTGTTCGACGGCGTTCTCTGCTTTACTGTTCGCCATGGGTTCCTTATCACTTTGGGCCTGGGCTACGTTTGTCATCAGCGCGATGACGCCTGCGCTTAGTAACAATCTTGAGCCAACGCTACCTGTATGAGAGGGCATGGTGTTCCTCCTGTTAACATCGTTATTGTTATTCGTGCGGTATGCGGTTCACTACTAGGTTCTCTACCAGGTTCACTACTACACGCCCTACACTAGACAGCTCTTACATAACTAACCAATATAGGAACACGTTAATTCCGATACACTTATTGCTATCAAAAGCACTGAAAGGCTTATTCCATGAGCGTTCTTGACAGTAACTGGTTTCTCAACGCTCGACTAAAGTTGCGTCATTTTCAGCTATTTTTGGCGCTTGACGAGCACCGCAACCTGCATCGTGCCGCTGCCCAACTCAACATGAGCCAGCCCGCTGCCTCAAAACTGCTCAGCGACCTGGAAGCCAAGCTGGGGATACGTCTGTTTGATCGTCAGCCGCGTGGGCTAACCCCTAACTGGTATGGGGAGGTCATGATTCGTCATGCGCATAGTGTGCTGTCGACACTACACCACACCGCTGAAGAGCTGACCGCGCTGCGCAACGGCAATACGGGCACCGTGGCTATCGGCACCGTTATGGCACCCGCCGTTACGCTTCTAACCAGCGCTATTGAACGGGTCCACAGAGACCGCCCGGAGCTTAAAATCAGTGTGGATGTGGATGTCAGCAAAGCGCTGGTGCCACGTTTGCTGGAAGGTGAGCTGGATTTTGCGATTACACGCCTTCCACCAGGCAGCGATCTTGAGCGCTTTGTCTTTGAAGAAATTGGCGAGGAGGAGTTGTGCTTCGTCTGTCGTGAAGGGCATCCGCTAGTAGGCAAAACGTCGTTAAAACTGGCGGACATGGCCGCCTATCCGTGGTCACTGCAGCCACCCGGCGCACTCATGCGACAGCGTGTTGACAGTCTGTTTCTGCATCATCAGGTCGCGCCACCTCGGCAAGTCGTTGATACTGCCGACTTACTAGTGTCACTAGCGCTGGTCGATAAGTCGGACACCATCACCGTGACCACGCGCGAAACGGCCGATCTACTCTGTACCCCGCAACGCTTTCACCAATTGCCCTTCGTCGAAGCGCTTAGCGTGCAGCCCTACGGCCTGGTCAGCTTACGCCACCAACGACTTTCACCGGGGGCTGCGCTATTAATGAGCACCCTCCGCGAGATTATCGCTCAGAACGCGCAACGCGAAGATGGGCGCAGTGAAACGTAACGAGGCAGCCGCACAACAAGCATGGCCAGCCCGATAGCAGCAGTGAAAGGCCTGCTGCTATCTCACAGAAACATCCTCACAGCACCCTTACCAACATTAATACTGCGCTCCTTATCGAAAGATGCGTAGCGGCTGCCCCATGAACACAGCCGGCAGGTCAGATATTGCCAAGCGGTCGGCATCGCCCCTCGCCTTGGCTTAACCTGCTCAGTGCTTGAGAAAAACGTCCCTCTAAAGCCTCTGAATAAGCTACCAGACTAAAGTCCATGTTGAACATTTTCTCCATATGTTCAACATATAGGCAATCCTAATAAAGAATAATCGACTGGAGCCACTATGCTGCACATCGCCGTATTTCTACGTTTAACCCTACATCGCATACCGTGTTTCAGGGCCTATCGAAAGTGAATTGCCATGGACGTCAGGTGATTTGCTCCTTCGGTTTCTATAGAGGCGGTCACTAATTTCTTAGTCGCCATATCTATCATTTAAGGCTCTACCCATGAAAACTCCAAAGCTTACGTATCTGGAAAAGGTTGGATTCGGCAGCGGCGATATGGCGATCAATGTCGTTATATCTTCGATGTTTCTGATTATCTCTTACTTCTATACCGATATTTTTGGCCTAAAACCCAGCCATATGGGGATTCTATTTCTAGTAGCGCGGTTAATGGATGCAGTGACTGACCCGCTTATGGGTATTATCACCGATAAATTCAATACGCGTTATGGTCGTTACCGCCCTTACTTCTTGATTTTTTCAGTACCTTTTGGGATCTCGGTACTACTACTTTTTACTACACCCGACTGGAGCTATAACGCTAAGCTGGTGTGGGCATACTCAACCTACCTGTTTGTCACGCTCATGTTCACGGCGGTGACCATCCCCTATATTTCCTTAATCGGAGTACTGTCACCGGACCCGCAAGACCGGCTACCTGCCAATGGATACCGCTTGTTTTTTGCCAAGATTGCCGCCTTCCTGGTAACGATCATAGTGCCGATACTTGCCGAATTTGTGGGTGGAGATAATCTTGCCTTGGGCTACCAGGTATCCATGGGCTTAATGGGAGGACTCGCTACCCTGTTATTTCTGTTCTGTTATTTCACGACTACCGAGCGCGTCCAGCACACTATCGATACGAAACCACTGAAAGAGCAGTTTCGCCTGTTAATCAAAAACGATCAGTGGATGGTGCTATGTGCGGTCTGCTTTACAGGCACGCTAGGTTATGTGATTCGCAGCTCGGTGGCGGCCTATTACGCTAAATATTATCTCGATGCTAACGCGACAATGCTGTCAGCCTTCTTAACCGTGGGCGTTAGCGCAGCCATCTTGGCCATGGTGGCTTCAACCTGGATCACCAAACGCTACTGTAAACTCAACCTCTTCCGCTGGAGCCAACTCGCCGTCGGGGTGCTGAGCGTTATCATGTTCTTTGCCGTCTCTCCGGGCGATATCGTGCTGGCCTTTATTCTGTATTTCCTTATTTCCTTTGCCGTTGACCTGCATGCTCCGGTTTTCTGGTCGGCTATCGCCGAGTCAGTAGATTACGGAGAAGCCAAGACTGGGCGGCGTGTCTCAGGACTGGCGTTCGGTGGTATTTCATTTTTTCAAAAAGCAGGCATGGGGGCAGCCGGTTTCCTGGTAGGCATCTTGTTAACCTATTTTAACTATGAGCCTAATACTGAACAGAGTGCGTTTACGCTAACCGGTATCGCGTTGATGCTTTCTATCATTCCTGGCGTCTTTCATACGCTGATGGGCAGCTTAATGTTCAAGTACCATATTACTGATCGCTATTATGAAAAAATGAAAGCAAACCTTTTAGAGGGCTCCCCGCTACCTGAAACGCCGCCAAAGCAACAACAGCGGCCTA
The DNA here is from genome assembly GCF_052376035.1 of Halomonas sp. AOP7-E1-9. Classification (NCBI taxonomy): domain Bacteria; kingdom Pseudomonadati; phylum Pseudomonadota; class Gammaproteobacteria; order Oceanospirillales; family Halomonadaceae; genus Halomonas; species Halomonas sp. AOP7-E1-9. Next base: position 23,105 of record NZ_JBQSVC010000003.1, read on the forward strand.
TCTACCGCGCAACGAACCTATAACGCGCAACGAACCTATAAGAAGAGAGACCATAATGACGATGAGGCCTTTGATAGAACAACGCGCAGACCCGTTTATTCATAAGCATACCGACGGCTTTTATTACTTCACGGCTTCGGTGCCTGAATATGATCGTTTAGAGTTACGCCGGGCATCAAGCATCGAAGCCCTTGCCGATGCCAGTACCGTCAGCGTATGGCACAAGCCAGATACAGGCCCTTTAAGCGAACTGATTTGGGCACCGGAACTGCACTTTCATGCAGGGCGTTGGACTATCTATTTTGCGGCGGCTCCCAGCCGAGAGATTAAAGACGGTTTATTCCAGCACCGCATGTACGCAATTAGCACTGACGCGGAAAACCCTCTGACCGGCACATGGAGCGCGCCCATTCAGGTCGAGACGGGCATCGATAGCTTCTGCCTCGACGCAACAACGTTCTCTCATCATGACAAACTCTATTACCTATGGGCGCAGAAGTCGCCTGACATCCCCGGCAACTCCAACCTCTATATTGCACCCATGGAAGCGCCCGACACGCTATCAGGGCCGCCGGTTCGTTTGAGTATTCCTGAATTTGAGTGGGAGACGCGTGGCTTCAGTGTCAACGAGGGGCCTGCGGTTCTGTGCCGACATGGCCGAGTGTTATTAACCTACTCGGCAAGCGCTACCGATGAAAACTACTGCATGGGCTTGTTGTGGGCCAATGCCGATGACGACTTGCTTGATCCTTCCAGCTGGACGAAGCTGCCAAACCCCGTTTTTCAGAGCGACTCGCCCAATAAGCTCTTCGGGCCAGGGCACAATAGTTTTACCGTTTCTGAAGACGGCCAAACGGATCTACTGGTGTATCACGCGCGCACGTATACCGAGATTGAGGGCGACCCCCTGTGGGATCCGAACCGACATACGTACGTCAAACGCATCCAATGGGACGCAGAAGGATTCCCTCTTTTCGGAAAACCCTCATCACCTGATTAATGGTTTATTTTCCTGCGAATGCTTTAACGTTCCGCGTTAACCCGCCACCAACGACTCCATATGCCCTTGCGTTTGGCTTGAGTCGTTGATGGCACCTCTCTATAGCGTGAACGGCCATCACTCGATAAACGCATCCGTTACGTCACGATGACCGTACAAGAAAGCGTCGGCTACTTGGCGCAGTGGCGCGACATCTACTTCGCTGCGCCCCGCTGCGATAAGCTCGGCGAAGTAAGTATAAAGACCTTCATACTCCTTCTCTTCAGCGTCGACTATCTGCTGACCTTCAATCGTTAGGCGGCAACCACCGTCGGTCAGGCTTACGCGCCCGCCATCAGTATCAATGTGAATATCCCAGGTTTGCGGGCCGGTCTGACGAAAATCAAACACCGCTTCAATAGCCGTATCCAGGTGGTCCGTAAAAGAGAGCTCAGCGGCAATCGGTGTCTGGCAATTTTCTGGCACCTGCAACCGCGCCTGACGCAGGAAAAACGGTTGCGGCAGGATGGCCGTGGCAATGGAAAGCGCGTTAATACCCGGGTCGAATACGCCCATTCCACCGGGTTGCCAGATCCACGCTTGGCCTGGATGCCATACCCTTACGTCCTCTTTCCACTCAATATCAACTCGCCGAATACTGCGCTCTGCTAACCACTGTTTGGCATGGGCAACGCCCGGTGCAAAACGTGAATGCCAGGCAGCAAACAGGCTAACCCCTTGCTGGTCAGCCACTGCGATCAAGTCCTCTACTTCACTTAACGTGGCCCCTGGCGGCTTTTCCAGCAGCACATGCTTGCCACGCATTAACGCAAGGCGCGCTTGAGAGTAGCGCAGGTGAGTAGGCGTGCAAATGGCCACGGCGGTTATCTCGGGGTGAGCATCCAGCATGGCCTCTAGCGAGGCATAGCCAGGAGTGCCCGGCAGTACTGCATTAGGGTCAGCTGTGGCGACAAACTGGCAGCTAGTGACCGCTGCCATTGCAGGAATATGCTGATCGCGGGCAATTTTACCCACCCCGACCAGGCCAATCATTACGTGAGACATACGTTTGCCTTGTTAGCAAAAGTGGGATCAATGTAAGGTTCAGCGGCGCTCGATGTTAAGCCCCAAAGAGCTGGGTTCCAAAGAGCTGGGTCCCAAAGAGCTGGGCTCCAGGGTGCTGGCACTGTTCTCAAGCCCCAGCGCCTTTGCGGTACCCGCCAACACGGCCTGAGCCGCCAAAAACGCCTCCCGAGGGCGGCGCAGACGAATACTTTCCATTAGCTGGCGATGCTGCTCCAAACTCTCATCAGGGTCCGGGGCGCTCTCATTGGACATCGATACCAACATATAAATGGAAGGGCGCAAGATATGGGAAAGCTGTGCCCAAACGATGTTGTGAGTCGCCTTGAAGATCGCTTCATGAAAAGCAACATCGCATTCACTATGCAGACGCCGCTCTTCAAGACAGGTGGCATGACGCAGGTTCTGGCCCAACCCTTCAAATGCTTCTTCGATAGCCACCAAATCGTGCGCCGTGGCACGCTTGGCAGCGGTCATCGCCACATAAGGTTCCACATCCAAACGAAAAGCCAGTATTTCACGCTGGATATCAGGGTTTGGCGCAGCATACCGCGTTAACCAATGGGTCACCTGGGGATCAAGGATATGCCACTCAGAATACTCACGAACCTTGGAGCCATGCCCTGAAATACGCTCAATAATACCCGCATCCACCAACTGACGAAGATCGCTACGTACCGCCGAGCGATTAATAGCAAAGCGTTCACACAGATCCAGCTCCCGAGGCACAAAATCGCCGGGCTGATAATGCCCTGCGAAGATAGCTTCGGCGAGATGTTCGGCAATACTGGGCCGAGCAACAGGCTTACTGAGAGATGACGTCACTATGATTCAACCCTATTACAATTCTTCTCAATCATAACGTAATCAACCTCTCCAAGCATGGGCGTAATACAAGCGGATGGTACTGATGATTTCCCCTTGATTAATGCTCATGGCGACATCGTGATATTGGCAACTCCCTTTAAATCCAGGGAGCCGCTATGACGTTACGCTTTCTTTGTGATAACGTCGACACATACAAAAGTATATGTTGAACATACTGGCAATAAGCTCAACAGTTCGTCTACGATGAATAGCACTTTCCAAATAATGGCGTCAGCCACCTCTAACAAGCAGCGCTAGCACTCTCCCGGATAGCCCGCTTGGGGTGACATGACACCGCCTCATGCCATTCAAGACACCATTGGGTTGCCTGCTGTTTGCCATGCAAATGAGCAAGCGCTTGATGTATTAACAAGGACATGTCGCTATGCGGTTGATTCAGTACACCGAACAAGAAACACTAAAAGTCGCATTGGTAGAGAGCGCTGAGAAAGTTCGCCCCATCGCCATAGAGGGCGGCACTTACGCGCTAGCCAAAGCCGCTATTGCCGCTGGGGAGTCGCTTGAACAAGCCATTAAATCACGGCTTGGCGACACGCTGGTTGATTACCAAACGCTCATCGACGAGCAGCGCCTGCTGCCGCCGCTCACGCATCCCGACCCCGCCCACTGCCTGGTGACCGGCACCGGCCTCACCCACTTGGGCAGCGCCGATACGCGATCCGCCATGCATGCCAAAACTCAAGTGGCCGAGGAGGAGCTGACCGACTCCATGCGCATGTTCAAACTCGGCGTTGAAGGCGGAAAGCCTTCCGATAACGCCGAAGGGTCGCAGCCGGAATGGTTCTATAAAGGCGATGGCGACTGCATCGTCGCGCCGGAAGCAGACATGCCTTCTCCCGCGTTTGCCCAGGATGCTGGTGAAGAACCAGAGCTTGCGGGGCTCTATATGGTGGCTGACGATGGCACTCCGTGGCGGATTGGCTACGCTGTGGGTAACGAATTTTCCGACCATGTTACCGAGCGTTTTAACTACCTATGGCTGGCGCACTCTAAACTGCGCGCCTGTAGCGTTGGGCCAGAGCTGTTGATCGGAGAGTTGCCTACCCACCTTGAAGGCACCAGCCGCATTGTGCGCGATGGTCAAACATTGTGGGAAAAGCCATTTTTAACCGGTGAGTCCAATATGGCCCACAGCCTCGCCAATCTTGAGCACCACCACTTCAAATACGCAGGCTTTCGCCGCCCGGGCGATGTCCACGTCCACTTCTTCGGCACGGCTACTCTTAGCTTTGCTGACCAGATTCAAACCCGCGATGGTGACCGTTTCGAGATCACGCTTAACGATTTTGGCCGCTCACTACGTAACACGCTACGCATGCCAACGAATCACAAGCACGAAACAACCATCGTCAACGCGCTTTAACAGGAGGCTACATGACACTGCAAGGTACACTGCTTATCGGTCAACAGGCCGTCACCGGTACTCAAGCCGATATTGTTGCCGTTAACCCGGCCACCGGCGAAACGCTGGAGCCGCGCTATCCCGGTGGTAGCCGCGCCGAGGTTGAAAAAGCCTGCCAGCTTGCCGAAGCGGCGTTTGATCAATACCGCGAAACCTCACTTGAAGCGCGCGCTCACTTCCTGGAAACCATTGCCGAAGAAATTGAGGCCATTGGTGCTGACCTGACCCAGCGCGGCGTGGCCGAAACGGGCCTGCCTGAAGCGCGCCTTGAAGGCGAGCGAGGCCGGACCTGCGGTCAGCTGCGGCTGTTCGCCTCGGTAGTACGTGCGGGCGAATGGCTGGATTTACGCCACGACCCGGCCCAGCCTGATCGCCAACCCATGCCGCGTGCCGACTTACGTCAGCGCCATATTCCGCTTGGCCCCGTGGCCGTGTTCGGTGCCAGCAACTTCCCATTGGCTTTCAGCGTAGCAGGGGGCGATACCGCCTCGGCACTGGCAGCAGGCTGCCCGGTGGTGGTCAAGGGCCACTCTGCCCACCCCGGCACTTCTGAGCTGATAGGCCGCGCTATTCAACGCGCTGCGGCCAAGTGCAACATGCCGGAAGGGGTGTTTTCGCTGCTGTTCGGCTCAGGTCGCGATATTGGCCAGGCGCTGGTCTCAGACCCGCGTATTAAAGCGGTTGGTTTTACCGGCTCACGCAGCGGCGGCATGGCCTTGATGGCGACTGCCCAGGCGCGTCCCGAGCCGATTCCCGTTTATGCCGAGATGAGCAGCATCAACCCGGTATTCCTGTTCCCCGAAGCGCTGAAAGCACGCGGCAACAAGCTTGCCGAAGGCTTTGTCGCTTCGCTGAACATGGGTGCCGGCCAGTTCTGCACCAACCCTGGCCTGGTCATTGGCCTCAAAGGCGCTGACCTGGATGCGTTTATCTCTACCGCTGGGGAAGCCGTTAAAGCCAGCGGCGCCCAAACGATGCTGACGCCCGGCATCCATGAAGCGTATCAAAGCGGTGTCTCCGCCCTTTCGGGCCAACCAAGCGTCAAGGAAGTGGCCCGTGGTCAGTCAGGTAGCGGCCCGCATAGCTGCCAACCGGGGCTATTTGTGGCCAGCGCTCAGGACTTCCTTAACGATGACGCGCTTCAGGGCGAAATCTTCGGCGCTGCCTCGCTGGTCATTGAGTGCGCTGATGCGCGGGAGATGCAGCGTGTTGCCGACCAGCTCGAAGGTCAGCTGACGATTACCCTGCAAATGGACGATGGCGACCTGGAGGCCGCAAAATCACTTCTTCCCACGCTTGAGCAGCGCGCCGGCCGACTCCTGGCCAATGGCTGGCCGACCGGGGTTGAAGTGGGTCACGCGATGGTGCATGGAGGACCGTTCCCGGCAACGTCCGACAGCCGCACCACGTCCGTCGGCAGCGCCGCGATTTATCGCTTCCTGCGCCCCGTTTGCTATCAGGACCTGCCTGCTGGCTTACTGCCAGAAGCATTGCGCGACGATAATCCTTTTAAGGTTTCGCGACTGGTGGATGGTAAGCGGGAATATTAAACAAGACGGTAAATAGCAACTCATCAGGACATATACTGCCTGAGACCTTTTATTAACATGCTAAAGACCTCGCCACACCAAGCCCCCGACAGGGGGCTATATCCCATGTTAAACGTGGAATATTTTAGCGAAAAAACGAATTATTTTATGGAACGGAGCGCGGTACGACGGTCACCACTTAAACGTTAATTCATCCCAGGCATTAACCTCCTATAGCCTACTGAGGACAGCCCTGTCCAAGACGAATTTTGACTAGCGGCGCCTGTTATTCAACCGTAAACATCCTGCACATATGCCCGAAATGCTAATTTACGGATTTATCTATTTCACAGGCTGATTTCTCTTTCGTCGTGCGATAAACACTATCCAAGTGAGCAAGCATCGCTCGCTCGGCCGCATCGGGATCACCGCGTTTCAAAGCATCAACAATGCGAGCATGCTCCCCATAACTCCGCTCAATCGCACCGTCCTCAACCATTACTTGGCGGCGTATACTAAGCCCATACCCGTAGAGTTCTTGAGCATAACGCAACAACAAGGAATTATTAGCATACTCAGAGATAAGTTTATGAAAGCTCTGATCAGATAGCTGAAAATAGACAGGCGAATCGAATAGCTTGCTCTGTGCGTCAAGCAATCGCTCCAGCTTTTGAATGCCTTCCATATCTATTCTAATAGCAGCTCGCCTAGCAATAGCAGCTTCGACAATAATCCGGCTCTCGAAAACACAGTCCAAATCGAAGCTCTCCATCTCGCTTACCCGGCAAGCCTCTTGGGTATCTGTAAAACGTGATAGAGCATGCTCATCTGCACTTATACGTGTTTTACTGCCTTGAGAAACGCTTATCAAATCATAGGCAGCCATTTGAGCAAGAGCACCTCGTACTGTCTCTCTACTAACTTCAAAAAGCTGTGCCAACTCGCGCTCGCTAGGCAATAAATCTCCCTCTCTTAGCAGTCCTGTTTTAAGCATATCAATTAGTTTTTCAACCAGTACTTCCTTTTTAGTTTTATTTTTGAGAGCTTTTTCAAAAGCAAATGCTGAATTAGACATAAAATTTTCCCATCTCAACTGGTCTATATACTAGACCAAAAACGACCATGATTTCCACATATGATCACCCTTTAGACAAAGGTATATATTTACCGACCCCCTATTGACTAACAAGGCCATAGGAATCTAAATTGCCTACCGACTGGTCCGGTAATCCAACCAGCATACCAGACAAACACAATAAGCCTAAAAAGAAGGGGCTCGTCATGTTCAAACTCTCTCTCAGCGCTACGGCTTTAGCTTTGGTCTTGTGTTCTTCGCAAGCCCAAGCTAACCAAGAAAAAATTGTATTCGCTATTGGTGGATCATCCCAAAGCTTGCAAGGCCAAACCGCATTGGAGTTTAAACGCCAACTCCAAGAGAGATTAGGCGACGATATCCAAATTGAATATTACGATAGTGGCCAGTTGGGAGATGAGCGCCAACTTATCCAACGCCTACGCATGGGCACCGTCGACTTAGCTGCAATTTCATCGATCATGTCATCTGTAGCGCCAAATTTTGCTCTTTTCGATCTTCCTTACTTGGTCAGCGATCGTGACCATTTAAAGAAAATAGATGATGAAATTGTTATGCAGGATCTTGCTGAAGGAGCAGAGGAGCAAGGCTTAAAAATTATCTCTACATGGGAAAACGGTTTTCGTCAAATTACCAACAGTCGCCGAGCTATCACTACTCCCACTGATCTAGAAGGACTAAGAATTCGCACTCCTCAAAGTGACTGGCGAACCCGTATGTTCTCAACGTGGGGCGCCAACCCTACTCCCATGGCTTTTTCAGAAGTATTTGTTGGGCTCCAAACAGGTGTAATCGACGGACAAGAAAACCCTCTCAGTAATATTTACGGCGCTCGGCTTCACGAAGTTCAAGAATATTTATCGCTAACGAACCATGTTTATACACCTATATGGCTAACCGCCGGTTTAGGCAAGTGGGATCAATTCTCAGATGAGGTTCGTGATGCAATTAGCGAGGCGGCTGCTGAAACTCAATTATGGGCTTTTGCAAGAGGCGCTGAATTGGATCAAGAGCTGCTAGATACGATGCGAGATTCCGGCGTTGAAATTAACGAAGTGGACCGAGAAGCATTTATCAGTGCCAGTGTTCCTGTATATGAGGCGTTTGCTGAGCAAGTTGAAAATGGTCAAGCATTAATAGATCGCGCCATGAGCCTAGCCAACGATTAAAAAGTATTTACCTTTTGGGCGTCATTACAGACGCCCATGCGTCCAGCAACGGGTATAAAAAATGGCACTAATTGAAAAGCTGCGGTTTCTAATCGAAAAGTTATTAGAAATCTTTACCGTTACTTTGCTACTTGCTCTTACTTTCATAGTACTTGCAGCTGTGGCATTTAGAACCTTTGGAAGCTCTATTACCTGGTACGATGAGGTAGCATCTATAGGACTTGCCTGGTTAACTTTTTACGGTGCCAACCTGGCAGCCATTAAACGTGCGCATATGGGATTTCCAGGGCTTGTAAGCAATGCTCCCTCAGCTATCAGAGCTAGCTTATTTGTTTTAAGCGAAGCTATTGTGATTGGTTTCTTCTTGATAATTGCTTATTACGGCTACCGAGTCTTGGACATACTGGCATGGGATCGCTTGGTTTCTCTTCCTAGTATTAGCCTTACGATTACCCAATCGGCAGTCCCTATTAGCGCGGCATTGTTTATTCTTTGTGAACTGTTATCTCTACCTGGCGCTTGGAAAAAGATGAAAAATGGCGTCGACAGCGAGCATGAAGCTATCGAAGAAGCAATTCGTTTAGCCGAGGAAGATTTAAGGGAGAGTCGGCCATGATTTTACTAGTAGTTATCGCAGCCTTATTTTCTTTGGTGCTTATCAATGTACCTATTGCAGTCGCAATTGGAGCTGTAGGTGTTATTGGTGTTTTTATAAACATGGGGCCTCAGCATCTTCTTAATGTTCCCTTAACACTTTTTAATGGTGCTACTAACTTTCCGTTAATTGCTATTCCGTTATTCATCTTTGCTGGCGCACTGATGAACACCTCTGGCATTTCTACCCGACTGATCAATTTAGTGACAGCTATGGTGGGATTTGTAAGAGGAGGCCTGGCGATGGTTAATGTTGGTGTATCAATGTTTTTTGCTGAAATTTCTGGCTCCGCTGTTGCAGACGTAGCAGCGACAGGCTCTATTTTAATTCCAGAAATGAAACGTAAAAACTACAACCCCGAGTTTTCTGCAGCTATCACGTCTTCGTCTGCATCCTTGGCTGTCATTATCCCTCCTTCTTTATCAATGATTCTTTACGGAGCGATCGCCGAGGTTTCTATTGTTCAGTTATTCGTAGCAGGCATTATCCCAGGGATTCTTGGCGGCATCGGCCTTGCATGTTTCTGTTACTACTATGCAGTTAAGTATAACTTGCCTCGCGAAGAAGCCTTTTCTCTTCGCCGCTTAGGTAAAGCTTTCAAGGAAGCTGCCTGGGCCTTATTACTACCAATTATAATTCTAGGTGGCATATTTGGTGGCTTGGTTACTGCAACTGAAGGAGCGGGCATAGCCGTACTGGCTGCCTTAATTATTGGCGGACTTATATATAGAGAACTTAACTTAAAAGTTCTTTATCGTGCGGTAACAGATGGCGTTATACAAACGGCCGTTGTTATGTTACTAGTCGCAACATCAGCAGTACTAGGGCTATTTCTTACAGAAATGCAACTCCCGCAACAACTGGCGCAACAAATCACTACTTTAACTGAGAATCCTATTGCGGTATTAGCACTACTCAATATTTTACTACTTTTATTAGGTATGTTCCTGCATGGGGCAGCAGCAATCATTCTAGTAGTGCCAATAGTAATGCCGCTAGTCACTCAAATCGGCATTGATCCAATTCACTTTGGCTTAATCCTGACGCTTAACTTAGCCATTGGCCAGCAAACGCCTCCTGTCGCGTCTGTACTTGCCACCGCCTGTTCAATTGCTAAAACCGATATGTGGAATACTACCCGGGTTAACCTCCCTATGATCGGTGTATTGTTTATCGTATTACTATTAGTAACCTATATTCCTGCAGTTTCTCTCTATTTAGTTGATCTGTTTTATTAAAATCGTTTAACAGGAGTTCTATATGAAAGATTCAAAACCTGTAATCGCGGTAATCCTAGGTGACCCTGCTGGTGTTGGCCCAGAGCTAATCGCTAAGCTATTCAATGAAGCCGACCTTTTTAAAGATGTACATACCGTATTGCTGGGTGATCGCTGGCTGTGGCAAGAAGGACAACGTGTTGCAGGCATTCACCATAATTTGGTTGAAATAAGCGAATTTAGCCAAGCACGTTTACACTCCACCCCAGTATTTTTACCAACAGAGAGTGTTGCTGAAAGTGACATTAGCTATGCACAAGAAACAGCTGCTGGCGGTGCTTCCGTACTCGCATTGTTAAAACGCTGTATGAGTGCAGCGCTAGACAATGAGGTAGATGCGATTTGCTTTGCGCCTTTAAATAAATACTCCATGAAAAAAGGCGGGCTTGAGTATGAAGACGAGTTACATTTCTTCGCTAACTATTTAAATGTTAAGAACTATTTTTGTGAGTTTAATACTTTGGGCAATCTGTGGACGGCCCGAATTTCCTCGCATATTCCACTTAAAGATGCGGCCGAATATATCACTGAAGAGCGTATTGTCGCGGCTAGCCGATTGATGTACGACGCACTGCAACTAGCAGGCAATCCAGAGCCACGCGTTGTAGTAGCAGCCTTTAATCCTCATGCAGGGGAAGGCGGCACTTGTGGACGCGAAGAAATCGAGATCATTACGCCTGCGGTTGAGGCGTGCAGAGCCCAAGGCTATCCAATTAGTGGCCCCCTCCCCGCCGACACCCTATTTATTAAGGCTCGTGATGGCGAGTTTGATGCAGTGGTCACCATGTACCACGACCAAGGCCAAATTGCGATCAAACTAATGGGCTTTATGGAGGGCGTAACTGTACAAGGAGGCCTTCCCATCCCCATTACTACTCCTGCCCATGGCACGGCATTTGATATCGCTGGCCAAGGAAAAGCTAATGTTAGTCCAACTCGTAACGCCTTCATCATCGCTTGTCGGATGGGCAAGAACCTTCGTCAACAGCGACTGAACACCAATATTTAACCAAATACTCACTTAAGGAAAACCTTAATGAAAATCACTAATGTCCGCACCCGCGTATTTGAATGGAAAGGCCATACTGTAACGCCGACCCCTCACTTTTGCTCCAACGCAATGGATGAGCTTTGGGATAAAGGAGATTCCATGGGCACCTTCCGCTTCCATGGATGGACGGTGGTTGAAATTGAAACCGACAACGGCATTGTAGGGCTTGGCAATGTGGCGTTAGCACCACGTATCGCTAAAGCAATTATCGATCAGTATCTTGCCCCGCTAGTAATTGGCCAAGATCCTTTTGACTACGAATATCTCTGGCAACGGATGTATCGCTCCACGCATGCATGGGGTCGTAAAGGCATCGGTATGGCGGCAATATCTGGAGTCGATATTGCTATTTGGGACATCATGGGTAAAGCCGTAAACAAGCCTGTTTTTAAATTATTAGGAGGTCGCACAAAAGAGAAAATTCCTTGCTACGCATCCAAACTTTATCGCACTGATCTAAAAGGCATGCAGGAAGAAGCACAGTCTTATCTTGATCAAGGTTTCCAAGCGATGAAGATGCGCTTTGGCTATGGTCCCAAAGACGGCCCTTCGGGCATGCGCGAAAACCTGAATAGCGTTGCGGCAGTGCGTGAAGTAATCGGCGATGATATCGACTTAATGCTTGAATGCTATATGGGCTGGAACCTCGAGTATGCCAAACGCATGTTACCTCGATTGGAACGCTTTCAGCCACGATGGCTTGAAGAGCCAGTGATTGCTGATGATATTGATGGCTACGCAGAGCTCAACCAACTTACCAGTATCCCTATTTCAGGCGGCGAGCACGAGTTCACTTCTTATGGCTTCCGCCAACTGCTTGAAAAACGTGCAGTTTCTGTTATCCAATACGATACTAATCGGGTTGGCGGCATTACCGCCGCGCATAAGATCAATGCTCTTGCTGAATCGTTTAGCGTACCTGTCATCCCTCATGCAGGTCAGATGCATAACTATCATTTAACAATGTCTACGCTTGCATCTCCTATGTCCGAATTCTTCCCAGTACACGATGTAGAGATTGGTAACGAGCTGTTTTATTACCTGTTTGAAGGTGATCCTGAGCCAGTCAATGGGTTTATCGATCTTGACGATAATACGCCCGGCCTCGGCTTAAAGCTCAACGAACGTTATTTTGATCAGTTCCATATCATCGAATAAGAGTCTTACTAATGCGAATCGTACAAGTGAAAACTTCTCGCGGCATTCGTGCCGCGGTGGTTGAAAGTTCAATTCAGCTTCGTGTGATTGATTACCCCGGAGGGACCTATGCGTTAGCAAAGGCCGCTCTCGACGAGGGCACCTCTCTTACTGCATTCATTGAATCTCATCGTAGCCATGATTTGTTGGATTACAATCAGGCAATAGATTTAGGTTTACTGCTGCCTCCGCTTACACATCCTGACCCAGCCCACTGCTTTGTTACCGGCACTGGTTTAACCCATCTGGGCAGCGCCGATACCCGCTCTGCAATGCATGCAAGTGTACAAGCTAACAATGAGGAACTTACTGATTCCATGCGTATGTTCAAGCTTGGAGTTGAGGGAGGTAAACCTCTTGCAGGCACAATGGGAGCTCAACCCGAATGGTTCTATAAAGGTGATGGCAGCATCGTCGTTCCCCCAGAAAGCCCATTTACGGTGCCGTTTTTCGCCGAAGATGCGGGCGAAGAGCCTGAGTTAGTTGGCCTTTACATAAATGCTGCTGACGGTACTCCATATAGGGTTGGCTATGCCGTTGGGAACGAGTTCTCCGACCATATCACTGAGCGTGCTAATTACTTATGGTTGGCGCACTCTAAACTACGCGCTTGCAGCTTTGGCCCTGAATTATTCCTGGGTGAGCTCCCTGATCATTTAGAGGGCACTAGTCGAATTGTTCGCGAGGACAAAATTCTATGGGAAAAAACATTTCTTACCGGAGAGGCAAATATGGCGCATAGCTTAGCCAATCTGGAATACCACCATTTCAAGTACGCCCAGTTTCGACGCCCAGGCGATATACATGTGCATTACTTTGGCACTGCAACGCTCAGTTTTGCTGACAATGTTTCTGTGCGTGACGGTGACCGTTTTGAGATTGATCTACCTCTTCTTGGCCGCAAGTTATGTAATCCAGTCAAATTTATGCCAGAAGAGAATCCTGCAATGAAAAAAGTGCAATCTATCTAGAATTACCGCGCTAACTTCGAGGCCACCATAGTGATAACCAAGTTCTATTTATTAAAAAAAGTTATAGCTACAACGTTATCGGTGGCTCTCCTTGCTCCATTTGCCTACACCCAAGCGGCTACAACATTAACACTGGCCCATGCACACCCAGTAGATGACTCTCAACATTTGGCCGCGTTACGCTTCGCCGAGAGAGTAAAAGAACGTAGCGGCGACGAAATTAATATTCGTATTTTTCCAAATGGCCAACTCGGAAATGATCAAGCCATGATCACTGGTGTCCGTAGTGGAACAATTGATATCGAATTATCTGGCAATCCTTATTTTAGTGGATTAGCTAGCCAACTTAGCTTGCTTGATCTGCCATTTCTTTTTGATAACTACGATCAAGCATATCGAGTATTAGATGGAGAGATAGGACTGAACTTACTTGCAAGCATGCGAGAGAAAAACCTGGAAGGCCTCGCATTCTGGGAAATTGGATTTCGTAATTTAACCAACTCGCGCCGTGCAATCGAGTCAGCTAATGATATCAAAGGGCTGAAATTAAGAACGACACCTAATCCAGTGCATATCGCTGCATTTGAGGCATTGGGTGCCAATCCAGTCCCCATGCCTTTCGCAGAGCTTTTCACTGCATTAGAAACCAGAACAGTAGACGGTCAAGAAAATCCCGTTAGCTTAATTCGCTCGGCGAGCTTATATGATGTTCAAAAACATCTTTCACTAACGGCACATGCCTATACCGCAGCGCCATTGGTTATGAATAAAAATCGCTTTAGTGAGCTATCGGAAGAACAACAGCTCATATTGCGTGATGAGGCACAAAGCGCTGCTCAATATCAGCGCCAAATTAATCAAGAGAGGATATCTAGCGACTTGGAATTTCTTAAGAACAAGGGGATGCAAGTCGTAGAACAGCCTGATCGTGCGTCTATGCATGGCAGGGTAGCTGAATTAGTTCGTAACGAATTTACTGCTCAGCACGGTAGCGAATTACTTGATGCAGTTGAGCGTACGAAGTACACGAATTAATCCGTGAATCGTCACATTGCGGTTTATCGATGAGGCTATAAGAGCATGCAGATAAATGAACATCGACAACGTTACCTTAATAGTGGAGAAGATCAAGATCTTCCCATTATAGATGCACATCTTCATTTCTGGGATCCTCAATCTAATTACCATCCATGGCTGTGTGATGAGCCAATGATCCCTTTTCGATATGGAGACTATAGCAGCATTCGAATACCTTTTTTTCCACAGGACTACCAGCAACAGTGTGGACATCACAACGTACTTGGATGCGTTTACATGGAAGCTGAATGGCAGCATGGGGATGCGCTAAAAGAGGCTCGCTGGGTACATGCCCTTAACGGTAGAACCTGCTGGCCAAATGCCATGATTGCTCAGGCTTGGTTAGATGCGGATAACATTGATGCTCAACTAGAAAAGCTATCGGCTTGGCCGCTAGTGCGCGGAGTCCGGCATAAACCAACCACCATGCCTCGCGATAAGTACAAAGCCAATCACAGCATGCCAGGCTCTCTCAAATGCCCTCGATTTCAACGCGGCTATGCGCTACTGGCTCAGTATAAATTCATCTTTGAGCTACAAGTTCCATGGTGGCATCTAAACGAATTAGTTTATTTATTAGAGCGTTACCCAGATGTACCAGTAGTCATAAATCATGCTGGCGTTCCCAATGATCGCACACATGAAACACTAGCAGGATGGAAAGAGGCATTAGAACAAGTTGCCGCTTATCCACACGTCATGCTTAAACTTTCTGGTATAGGCCTAAAAGATCAGCCTTGGCGGCTAAAGGACAATACTTGGCTAATTCATACTGCTTTAGAAACTTTTGGAGCAGAACGTTGTATGTTTGCCAGCAACTTTCCTGTTGACGGTTTAGTAACCGATCTTGAAGCATTATGGGGCCACTTCAAACAACTTAGCTCAAAACTTACTCGTAGTGAAAAATTATCCGTATTTTGTGACAACGCATTACGAAGTTATTTACTAGCACCGCCCGCCCAGGAACCCCTTGGCCATAACTCCACAAGAGCTATAAAACCATTAATAAACTAAGGACTTTATTATGACACGCCATAATCATATTTTCTCTATTACCGTTTTGGTTGCAGGTCTTAGCTGTATTTCACCACAAACCTTTGCGGCAGATATTAGTGCTCGTCTCGGGACCAGCCTTCCGGATTCGCATCCTCAAACCTTAGGAGCTCATCATTTTGCCGAGCTAGTCGAGCAGAAAACCAATGGCGATGTTGATGTACAAGTATTCAGTAACGGGATTCTTGGTAGTGATGTCAATATGACATCAATGGTTCAGGCTGGAACGCTGGATCTCACTGTTCCTTCAACAGCCACCCTATCAAGCCTAAACCCAGACTTTAGCATTATCAGTTTACCATTCCAATTCGATGACGAAGCGCATGCAGATGCGGTATTGGATAGCCCTGTCGGGGCAGCTCTTCTTGCCAGCCTTAACGATAAAGGATTAGTAGGACTTGGCTTTTGGGAGAACGGCTTTAGGCATATTACTAACTCAAAGCGCCCCATTGAGAACCTGGAAGATTTAAGCGGCCTAAAAATTCGCACAATGCAAAATGCTTTATATATAGACCTTTTTAATGGGCTCGACGCTAATGCTGTCCCAATGCCGGTTAATGAGCTATTTACCGCACTTGAAACTAATACCGTTGATGGTCAGGAAAACCCTTACACTGTCATAGACACCAAACGCTTTTATGAAGTTCAAGATTACTTATCTCAGACATCGCATGCGTATGATGCACTGGTTTTACTTACATCAGATCGGTTTATGAATAAACTAAGTGATACCCAGAGGGAAGCTATTAAAGAAGCTGCACGAGAAGCAACCCTTTACCAGCGCAGCATTAGTAGAGAATTAAATCAAGAATTATTGTCAGAATTGAGTGAAAGAATGCAAATTAATGAAGTACCTCTCGTCGAACGTCAACATATGCATCAGCAACTTAATAGCATGCTTGAACAACATCGTGAAGTACTAAGCCCAGAGTTTGTAGCTGATTTCGATAACGCAATTAACAACAGTCGTTAGCATTATCGGATTTTCGAGAATGATTCTGATTATTACGATAGTAAAGAGGCATGTTTTTACATGTCTCTTGGGGGCAATCGCTCATGTATAAACACGATAGAACCACTGTTCCTTCCTCAGAGGGACCAGTACATAAAAAAGCACTTGGTATTGCTATACAAGTTGCATTTTTGGCTAAAGGAGTGGAGCGTTTGCTCAACTTTCTAATGGTCTTGGCATTGATCAGCATGATCACCCTTGTATTTACCAACGTGGTATTGCGCTATGGTTTTAATAGTGGCATTTCAGTCAGTGTTGAGTTGTCTCGATTTCTCTTTGTCTGGATAACTTTTCTGGGTGCCGTTACGGCTTTACTGCGTCACGAACATTTACGCGTTACAACGCTGTCAGAACGTTTTCCTGTGCTTGTGCAGGCTGTACTTAATCGACTGGTAACACTTGTCATGCTGGGATGCTGTTTGATGTTATTAAACGGAAGTTATTATCAGACACTGCTAAATTGGGACAACATTTCTCCAATTAGCGGCATTCCAGTGGGTGTTTTTTACTTGGCAGGCTTAATAGCTGGGCTACTAATGTCAATTATACTTTTTTATCGGCTTATCATGCCATCAACCTTTCAGGGCACCCACAAGCTAGATAAAGAAAAGGATATTTAGCATGACAATTACGCTTTTTCTTGGCTCTTTACTTGCATCTATAGGCTTGAGCATCCCGATTGCTTTCGCATTGCTAGTAAGTGCTGTCGTATTAATGTTACACCTTGATCTTTTTAACTCTCAAATATTGGCTCAAAATTTGGTCAATGGAGCAGATAGTTACACGTTATTAGCAATCCCCTTCTTTCTGGTTGCCGGAGAGGTAATGTCACGAGGCGGCCTGTCAAAGCGCATAGTTGCGTTAGCGATGACATTAGTGGGCCATCGTAAAGGCGGCCTAGGCTTTGTAGCCATTTTTGCAGCTATTATCATGGCTAGCTTATCTGGTTCTGCGGTAGCAGATACTGCCGCATTGGCCAGTATGCTTCTACCGATGATGCGTCAAGCAGGTTATCCGCTTGGTCGTTCCTCCGGATTAATGGCAGCAGGTGGTATTATTGCTCCCATTATCCCTCCGTCTATTCCTCTTATTATTATTGGTGTGGCAGGCGGCATTTCAATTAGTAAACTTTTTTTGGCAGGTATCGTACCTGGACTCATTATGGGAGCCACATTAGTGCTAATGTGGCTATTTATGACTCGTAAAGAGGATTTGGTTGTTGCAAAAAAGGCAACCCGTGCAGAACGGTGGGAAGCTTTAAAAAAGAGCTTTTGGGCTATACTACTACCAGTCATTATTATCGGTGGTATTAAAACAGGGATTTTTACCCCAACGGAAGCTGGCGTAGTAGCTGCTGTATATGCAATTTTTGTTGCTACTGTTATTTATAGAGAATTAAATATAGCTGAACTTTACAGCGTTTTAACGCAAGCCGCACGTAGCACTGCTATTGTAATGTTTCTGGTAGCAGCTGCCATGGTAGCTTCATGGCTCATTAGTATTGCTCAATTACCGATGATGGTTGCTGATCTACTTTCCCCGTTAGTTGATAATCCGCGATTATTAATGCTAGCAATTATGGGGATAGTGCTAATCGTTGGTATGGTCATGGATCTGACGCCCACTATTCTGGTGCTCACGCCTATACTAATGCCAATCGTTAAGCTTGCAGGCATTGACCCAGTCTACTTTGGCATTATGTTTGTTCTTAACTGCGCTATTGGTTTAATCACTCCGCCGGTCGGCAATGTTCTTAATGTAATCACTAGTGTCGGCAATCTAAAATTCGAAAAAGCAGTTTCAGGTGTTATGCCATTTGCCTTGGCATATATGGTTATTCTTTTGCTGTTCGTCGCCTTCCCACAAATCATTACCGTACCTCTTTATTGGCTAGCTGGATAATTCTTTAATCAATGTAAAACATGTCTGCTTTGCAGGCTTAAACCATGTTCACATACATAAAACCAATGTGAAAGAGAATTAAAATCAATAACAAGCGAGACACTATGAAACCTCTAATTAAAGTATCGGCATCTGCTCTAATAATCGCTGGATCATTAACTCAGGTACAGGCGAGCACAGTCTTAAAGCTGGCACATGCGGCACCTGATAGCGACACCCAACAAGCCGCTGCGGAACGCTTTGCTGAGCTGGTTGATGAACGCACCAACGGCGACATTACCATTAATATTTTCGGTAATGGCTTACTAGGAGGTGATCAGCAAATGATTGCGGCTGTACGCAACGGACTGATCGACATTGAACTATCGGGAAATCCAAATTTTACTGGCCTTGAACCGGCCCTTGGTGCTTTCGATTTGCCTTATATATTCGCTAATCGAGAAGAGGCTTATCAAGTGCTTGACGGTGATATTGGCCAGCGAGCACTGAATCTTTTGACAGATAAAAACCTGAAAGGACTAGCGTTTTGGGAAGTTGGCTTTCGTGCGATGACGAACTCCAAACGTCCCATTAAAACTCCCGAGGATGTTCGGGGGCTTGTCATGCGAACCAACTCTAATGAATCACTTATTGAGGCATTTTCATTACTTGGTGCGAATCCCGTTCCAATGCCAATAGGTGAACTTTATACAGCACTTGAGACCGGTACTGTTGACGCACAAGACCATCCCGTCGGGATTGTTTGGTCGGCTGGTTTTCATGAGGTTCAAGACTATCTTTCATTAACTAACCAGGCTTATACATCACTCATAATGGTAATGAATCAAGAAAAATTCGACAGCCTATCACCTGAACATCAGGAAATCCTGCTAACTTCCGCACGTGATGCAGGGAATTACCAGCGCGAATTAAACATTGAGAGCGAGCAAGAAATTCTCAATGAAATGCGTGCTAACGGCGTGCAAATTGAAGAGGAGGTCGACACTTCCGCCTTTCAAACCATTGTTCTCCCTACTTGGGATAGTTATATAAATAATAACGGTAGCGAGTGGACGGATGCTATTCAAGAGGCACTTCAGTAATCTTTAAATTTATAATTTAATTAATATCATAGGCATCCGACTTAACTGGATGCCTATTTAACATTTGGAGATGTATAGATGGCTAGTGAACACTTGCTTCTTAATCAAAAATGCGCCCACACTTTAAGCCTTTATGACGTTCAAAGCGGAAAAGAACTCAAAAGTATTCGGCTTCCTGACTATCCTCATGAGTTTGTTGTCGATTCTCAAGGCAAGCATGCCTATGTTGGTCATTATGGTATTTTAGGAGCTGACTGCATTGGTGACCAAGGAGGATGTTCTGTATTTGTAATTGACCTTAATACCTTTGAGCTCGTCAACACTCTCAGTACGTGGCCTTATTATCGTATTCATGGGCTAGGTATAGACGATCAAGATCGGCTTTACGCTATGAGTGAGGGGCACAATACTTTATTAATGTTCAATAATCCTCTCACTGCTACAGCTCCAAATCTTGCCGTATCTTCAGGTGGTTATAAGACCCACTTGTTTGCTCTTACCCGTAAAGGCGATTGGGCTTATGGAGTTAATCTTCTCAGCAACACTATCACCAAATTTAAGCCCCATGACGCTACATTCATGCCTATCGCAATGATTCCAGGGCGTAGGCCAGAAGGCAATGCTTTATCCGTTGATGAAGGCAAGCTTTTCATTAGCAACCGTGATGATGACACTATCGTTGCCATTAATACTGAGTCGATGACTATAGAAAACAGCGCAACGACAGGCCGCGACCCCAATCGTATCTACTCTGATCCATTTAACCGTTTAATTACTACAAATTATGGAGAGAGTTCACTGTCAGTTTTTGACCAGGAACTCAATTCTCTTGGGCTTATTGAGTTAGACAGCATCCCTATTGCCATGAGCTTTCACCCCGATGGACAGCATGCTTTTGTTTCCATGAAAGGCGACCGGGTTGATATTTTGAACTTGGAATCTGGGCATGTAGTAAATAGCTTCAATTGCCGCTCTGAACCTGATGTATCTCAACTTCTCGTGCGTAATTAAGGACTGGCCATTGTATACACAGACTTCTAGAGAGGAGATGCCGCAATGGATGCCAAACAGCTACTCATAGATGCTCATCATCATCTCTGGGCTCTTGATGGCAGTGTTAGTTATCCTTGGCTTGAAGAGAAACCAGTAAGAGGCTTCTTTCTAGGCGACTATACATCAATAAAACGACCCTTCCTGGTTGAGGATTTGAAGCGCCATATTCCTAAGGGCTATCACTTGGCAGGCAGCGTACATTGCGAAGCCGAAGCACACCGCTCTCAACCTCTAAAAGAAACGGAATGGATTAACTCAGTCTATACAGACCATAAGCTCCCCACAGCTCATGTTGGCTGGGCTGAATTCGGAACCCCAAAATGTTCTGAGCAACTTGATGCCCAGATGAATTCGCCACTTTTCCGGGGCGTAAGAGCCAAGCCTGTCACAGCCGTAACATCAGCACAAATCAATCAAGTTAAAGGCAATGCCGGGAGCCTACAAGATCGCCAGTGGTGTGACGGGTTAATCATGCTAGAAGAGCGCAATCTTTCCTGGGATCTGCGTGTTCCCGCTTGGCACTTGAGTGACGCGGCAAAAACGCTGGAAGCGCGCCCTAAACTACGAGTTATCCTCAACCACACAGGGCTGCCTTGGGATCGAACTTCTCTGGGGGTCGACACTTGGCGTACGGGGATGCGCGCGCTAGCGGATAATCCCAATGTTGCAGTCAAGCTATCAGAGCTAGGTAGCCCTTGGCATGAATGGGACTATAAAGCCAACCTTGAGCTTCTCTGCGAAACTATCGATCTATTCGGGCCAAATCGCTGCCTCTTTGCTAGTAACTTTCCTGTTTCTAGCCTCGCAATAAGCTATGCAGACTGGCTAGGACTGGTCGAAGCTGCCATTTCCTTTTCCGCCCCCGATTATCGTCAAAACATACTTCACGATAACGCTTTGCATTGGTATCGGTTAACTAACTGAATACAGATGTATGAATATATCCACACAGGAGGTTTTATGACACTGCAAGGCACACAACTTATCGGTCAACAGGCCGTCACCGGTACTCAAGCCGATATTGTTGCCGTTAACCCGGCCACCGGCAAAACACTGGAACCACGTTACCCCGGTGGTAGCCGCGCCGAGGTTGAAAAAGCCTGCCAGCTTGCCGAAGCGGCGTTTGATCAATACCGCGAAACCTCACTTGAAGCGCGCGCTCACTTCCTGGAAACCATTGCCGAAGAAATTGAGGCCATTGGTGCTGACCTGACCCAGCGCGGCGTGGCCGAAACGGGCCTGCCTGAAGCGCGCCTTGAAGGCGAGCGAGGCCGGACCTGCGGTCAGCTGCGGCTGTTCGCCTCGGTAGTACGTGCGGGCGAATGGCTGGATTTACGCCACGACCCGGCCCAGCCTGATCGCCAACCCATGCCGCGTGCCGACTTACGTCAGCGCCATATTCCGCTTGGCCCCGTGGCCGTGTTCGGTGCCAGCAACTTCCCATTGGCTTTCAGCGTAGCAGGGGGCGATACCGCCTCGGCACTGGCAGCAGGCTGCCCGGTGGTGGTCAAGGGCCACTCTGCCCACCCCGGCACTTCTGAGCTGATAGGCCGCGCTATTCAACGCGCTGCGGCCAAGTGCAACATGCCGGAAGGGGTGTTTTCGCTGCTGTTCGGCTCAGGTCGCGATATTGGCCAGGCGCTGGTCTCAGACCCGCGTATTAAAGCGGTTGGTTTTACCGGCTCGCGCAGCGGCGGCATGGCCTTGATGGCGACTGCCCAGGCGCGTCCCGAGCCTATTCCTGTTTATGCCGAGATGAGCAGCATCAACCCGGTATTCCTGTTCCCTGAGGCACTGCAAGCACGCGGCAACAAGATTGCCGAAGGCTTTGTTGCCTCGCTGAATATGGGCGCGGGTCAGTTCTGCACCAACCCTGGTCTGGTCATTGGCCTTAAAGGCGCTGACCTGGATGCGTTTATCACTACCGCTGGGGAAGCCGTTAAAGCCAGCGGCGCCCAAACGATGCTGACGCCCGGCATCCATGAGGCGTATCAAAGCGGTGTCTCCGCCCTTTCGGGCCAGCCAAGCGTCAAGGAAGTGGCCCGTGGTCAGTCAGGTAGCGGCCCGTATAGCTGTCAACCGGGGCTATTTGTAGCCAGCGCTCAGAATTTCCTTAACGATGACGCGCTTCAGGGCGAAATCTTCGGCGCTGCCTCGCTGGTCATTGAGTGCGCTGACGTGCAGGAGATGCAGCGTGTTGCCGACCAGCTCGAAGGTCAGCTGACGATTACCCTGCAAATGGACGATGGCGACCTGGAGGCCGCAAAATCACTTCTGCCCACGCTTGAGCAGCGCGCCGGCCGACTCCTGGCCAATGGCTGGCCGACCGGGGTCGAAGTGGGCCACGCGATGGTGCATGGAGGACCGTTCCCGGCAACGTCCGACAGCCGCACTACGTCTGTCGGCAGCGCCGCGATTTATCGCTTCCTGCGCCCCGTTTGCTATCAGGACCTGCCTGCTGGCTTACTGCCTGAAGCATTGCGCGACGATAATCCTTTTAAGGTTTCGCGACTGGTGGATGGTAAGCGCGAGGGCTAACAGCCTGCCTGTTCATACGATTGCCTCGCTGGTTAAACCAGCGAGGCAATTCTTATATCAATAGCCCATCACCCCTGGCAGCCAAGTGGCCAATCCTGGCACAGCAATCAACAATAATATGGTCGCTATAATAGGCAGCAAAAACGGTAGTACCGCCTTGACCACCTGGCCATAACGCAGTCGTGTAATGCCTACCATCATGAACAGCACCGTGCCGAACGGCGGCGTAATCACCCCAACCGATAGGGTAATTACCATCACGATACCGAAATGCACCGGGTCCAAACCGGCACTCAACGCCGCCGGTACCACAATGGGTGTAAAGATCAGGATGCTTTCTATCACCGACATAAAGCAGCCGATCAGCAAGAAGAACAGCGCAAAGCAAATCAACAGCGCAATAGTGGGCATATCGACACTGGCCACTTGACCGGCCAGCGCCTGGGGAATGCCCATACGCACCAGAATCCAGCCATAAAAGCTTGATACCGCAATGATCAGCAGGATGACCGCGCTGAACATCAGCGTGCGCCGAAACGCGTCGTACAGGCTCTTCAAACTCAAGTCACGATAGATCACCCCACCCAGTATCACCGCATACAGCGAGGCAATCGCGCCGGCTTCTGTCGGTGTGAAAAAGCCGCCCCAAATACCACCAACGATGATTGCAGGCATCATCAAGGGCAAAATGGCCCGCTTGCCGGTTCGTACGACTTCGCCTGCATCAAAAGGCACGGGAGCGGGCATCACGACTTTCCCCGTGGCGCCGAGTAAAACGGTCATGCCCATAAGCAGCAGCGCCATCAAAATACCCGGCACAAGCCCCGCCATAAAGAGCCCACCGATGCTTACATTGGCGAGCCAGCCGTAAACCACCAGCGCGATACTAGGCGGTAAAATCGGGCCAACCACGCTCGAAGCCGCGGTAATTCCGGTCGTATAGTCGAGCGCATAACCACGCTCTTTCATCGCCTTGATTTCGATACTGCCAAGCCCGGCGGCATCGGCCACTGCCGTGCCGGACATGGTGGCAAAGATAGAGCTTGCCACCACGTTGGCGTGACCCAGCCCGCCTTTGGTACAGCCCACCAGAGCCGTCGCAAAATCAAATATCCGGGTGGTGGTCGAACCCAGGTTCATGATGTTGGCCGCCAGGATAAACAGCGGAATCGCCATCAAGGTGAAGTTGTTAAGCGTTTGCACCATGCGCAGTGAAAGCAGCTCAACCGGCAAGCCACCGGCCCCGGTTACCGCTAGGGCAATAAACGAGGTAACCCCAATCGACACCACCACAGGCAGGCCGATCATCATTAACAGCAGCAGCCCGCCGACGAATATCGCAAGTTCCATCATGGCGTTATCTCCTCGTGCGCGGGCTTATTCAACCACGTAACGGGACCGCGTAAGGTTTGCCAAGTGGCGATCAGCGCCATGGCAACAAAACTGAATAACAAGCCGTAATAGAGATAGGAGAAGCTGATGCTCAACGAGACCGTTTTATTGTTGGCGCTCATATCGGACATGATCCAGGCGCCCCAGCTCGCCAGCACAAAAAAACCGACGGAGATAATGGCCGTCAGCCGATACTGCACCTGATGACCCAGCGCACTCAGCCGGTGACTAAACAGGTCCACTACCAGATGGTCGCTGCGCACCCAAGCGGAGATCGAGCCAAAACCAATGGCGTAAATAGCCAGCAGCGAGACGACTTCCTCGCTCCAGGGCATGCCCCAGTTGAGCAAATCGCGGGCAACCACGGCGGCCACGATCAAGCCTAAAATGCCGACTAATAGCGCTACACCCACGGCATCGCATAGGCGAGTGACATAGCGCAGGGTATAAAAAGCCAAACGATCGGCTCCGTTTGCGGGTGGCAGTGCTCCATCCACAAGATAACTCCTTACCTAAGACGGTGGCGGCATCATCATGCCGCCACCTGGTGATGATCAGTCGCTTGCTTGGCTCGCGCTGATAGCGTCGTCGCGTACACCGTCGGCCATTTCTGACAGCACACGATCAATGGCGGGCATGGCCGCTTCACGGAAGGCTTCAGTATCCGGCTGGACAACCGTCATACCCTCTTCCTGAAGGGCATCCAGATAAAAATCATCCAGTTCGAGCTCCTGCTCGGTGCCGTAGGCACGAGCGACATCAACCGCCTCAGAAATCAGCGCCTGATCCTCTTCCTCCAAGCCGTCCCACCAACGCGCGCTGGCAACCCAGCTCCAGGGGAACTGCACGTGGCTGGTGGTAATGAGGTAGTCCTGCACTTCCCACAGGCGCCGCGTGTAGGGCGAAGAGAGGGAGTTTTCATGGCCATCAACCTGGCGGGTCTGCATGGCGAGATAGATTTCCGGCGCGGGCACGTTCACTACCTGCGCGCCCAGTTCCTCCCAGACCTCTAGCCAGATCGGCAGTGACGGCAGGCGTAGCCGGAAGCCTTGCAAATCTTCTGGCGTATGGATTTCTTTATTGGCGGTCATATGACGTGGGCCACGGTGCTGAACACCCAGAAACTTAAGGCCGCCCTGCTGTTCTGCCTGTTCGATCAGCGTCTGGCCCGATGGGCTATCGATATAGCTGTCTACCTCATCCCAGGTCGTGAACAGGAAGGGCACGGTAATGGCGTCGTACTCCGGCGCATATTGCTGGCGCCAGTTGCCACCGGTGAGTGAAAGCTGGGTCTGGCCCAGGTTGAGCAGCTCCAGTACGGAATCTTCACCGCCCAGGGAACCCGCGAGAAAAGGCCGCACGTTGAAACGCCCCGGCGCCTGCTCTTCCAGGTACTCCGCAAAGCGTTCAACCGCAGCACTTTCAGAGCCGCCTTCACTCATGGTGTTGTTAACTTGAATTTCAATCGGGTTGGCCAGCGCGAAGGGAGCAACCGCTAAAATGCCTACTGCAGTGAGCGTGGCAAGTAGTGATTTTTGCATGAGATGTACTCTCTCAATTTGTCGTTATAGGCAGAATGGTGCGATGTTGTTCTATCGATCTTGAAACAAGCCGCCGATACGCTCAAATCGACGTTCGAGAAGGCTGACTTCGCAAAATACGATGGCTGGAGACTCCATGACAGTGGGCGTTTGAGGGCTCTCGTAAAACAGCATACGACTAAAGATGGAGAAGCACCGGCAGTCGTTAGCCAGGTTTGTTCAGGGCTAGCCGATAAGGGAGGGCTCAGAATGTTAATGAGCTTTCTCCAAACGCGAACCCGAAAGGGGACGCGTAGCCTTTAAGAAGACGTCGTTTCAGCCTTAACCAGATGATCCACTAAATGACGGGCAGTGGCCGGTAGGGTGGCGTAGCGGCGCATACCGATCACCAGCTCGCGCTGCGCCCAGGGGTCGCTAAGCGGAATACTGTTCAACTCCAGATCGCCCAATTCACGATAGATGGTCTTTTCAGGCAGTATGCCCACGCCCATCCCGTGATGAATCATGCGGCAAATGGCATCGAAGCTACGCACCTGAATGCGCATCCGTAACGCCTTGCCAGCAATATTGGCTTGTTCATGCAGTAGTGCTTGCAGCGAGGCATCCTGCTGGAGGCCGATAAAATCGAAGTCGAGCGCCTCATTGAAGGCAATACTTTCACGCGCCGCCAGCGGGTGATTGCCAGGCGTTACCAATACCAGCCGGTCATTCCGGTACGAAAGCTGTTGGAGGTCAGGTGCCGCGACATGCCCCGCGAAGATGCCGATATCGGTCAATCCATCGCGCACGGCGGCCACAATTTCACTACTCACCCGCTCCTGCAGGTCGATTTTAATATCGGGATAGTGGTGAGAGAAAGTGCTGAGATCCTGGGGAAGAAACGCAATAATGGCCGAGGTGTTGGAGTGGATGCGCACATGGCCGCGCACCCCTTCGCCATATTCACTTAGCTCCGCTTCCAGGCGCTCGATATTATCCATAATGCGTCGAGCGTGGTGCAGAAACGCTTGGCCAGCGGGGGTTAGCTCAACGCCTCTGGGGCGGCGATAAAGCAACGTCGTCCCGACCAGCGCCTCAAGGTCGCTAATCCGCTTACTCACCGCAGCAAGCGCTAAATGCTCACGTTCGGCCGCTGCCGTCAGGCGTCCTTCATCTGCCACAGAAATAAACAGTTTAAGGGTGACAAAGTCGAAGCGGCGCATGATCAAATCTCTTAACTAACAGTCTGCCCATGCTAGCGCATACCTTCGCCAGCCACGAACCCTTTGTTACCCATTGCCTAATTGTCGCCTCTAAACGGCTGCCCCATGCTGGCGCTCACTACGAATAACGACAAGTAGAGGAGAGCCTTAATGAACGCTCCTGAAGCGCGTAAGCTTCCCTTACAGGACCTAAAAGTACTTGAGCTAGGCCAGCTGATTGCCGGCCCCTTCGCCACCAAACTGCTGGGTGAGTTTGGCGCTGACGTAATCAAGATTGAGCCGCCCGGCACCGGCGACCCACTTCGCAAATGGCGAATGATTGAAGACGGCACCTCGCTTTGGTGGCACGTGCAGACCCGCAACAAGCGCTCAGTGGCGCTGGACTTACGCAGCGAAGAGGGCCAGGCCCTGGTGCGCCAGCTTGCCGCCGAGGCAGACGTGGTCGTGGAGAATTTTCGCCCCGGCACGCTTGAAAGTTGGGGGCTAGGTTGGGAAGCGTTATCAGCCCTCAACCCACGGCTGATCATGGTGCATATTTCGGGTTACGGGCAGACCGGCCCCTACCGCGACAAGCCCGGTTTTGGCGTAATTGGCGAAGCAATGGGTGGGCTGCGCTACCTTACCGGCCAGCCGGACGAACCCTCCGTGCGGGTGGGCGTGAGCATCGGCGACTCGCTTTCCGCCCTTTACGCGGTGATCGGCACCTTGTTGGCTCTTCAAGAGCGCGACCGCAGCGGCCTGGGCCAGGAAATTGATGTCGCGCTGTATGAATCAGTGTTTGCCATGATGGAAAGCCTGCTGCCGGAGTTTGATGCCAGCGGCCAGATCCGCGAGCCCAGCGGCAGCGCCCTTCCCGGCATTACGCCTTCAAACGCCTACCGCTGCCTGAACGGCGACTACGTGCTCATCGCCGGCAATGGCGACAGCATCTTTAAACGCTTGATGGGCGTGATTGGCCGCGAGGATTTAGGAAGCGACCCAGCGCTTGCCCATAACGATGGGCGCAGCCGGCAAGCCACCATGATTGACGCAGCCATTGAAGCCTGGACGCTAGAACGCCCGCGCGATGTCATTCTACAAGCCCTGGACGATGCCCGGGTGCCCGCCGGCTACCCCTATACCGCTGAAGATATCGCCTTTGACCCTCACTACCTGGCGCGAGAGATGATCCAAACCCTTACCCGCCCCAATGGCCAACCGCTCAAAGTGCCCGGCGTACTGCCCAAGCTAAGCGCCACGCCTGGGCGTTTGGGCAATGGCGGCCCGAGCCTCGGTCAGCATACCGACGCCGTACTGGACGAGCTGGGTATCGATCAAGAAACCCGCACCAAACTGCGCCAAGCAGGCATCATTTAAGGAGTTTGTTATGAGCCAGTTATCACCCTGCCCTTTGAGAATCGAAATCAATGAAGTCGCCCCCCGTGACGGCCTGCAAATTGAAGCGCGTTTTGTACCCACACAGGACAAAATCCGCTGGATTGACGCACTCTCCACGACAGGCCTCAAGCGCATCGAAGCGACGTCGTTTACTTCCCCCAAGGCGATTCCCAACCTGCGCGATGCCGCCGACGTTGTTACCGGCATTCAGCGCCGTGAAGGCGTGGACATCACCGTGCTGGTACCTAACGTAAAAGGTGCAGAACGCGCACTTGCCTGCAACGTTGATGAGATCAACCTGGTGATGTCGGCAAGCGATAGCCATGGCCTTGCTAACCTGCGCATGACGCCCGAGCAATCTCTTGAACAATTTGCGGCTATTTTGGACGTGACTCAGGGCAGCGGCGTGTTTATCAACGCCTCGCTCTCCACCACGTTCGGCTGCCCTTTTGAAGGCGAAGTGCCCGAAGCGCGGGTACTGGAACTGGTTGAACAGCTGATTGCGCTGGGCATCCAGGGTGTCACGCTGTGCGACACCACCGGCATGGCCAACCCAGCTCAGGTCAAACGTCTGTGTGAAGCGGTGCTTGAGCGCTGGCCCGAAACGCCGTTTACCCTACATGTTCACAACACTCGCGGCATGGGCCTGGCCAATGCCCTGGCAGCCTGGCAGGCAGGGATTACCCGCTTCGACTCAGCACTCGGCGGCCTGGGCGGCTGCCCCTTTGCCCCCGGCGCCACCGGCAACGTATGCACCGAAGATTTAGTGCATATGTTCGAAGCCATGGGCGTGAACACCGGTGTTGACCTGGACGCCCTGCTTAACGTCGCCGCTACTCTCCCCGAGCTTATCGGCCATGAGGTACCGGGGCAGGTGGTGAAAGCGGGTAAATCGACCCGGCGTTATGCGATGCCAGCATCAGCTCTTCAACAATGAACGGCACTATTCTCGGGCTACATTGAGATCTTTAGCTAAAAGAGCTATATAACTATTACCCGACACAACTTTGCCATATAAACGTCACACAACAGCAACACCTTCAACGCAAGCTGACCAACAATAACCAACAGCTGGTGATGTGTGTTATGAATCAATCGCGAATCCGCTTGGATCGCGTCACCAAGCGGTGGGGTGCGACCGCTGCGGTCGATGAGATTTCCTTCGACGTGACGCCCGGCCAGTTTGTCATTCTGCTGGGCCCTTCAGGTTGTGGGAAGTCGACCACGCTGCGCATGATTGCGGGCCTGGAAGAGGCAAGCGACGGGCAGATCCATATTGGTGAGCGTGACGTTACGCGCCTGCCGCCGGGTGACCGTGGCTTAAGCATGGTGTTTCAATCCTATGCGCTATTCCCGCATCTAAGCGTTGCCGACAATATCGTGTTTGGCCTGCGCAGCCGCAAAGTGCCCAAAGCTGAACAGCGCGAGCGGCTGGCCAAGGTGGCTGAGCTTGTCGACCTTACCGATTACCTGAACCGTAAACCTGCCCAACTCTCTGGCGGCCAACGCCAGCGGGTGGCGCTGGCCCGCTCGATTATTTCTGAACACCCGATCTGCTTGATGGATGAGCCGCTCTCCAACCTGGATGCGCGGCTGCGCAGCGATATGCGCCGCGAAATCAAGGCGCTACAAAGCCGCCTGAACATGACGG
Organism: Halomonas sp. AOP7-E1-9; assembly: GCF_052376035.1. Classification (NCBI taxonomy): domain Bacteria; kingdom Pseudomonadati; phylum Pseudomonadota; class Gammaproteobacteria; order Oceanospirillales; family Halomonadaceae; genus Halomonas; species Halomonas sp. AOP7-E1-9. Next base: position 53,279 of record NZ_JBQSVC010000003.1, read on the forward strand.
TGATTTACGTGACCCACGATCAGGTCGAGGCCATGAGCATGGGAGACCGCGTGATCCTGATGCAGCACGGCCGCATCGTTCAGGACGGGTCGCCTGACGCGCTTTATAACCAGCCAGCCAGCGCCTTTGCCGCTAGCTTTATAGGGAGCCCTGCCATGAACTTGCTGCCACTTGTTAAAGGCGACCAAGGCGCTGTTATCGACGGCGAGCCAACCACCACGGTCGCGCCGCTGGAAGCCGTTGGCGGTCAGCTAGGCATTCGCCCGGAAGATATTGAGCTGCGCCCGGCGTCGAAGCCAGGCGTGCTGGCCACCGTACTTAGCGAGGAGTATTTAGGCGCCGACACGATTGTCCATGTGGCGGTGGGTGCACACAGCCTGCGCGTACGCATCAACGGCAAACCCGCACTGACTGACGGCACTTGTCGGCTCTATTGGGCGCCAGAAAACGCCCACTTGTTTGCAAATAACGGGTTACGTCTGGATAGCGTTTTGCCAAGTGCGTTACCAGGCTCGCCTCGCGTCGTTTCTCGTCCACCGGCGGTGGGCTCTTTCCAACACTGATATTCGTGGAGTCTTTTTATGCGTTTGCGTATCCCCTTCGCTACCACCGCGCTTGTGGCTGGCATGTTAAGCACCACCCAGGTCAACGCTAATACCGTTGACCTGACCATGTACTACCCGGTTTCAGTGGGCGGCGCGCTGACTAACGTCATTGATGGCTTAGTGGCCGAGTTTGAGAGCGAGCATCCCGACATTTCGGTAGAAGCCATCTACGCCGGCAACTATGACGACACCCGCGTGCGCACCATGTCGGCAATTGAGTCAGGCGATACACCGCAGCTATCGGTGATGTTCTCGATTGATCTTTACGAACTGGTTGAGCAGGACGCCATCGTGGCGTTCGATGATCTGGTCGAAACCGATGAAGAGCGCGACTGGCTCGACAGCTTCTACCCCGGTTTGATGGAAAACGGCCAACTGGATGGCAACACCTACGGCATTCCTTTCCAACGCTCTACCATTGTGCTGTTTTGGAACAAGGACGCTTTTGAAGCGGCCGGTTTAGACCCTGAAACCCCGCCAGAAAACTGGCAGGAAATGGCCGAGATGGCGGCAACGGTTCGTGAAGCCTCCAACGGTGAGCAGTGGGGCGTGATGGTGCCGTCTACCGGCTATCCGTACTGGATGTTCCAGGCGTTCGCATTTCAGAACGGCCACCGCTTGATGAGCGAAGATGGCTCCGAGGTCTATTTTGATGATCCCGCCGCCGTTGAAGCGCTTGAGTACTGGGTATCGCTAGCAACCGAACATGACGCCATGCCGGATGGCACCATCGAATGGGGCACGCTGCGCCAGAACTTCCTTGAGCAATCTACCGCCATGATGTGGCATACCACCGGCAATCTAACCGCCGTGCGCAATGAAGCCGATTTTGATTTTGGCGTCGCCATGCTGCCCATGAACACCCAGCGCGGCAGCCCCACCGGCGGCGGCAACTTCTACGTCTTTAAAGATGCCTCTGAAGAGGAGCAGCGCGCTGCGATGACGTTTATCCGCTGGATGACCGCACCCGAACGCGCCGCCGACTGGTCGATTGAAACAGGCTACATGGGCGTTAGCCCCGCCGCTTACGAGACTGACGCGCTGCGCGAATACGTGGAGAGCTTCCCGCCCGCCGCCGTTGCCCGCGACCAACTGGAATACGGTACTGCCGAGCTTTCCACCTATCAGGGTGGCCGCATTCGTCGCACGCTGGATAACGCCGTTCAGGCAGCATTAACCGGCCAGATGGAACCGGAAGCCGCGCTTAACCAGGCCCAGCAGGAAGCGGACGCCATACTGCGGCGTTACGCACGTTAAGCCCTTTCTTACCCATTCGCCGGGGTTCGCCCCGGCGCTTCCTATAAGTAGCCGTTCCCCATGGCATTAACCGCCCACCACAAAATGCAGATGTATGGCGCGCTGCTGTTACTGCCCGCTGCCGTGCTGTTAGCCACTTTTGCGTACCTACCCACGATTACGACCGTGATTCAAAGCCTGTTTCTGCCCGGCTTTCGCGGTGCCCCGCCGGAATTTGTCGGGCTTGAGAATTATCGTTTTTTGTTCGATGACGCCAAGTTCTGGAAGGTGGCGCGCAATAACTTGATCTACGCGTTGGGCACAATCCCCGCCTCCATCGCCTTGGCGTTGGGTATGGCGTTGTTCGTCAACGGCAAACTACCGGGGCGCGGCCTTGTGCGTATGGCCTACTTCACACCAACTATTTTGCCCATGATTGCCGCCGCCAATATCTGGATGTTTTTCTACGCCCCGCAAATTGGCCTGTTTAACAAGCTGCTCGGGGCGTTGGGGTTTTCCGGGGTGAATTGGCTGGGCGACCCAAGCGTCGCGCTGGGCTCGGTGATGGTGATGTCGGTCTGGAAAGAAGCCGGCTTTTTTATGATTTTTTATCTCGCGGCGCTTCAAGGCATTCCGCCCGAGCTAAAAGAAGCCTCCGATCTTGAAGGAACCAGCCGCTGGAGCTTCTTCTGGCGAGTGACGTTTCCGCTCTTGATGCCCACCACGCTGTTTGTGCTGATCAACGCGCTAATCAATGCGGTACGCGTAGTTGATCACCTGTTTATTTTGACCAAGGGCGGCCCCAATAACGCGACCAACCTGTTGCTGTATTACGTCTACGAAAATGCCTTCTCGTTTTTTGATCGCACCACAGCGGCCACCATCACAGTGGTGATTCTGCTGGTACTTGCGGTGGTCGCCACGCTGAAGTTCACGATTCTGGACCGCAGGACGCACTACCAATGAGTTCAACGACAATACACTCAAGCGCCAAAAAGCCTGCGCCTCGATCTCGCCAACTATCACTGCCATCGCTTGAAACTCTGGCGGCGTGGCTATTGGCGGTGATTTGGATTTTTCCGCTGTTGTACGCTTTTTGGGCGGCCTTCCACCCCAGCGAATTTATGGTGCGCTTTGATCTATTCGCCCCGCTGACGCTGGATAACTTCGTTAACGCCTGGTCCCAGGCGCCCTTCGCCCGCTATTACTTCAACACCTTTGCCTTGGTTACCGGCGTGGTATTGGGCCAATTTGTGGTGTGTACGCTGGCCGCTTTTGCCTTTGCACGGTTTCCCATTCCGGGTAAAAACCTGCTGTTTATGCTGGTGCTGATTCAGCTGTTTGTCTTTCCCGAAGTACTGATCGTGGAGAACTACCGTATCGCCAGCGAGCTGGGGTTAATCAATACCATCACCGGTATTGGTCTGCCTTATGTGGCCAGTGCCTTTGGCATTTTTCTATTACGCCAGACGTTTAAGACCATTCCCCGCGAGCTTGAAGATGCCGCTCGTATTGAGGGCTGCAACTGGCTGGAAATTCTCTGGAAGGTCTACGTACCGTTGGCCAAGCCTACCTACCTAGCCTATGGACTGGTTTCCATTAGCCACCACTGGAACAACTTTTTATGGCCGCTGGTGGTCACCAACTCGGTGGAAAGCCGCACGTTAACCGTTGGCTTGGGCGTATTCTCTGCCCCGGAAACGGGGGTTAACTGGGCCACCGTCAGCGCGGCAACGCTGCTCAGCATCGCGCCGTTGTTGATCGCTTTTCTGCTCTTTCAGCGCCAGTTTGTGCAGTCATTTTTGCGGGCTGGTATCCGTTAGGCTTAGTACGAAAACCCTAATCAACGCGTAAGAGGCTTTTCGTGCGACAATCCCCGCTCGGTAAAAAGGAGAGCGAGGATGCACGGCGAACCCAACCCGGCGGCCCTCACGGTGCTGCAGGAAGTCTTTGGCTACGACAGCTTTCGCGGCCCGCAGCAGGCGATTATTGATCATGTGGTTGCCGGTGGCGATGCACTGGTATTGATGCCCACCGGCGGTGGAAAATCACTGTGCTACCAGATTCCTGCGCTGTTGCGCGACGGCACCGCCATTGTGATTTCTCCACTGATCGCGTTAATGCAGGATCAGGTGGCGGCACTGGTTCAGAACGGCGTACGCGCTGCGTATCTTAACTCCAGCCTTGATTACCATGAGGCGGTCGAGGTGGAGAATCGCCTGCGTTCAGGCGAACTGGATCTTCTGTATGTCGCTCCCGAGCGGCTTGCCATGCCGCGTATGCAGGCGCTTCTGGAACAGGCCAGGATTGCCCTGTTTGCGATTGATGAGGCCCACTGCGTTTCCCAATGGGGCCATGACTTCCGCCCCGAGTACCGCCAGCTCTCTCAGCTTCATCAGCGCTTTCCCCAGGTGCCACGCATTGCGCTAACTGCCACCGCCGATGTACCCACGCGAGGCGATATCGTTGAGCATCTGCAGCTTCAAGATGCGGCGCTTTATAACAGCGGCTTTGACCGCCCCAACATCCGCTACCATATCGCTGAAAATCAGGGCAACGCTCGTGAGCAGCTGCTGCGCTTTATCCGCGACAACCACGCAGGCGAAGCCGGGATTGTGTACTGCCTATCTCGGCGCAAGGTAGATGACACCGCCGCCTGGCTTGAGCGCCAAGGGCTAACCGCGCTGCCCTATCACGCTGGACTTCCCGCCGAGCAGCGCCAGCATCACCAGACGCGTTTTCTGCGCGAAGATGGTGTGGTGGTAGTGGCCACCATCGCCTTTGGTATGGGCATCGACAAGCCGGACGTGCGCTTTGTCGCCCACCTCAACCTGCCCAAGAGCATTGAAGCTTACTATCAGGAAACCGGCCGCGCCGGGCGTGATGGTCTCCACGCCGATGCGTGGATGGCTTACGGCTTGCAGGATGTGATTACGCTGCGTCAGATGCAGCAGAACTCCAGCGCAGATGATCACCAGAAGCGTATCGAGCAGCAAAAGCTCGATGCCATGCTGGGGCTTTGCGAAATCATCAGTTGCCGCCGCCAGGCGCTTTTGCACTACTTCGGCGATCATTTGGATGCGCCCTGCGGTAACTGCGACAACTGCCTGACGCCGCCTGAGACCTGGGACGCCACGGTGGCCGCGCAAAAAGCGTTGTCGTGTGTCTACCGCACCGAGCAGCGCTTCGGCGTCACCTACTTGGTGGACGTGTTGCTGGGCAAAAACAACGAGCGCATCACCCGCTTTGGTCACGACAAGATCAGCACCTTTGGCATCGGCAAGGACCTCTCGGCCAACGAATGGAAGGCGCTGTTTCGCCAATTGATCACCAGCGGCTTTCTAAGCGTGGATATGGAAGGTCATGGCGGGATTCACTTAACGGCAAACGCCAAGCCGGTGCTACGCGGCGAGCAGTCGTTGACCCTGCGCAAGCCCAGCAAAGCCAAGGCCGCCCGGCGCGGCAGCAAGAGCAATTCGGCGGCACCCGGCCACGGCCCTTTGTGGGAAGCCCTGCGCCAGCACCGCAAAGCGCTTGCCGAAGCCCAGGGCGTGCCTGCCTACGTTATCTTCCACGACGCCACGCTTGCCGAAATGACCGAACAGAAGCCGCATAGTTTGCAGTCACTCGGCGCTATCTCTGGCGTTGGCGCCCGCAAGCTTGAGGATTATGGCGAAGGCTTTCTAGCGGTGATTCAAACCCACGCGGATGCCACGCTTTAAATGCAGAGACCGTTTACCGGCAGTGCTCGCCACGGGCGATAGCAGCCTGGTCAAACACGCCGGTATCGAGCACCCAGCCGGTGACTAGCGCGGCGGGCGTAACATCAAAAGACGGGTTCCACACCGGCGCATTTTCCGGCGCCCAGACGACCTCCCCGAATGCCCCGGTGGCTCCACGTATTTCAGCGGCGTCGCGCTGCTCAATCGGAATGTCATCGCCGGTGGCGCAGGCCTTGTCTACCGTGGTGTAGGGCGCCACTACGTAGAACGGCACCTTATGGTAGTTAGCGACCACTGCCAGCATGTAAGTGCCCACTTTATTGGCGAAATCCCCGTTGGCGCAGATACGGTCGGCGCCGACCATTACTTTATCCACTTTGCCGGCGGCCATCAGGCTTGCCGCCATGCTGTCGGCAATCAGTTGATATGGAATATCCAGGTCGGCCATTTCCCAGGCGGTTAATCGGCCGCCCTGAAGCAGCGGGCGGGTTTCGTTAACGTACACATGCAGCGCTACGCCGCGTTTCTTGGACACCGCCAGCGCGCCAATCGCCGTGCCGACCCCGGCCGTGGCCAGGGCGCCGGTGTTGCAGTGAGTAAGCACTCGCTCGTCCTCTGCCAGCAAGTCCGCGCCGCGCTCGGCCATCTGCAAACACAGCTCGCGGTCCTCTTCAAACAGCGCGGCAGCGCGCTCAGAAAGCGCAGCCGGTCCTTGAGCAAAGCAGGCCTCCATGGCATCCAGGCAATACATCAAATTAACCGCCGTGGGGCGCGTGGCACGTAAGCGATCACTTACCAGCTGCCATTCGTTCTCCTGCCCTGGATGTTGCGCGGCATACTGCGCCAACACAAAAGCCGCACTCAGGCCGATTAATGGCGCGCCGCGAATCGCCAGGCTCTTTACCGCCACCTGCCAATCTTCTGGGCTTGCACAGCGTACCCACGTTTCCGCCTGCGGCAGGCGAGTCTGATCCAGGTACTCAAGCGAGTCGGTATACACCCGTAAACTGCGTGACTGAAGATGAGGCATCAGGGGCTCCTTGAGTACTGCGATAAAGAACGTATGGAAAGATCGTTTGGAAAGAACGAATACGGCGCGTGGCTTATCAGCCGCGGAGCATATCATATAGAATGAAGGCCTTTGAAAGCGACGCGATACTGACCCTACGATGATATTACAAGACGAACTGCTAGCAGCGATCTCTTGGGCGGCCCAGCAAGGCTGGACGCCCGCCACGGGCGGTAATTTTTCTGCCCGAGTGCCGCAAGGTTATCTGGTCACCGCTTCGGGCCGTGATAAAACGCGCATTCAAGCCGATGACTTATTGCTTTGCGACCTTGAAGGGCGCGTACTTGAAGGCAGCGGCAAACCCAGTGCGGAAAGTGACCTTCACGCGGCACTTTATCGGATGGACGAACAGATTGGCTGCGTACTGCACACCCACACCGTGGCAAGCACCGTCCTTTCGCGTCGTTTTCCTGAAGGCATTGCGCTAAGCGGCTTTGAAATGCAAAAGGCGCTACAGGGTAATAGCACTCATGACGCCACCATTCACTTGCCGGTGGTACCCAACTCCCAGGATATGAGCGAGCTGGCCGACCACGTACGGGAAGGTTGGCCGATGCCTTGGGGCTTTCTAGTCGCGGGCCACGGTATTTATGCCGTGGGCAGCAGCATTGCCGAGTGTCGCCGCCATTTGGAAGCCATTGAGTTTTTACTTGCCTGTGTCCTTGAAGAGAGCCGGTGGTCCAAATGATCAATCATCCAGATGTTAATAAGCCAGATCTTGATAACACCAGTATTCGCGCCGTGGTCACCGATATCGAAGGCACCACCACCGATATCAGCTTTGTGCATAAGGTGCTGTTCCCCTACGCTCATGATCAGTTGCCCGAGTACGTGTACACCCACTCGGCCCAACCTGATGTGGAAGAGCAGATAGACGCGGTACGCAATGAGTTCAAGGAACCGGACGCTTCGCTGGATAAAGTCGTTGAAACCCTGCTCTACTGGATCGAAACTGACCAAAAAGTTACGCCGCTCAAAGCGCTTCAGGGCATGATGTGGGCTGATGGCTACCAGCGTGGCGCCTTTAAAGGGCATCTGTATGGCGATGTTGCCCCGCGTCTTCGTCAGTGGGCAGAAGCCGGCAAGCAGCTTTACGTCTACTCGTCAGGCTCCGTGCAGGCGCAAAAGCTGCTGTTTGGCTACAGCACAGAGGGCGATTTAACGCCGCTGTTCAGCGGCTATTTCGATACGCATATCGGTCATAAGCGCGAAGCCTTGGCGTATCAGCACATCGTCAGCAAGCTACAGCTTCCCGCCGACGAAATCCTGTTCCTATCCGATGTGGTAGAAGAGCTTGATGCCGCCAAGCAGGCGGGAATGCAAACGCTACAACTGGTGCGTGAAGGTACTCAGGCTGGTACGCAGCACGCTTGCGTGACAAGCTTCGATGAGATCAATCTCTAACAACTTAGCCTTTAACAGTTCAAGTATTAGCTAGCGGAGAGCGCCTCAATGTCACAACTTAAAGTATTTGCCGATCAAGACCCGAACAATGCGCTGGTCGATATTACCGACGGCGAGCAGATCAAAGCTGAGCTCAACCGTGTAGGCGTGCTATTTGAGCGCTGGGCAACGCCGGGCGAGATCGCCGACGACGCTACCCAGGACGATATTCTGGCGCTCTACCAGGACGACATCGAACGCTTGAAAACCCAAGGCGGCTACCAGACGGTGGATGTGCTGCACATGGTACCTACGCATCCTGAAAAGGATGCCATGCGTCAGAAGTTTTTAAACGAGCATCGCCATAATGAAGACGAAGTGCGCTTTTTCGTCAAAGGCCAAGGGCTTTTCTGCCTGCATATCGAAGACAAGGTGTATCAGGTGCTGTGCACCCGCAACGACCTGATCAGCGTACCCGCCAACACGCCCCACTGGTTCGATATGGGCCCCGCGCCTGAATTTACCGCGCTGCGTTTCTTCGACAACGTAGAAGGCTGGGTGCCCCACTGGACCGAGAGCGATATCGCCGGCAAGTTTGACCGGATTGATCAGTTGTAAACGGGCGGATGCATCAGCGGCGGATTCAAAATCCGCCGCTTTTTTTATATGCCCGACATGGCTTGCCACAGCGATTGACTTTCCAACTTCCGTTACCGATGATCTTGCGCCCTTCACAGCGTATGTCTACCAAGGAGAAACGTCTTGCAAGCGAGCGTGCTTGATATCCAGGGGATTCATAAATCCTTTGGCAACAATCAGGTCTTGCGTGGCATTGATATGCATATCAATGCTGGCGAAGTCGTCGTATTGATGGGCGCCAATGGGGCAGGCAAGTCGACCCTGGTTAAGGTACTTAGCGGCTACCACGCAGCCGACCACGGCCAGATGCAGCTTGCCGGCATGCCCTACTGCCCGCGCGATGCGCGTGAGGCGATTCACCAGGGCGTGGTGACCGTACATCAATCCATCGATGACGGCGTCATCCCCGACCTGGACGTCGCCAACAACCTGATGCTGGATAGATTAGCCTCCGGCGCGCACGGCTTATGGGTCAGCGCCAAGAAGCTTCGCCAGCAGGCAAGCGAAGTTGCCGATGCCATGGGCCTGGATATCGACCTTAACGCCCGCGTTGCCGACCTTTCGGTGGCCGACCGGCAGATGATCAGCATTGCCAGGGCCATGGCCCATGCGCCCAGGCTTTTGATTCTGGATGAACCGACCTCATCGCTCTCCGCTACCGAAGCCGAGCGCCTGTTTACGGTGATCGATCGCTTGCGCGCCCAGGGCGTGGCGATTGTGTATATTTCCCACCGCATGTCCGATATCAGGCGCCTGGCGGATCGCATCATCTGCTTGCGCGATGGCCAGATCTCCGGCGTATTTGATCAAGCGCCGCTGGATCTCACGGCCGCCGTGCACGCCATGCTGGGCCAAGCGATCAATAATGCTGATATCGAACCGGCCACACCGGGCGCGCCTATCCTAACGCTGCAAAATATCGAACTGGCTAAAGGGGCAGCGCCGATCAGTTTGAGCGTAGGTGACGGCGAAATCGTCGCGTTTACCGGCCTGCTGGGCAGTGGAATGTCGGCGCTTGTCGAGGCCCTGTTTGGGCTGCGTCCTTTAACGAGCGGCATCATGCAGGTCGATGGGCAGCCCTATGCGCCCGCCAATGTACGTGAAGCGCTTGCCCGGGGTGTGTTCATGTCGGTAAAAGACAGAGCGACCAACGGCGTGATTGGGGATTTTAATATCGCCGACAATATGACGCTGCCGTTTTTAAAAGCCTTTACCCGTGGGGCGTTTCTGAGCGCCCGTCAGCAGCGCGCCAGTACCGAACAGATGATTGCCCAGTTGGGGATTGTCTGCCAATCCCACGCGGATTCGATTGGCACGCTTTCCGGGGGCAACCAGCAAAAGGTCATGATCGGGCGCTGGCTTCAATCGCCCAGCCGCGTGTTGCTGCTGGATGAGCCCTTTCAAGGCGTGGATATCGGGGCAAGACAGGATATAGGCCGCCATATCCGGGCAACCGCCAAAGGTCGCGCCACCCTGGTGTTTGTTTCTGAACTAGACGAGGCGATTGAAATCGCTGACCGAATTATTGTGTTACATGAAGGAGCCATTGCCGGTGAGCAATCCAACCGAGATATCGACCTCAACGCCCTCGTCGCCCAGGCCTCCGGAAAAGCCTAACGCCAGCGCCGCGAAAGCTCGCTACCTAGAGCTAGCCATTCGCTACGGTTTCTTGTTGCTGCTGGTAGCGCTGGTGGTTTACTTCAGCCTGGCGGCCTCTGGCTTTGCGAACCCGCGTTCGGCGGTATTTGTACTTCAGTCTGTGGCGATTACCGGTATTCTGGCGCTGGGCGTGACCACCACGCTAGTGGTGGGCGGGTTTGATCTATCCATTGGTGCCGTGGCCACCACGTCGTTGATGCTGGCCGCGTACTGTATGGTCGTCCTCGAACAGCCCGCCTATGTGGCCGTGGCTGTGTGTCTTTTGATGGGGGCTTTCATCGGGCTTATTAACGGTCTTCTGATCGTCAAGTTCCGCATCCCTGACCTGCTGGCCACCCTGGGCATGATGTTTTTGCTGATTGGCCTTCAGCGCATTCCTACCCAGGGCAACTCTATCGCCACCGGTATGTCGCTGGCCGATGGTTCCACCGCAGAAGGCACGTTCTCGGCGGCGTTTCTGTGGCTAGGCAGGCACCGGTTTGACCTTATTCTGGAGCGTTTGATTCCGGTGCCGGTGGTGGTGTTTGTTCTGATTGCGGTCGCTATTTGGCTGTTTCTGGGCTTTACCCGTCACGGCAGGCTGATGTATGCCATTGGCTCCAATGAGCGTGCGACCGCTCTGGTGGGCGCGCCGGTGGAGCGCTACAAGATCGCGGCGTACATGATTTCTGGTGTTACCGCCTCGATTGGCGGTATTTTGCTGGCCGCCCGTTTAGGCCGGGGCGATATTGCCAGCGGCAATAACCTGCTGCTGGATAGCGTGGCCGCCGCGCTAATTGGCTTTGCCGTACTAGGTGCTGCACGCCCCAACGCGTTTGGCACTGCCATGGGCGCACTTTTTGTGGGGATACTTCTTCAAGGCATGACGATGATGAATGCGCCCTACTACACGCAGGACTTTGTTAAAGGCGCGGTATTGGTGGTGGCACTCATGTTCACCTTTTACCTCTCCTCACGGCGTGGCCAATCAGGCCGTTATTAATAACGCTTCAACGCTAAAAATGTTAACAACCGGGACACCGCTATGCTTAAACACCTTGTACTTAAAAACATTGCACTTAAACACCGTATGCTCAAACGTTTTGCGGTCAGTTTTACCGCCGCCATGGCGCTACTGGGAACGAGCCTTGCAACGGCCGAAGAGCGCCCGGCACCCTTCGATGCGCCGGAAGATGTCACCATCGCGCTTATCCGCTATATCTCCACGGGCGACTTCTTCCAAGCCTATCTGTCGGGTGTAGAGGCGCAAGCCGCTGCGCTGGGCGTGAACCTGCGCGTGCTGGATAGCCGCCAAGATGCGGCCCTGCAGGCAGATATGGTGGACCAGGCTATCGCGCTCGGCGTAGATGGCATCATCATTCAGCACGGACTGCCGGAGTCCATGAAAGATGCCGCTCAGCGCGCCGTAGAGGCGGGCATTGATGTTGTCGCATTCGATGTGGAAGTGGATAACCCCGCCATCCCGCAAGTCGAGCAGTCCGATTATCTACTGGGCGAGTTGGTGCTTAACCAAGCGCTACAGGATAACGGTGACAGCTTTGCCGCAGGCTATGTTTACGTGCCTGGTATCGCGCCGCTTGATCGCCGCAACGCCGCTTGGGAAGATTTTAAAGAAGCTCACCCAGGTGTGACCGAAGCCGCAGTTTTTGGCACCCTGGATAACCCGATCGCCAACTCGGTTGCCAATCAGGCCCGCGCGGTGATTCAGGCCAATCCGATGATTAATGTGTTCTTCGCGCCCTACAATGAGTTTGCAGCGGGCGTGAAAATAGCCGTGGATGAAATGGGTCTGGGTGAGGATATCGCTATTTATTCAGCCGATATCTCCACGTCCGACATTGCCGCCATGCGTGAGCCCGGCTCGCCCTGGGCCGCAACGGTTGCCACCAACCCAACCGTGGTGGGCGAAGTCTCGGTACGGACGCTAGCGCTATTAATGGCCGGTGAAGAGCCCAGCCAGCAGGTTATCGTGCCGCCCACGCTGATTACCCAAGACTTCCTGAACGATAACGCCATCACCAACATGGAGACGCTGGGTGAAAATATGCCGCAGTTCTCCCATGCCGAGGTAGCACTGGCTGATTGGCTGGCCCTGCCTGAGCGTTAATCTTGCCCAGTGGTAAACCACCAGCCATTCAAAAGCCGCGGGCCTAGTGTCCGCGGCTTTTTTATAGCACGTCTTTTATAGAATGCCGTTTATAGAACATCCTGACGGTTATACGCCTGAGCCAGTTCAATAAGCGCAGGTACCTCACGAGCCGCGTCAGGGTTCATTATAAGCGCCTGGCCCATCAACACATTGCGGGCTTCTAGCCGGGCGCGCAGGGCAGTATCTTCGATCTCTTCGAAGTCGGCGTTATGGGCCAGTGACAGCACCCGGCGGTGCATCTCGATACCGCAGTAGGCCAGCGCATCCAGGCGAATCTCATCCAACAGCGCATCGCAGGCGTCGTCCGCACTGTTGCCCTGCTCTTCAAACAGCGTCCTGGGGAACAGAATGCCGGTGCGCTCGGTTTGCCATAAGTAACGGAACTCGGCATCAAAGCTTGTGAAGCACGCCTCGATTACTTCGAGAATCCACGCCTGATAAGTAGCCAGAACGTTATCCTTGCGGTGGGCAGGCTGGCTGAAGTACGCCATCAGGAAGTTGGCCACGGCCATTCCCAGATCAAACGCCATCGGCCCGTATTGAGAAAACTCAGGGTCGATCACGCGCACGTCGGTATCGGTCGCCATGATCGAGCCCGAGTGCAAATCACCGTGGAGCATGGTTTCAGTGTTGGCAGTGAACTTCATCAATAGCCGCTGAACCTTGGCTTTTAAGCGCACATTGCGGCGCAGCTCGTCCACCACTGGCGAAAGTTCCGGCGTGTGGTGGTTCATCTCGGCGCCGTAATAAGGATCGGTGAACACCAATGATTCGGTAATCGCAGGAATCGCCACGTTACCCGAAAACAGCCCCACATCCTGCTTCTTCTCTGGGCTTGGCAGAGAAAGCTCCGAACCGCGAAACGCCGTGCGCGCACAAAACTGGCCGATGGTCTCCCCCAAGCGAGCCACGCGTTCACCTTTAATCAGCTTACGGCGCAAGATCGTGTGCGGGTAAAGATACTCCATCACAAACAGGGCCTGGGGCTTATCGAAATAAAACACCTCCGGCGCAATGTTTGGGGCACGCTTGGCCTGGCGCACCAGGGCGTAATACTCAAAATGGGCGCGGTAAAGCGGCAGCGGCCAGCTTTCGCCCACCATACGAACGTAGGGCAGCGCCTGCTTGACCACCACGCTACCTGCTGTGCCCGTCACGATAAACACCAGGTTCAGGTTGCCATCGCCCACCTCACGAATTTCCCAGCTCGCGGGCTCGCCGCCTACCCGGCTGGCTACTTCGTGTACATCACCCAGCCGCGTTGCCAGCGTATCTACGGATAACGCTTCATAACGCAAGGCCGCTTCTGATTGACCGTTTTCCACAGCGTGCTCCTCAAGCAAATTTTTTGGGTATTTGTCATCACCTGAGAGCCAATGTCAAATAGATACCAGCGCCTATCGGCTGCGGCTACCTCGCCGACCACCTTAATACCTGCTCATATCAAACTGTTCATATCAAACTGTTCATATCAAACTGCTCATATCAAAAACCTAACGCCCTGCGCAGCAAGAGGGCTGCGTAATCGGTCAGGGAGCGCCACGTCGGTAATCACCGCGTCATAATCGGCTAGTTGTCCCGCCGCACAGCGCAGCGGTAAATCAAACTTGGTGCTATCCAACACCAGAACGCGCAAAGCCGCATTGGCTAACAGCGCTTCACGCGCCATAACCTCATCGTCGTTGTAATCGAAAAGGTTGCCGTGAGCATCCATGCCGCCTACCGAGACAATGCCTACATCCGCCCGGTAGCGTTGAAAAAAGCGCCACGCGTCGCCACCAATCACGTCCTGGTCCCGGCGACGTACCCGGCCACCCGCCACTACCATCTCACACTCCATAGCGGATAGTTTGATAAGCGCATGAAGGTTATTGGTCATGATATGCAGGCCCTTTTTATCGTGCAGCGCGTCGGCGAGCTGCTCAACGGTGGTGCCGGTACCTAGAAAAAGCGACTGATGGTGCTGAATCAGCGAAGCGGCCTGGCGCGCAATATGGCGTTTTCCGGTTTCGTTAACGATCTGGCGCTGGTCGTAGCCGATATTTTCACGGTCGGGAAACGGCAGCACCTCGCCGTGGCGACGCAGCACCATCCCCTTTTCGGCAAGAAAGCGAATATCGCCGCGCAGCGTTTGTACTGACACCCCAAACTGACCGGCCAGCGCCTCCAGCGAATGGCGCCCCTCCTGGCGCACCCGATCAAGCAGCGCTCGGCGACGCTCGTTTAAGCCTTTCATTCCGCACTCATCTCCCTCTTTTTTATTAACGAAAGGCTTTCCGGTGTTTACGAAAGCTTTCCCCCTTCAAACGAAAGGGTACTGTCACGATGTTGTAAGGTGATGACAGTAGTGTGAGCAGGGTCAACTCACTGGAGACTTTCTGATGCTTAAGCGCTCACTCTGCACCGCCATTGCTCTTACCACCACGATGGCAAGTTTGGCTCTTTCGGCAAACGCCGTTGCCGACGACAAGCTCGTGCTCTACACCAGCCAGCCCAACAGCGATGCCCAGCAAACGGTCGATGCCTTCCAGGCAGCCTATCCGGATATCGAAGTGGAGTGGGTACGCGACGGCACCACGCGGTTGATGACCCGCCTGCGCTCCGAGCTTTCCGCCGGAGTCAGTAACCCGGATGTGCTGCTGATCGCCGACAGCATGACCATGGAGTCGTTAAAGCAGGAAGACCAGCTTCAGGCGTATTTGAGCCCTAATCGTGAAGCCTTTGATGCCGAGCTTTTTGACCCCGAAGGCTTCTACTACGGCACCAAACTGATCACCACCGGTATCGTGTATAACACCGGCGCTGACGAGCAGCCGCAAAGCTGGCAGGACCTGCTCAAGCCTGAATATGAAGGCTTAGTGACCATGCCAAGCCCGCTTTACTCAGGTGCTGCACTGATTCATATGGCGGCGATTAGCGAGAACCCCAACCTGGGTGAGAGCTATTACGATGCCCTGCATGACAACCGTACCGAGGCCCAAGGCGGTAACGGCGGGGTATTCAACGCGGTGGCAGCGGGCACCAAGCCTTACGGCATCGTGGTGGATTTCCTGCCCATCCGCGAAGCGGCCAAAGGCTCGCCGGTCGAGTTTGTCTTCCCTGAAGAGGGTGTGAGCGCGGTCACTGAACCCGTCGCCATTATGGCCGGTGCCAAGAACGTCGACGCGGCTCAGAAGTTTGTCGATTTCGTACTCTCGGAAGAGGGTCAGCAGTTGGTCAGCGAGCAGGGTTATCTGCCTGCCCACCCGGGTGTTACGCCGCCAGAAGGCTTCCCCGCCCGCGACACCATCGAGCTGATGCCTGTTGATATCGCCCAAGCGCTTGAGCAGGAAGAAGCCCTGAAGCAGCGTTTTAGCGACCTGTTCGGCGGCTGATCATGTCACCGAGTCTTACCCAAGGCAGCCAGCACCGCTGGCTGCTTACCCTTTTGACGCTTACCGTCGTCCTGCTGAGTCTGGCGCCTAGCCTGCGTCTTTTAGTAGAAGCGTTAAGCGATTTGACACAAGGGGGCGATGCGCCACTATGGCGTGTGCTCCAATCAGCGAGTACCTGGCGAGCGCTGTGGCACAGCCTGTATACCTCGGGGCTAGGCATGCTGATTGCCCTTGCACTAGGCAGCCTATTTGCGTTTGTGATCACCCTGACCGACATTCGCGGCAAGGCGTGGCTGGTGTTCTGCTTTATGCTGCCGATGATGATTCCACCCCAAGTCACGGCACTTAGCTGGCTTCAGCTATTTGGCCCGGCAAGCCCGTTACTCAAAAGCATCGGCATGGCGCCGCCGTTGGGCAGCCCGCAGCCGCTCTACTCGGCGGAAGGCATCGCGCTGCTGTTAGGTATTCAAAGTGCCCCGCTGGTGTTTCTAGCGCTGCGCACCTCGCTACTTTCTCTGCCCCGCGAGCTGGTCGAAGCCGCCCGCATCAGTGGCGCCCGGCAAAACCAGGTATGGCGGCATATCGTGCTGCCCGTGACGAGAAGCGGCCTAGTCGCAGGTGCCGCCATGGCGTTTATCTCCAGCCTGGGTAACTTTGGCATCCCGGCCATGCTGGGCATTCCTGCGGGCTACTATGTACTGCCTACGCTGATCTATCAGCGCATGGCCAGTTTTGGCACCGGCGTACTGGCTGAGATGGCGGCCCTTTCGCTGCTGATTGGCGTGCTGGCGCTGGTGGGTGTGGCGCTTCAACAACATTGGATGGGCCGCAGCCGTTTCGGGCTGGTAGGGCATAGCGGGCGCGCCCATGATTTCTCACTCGGCCGCTTTCGTGCGCTGGTCACGGTGCTGCTGGTCATCGTGTTGCTGGTCATTCTTGTCGCTCCGCTGGTGGCGCTGGTAGTCAGCTCGCTGGTGCCAGCCATGGGCGTACCGCTTAATGCCGATACCGCCACTCTAAACGCCTACCATGAAGTGATTGGCCGCCAGGGCGCTACGTGGCGCGCCATGCGCAATAGCTTTTGGCTTGCCGGTGGCGCAGCCGTGGTGCTCATGCTGTGCAGCCTGCCGCTGGCCTACCGCCTCCAGCGGCTTCCAGCGCGCCTGCAAAACCTGACGCTGAGTATTATCGAACTGCCTTACGCCCTGCCCGGCGTGGTACTCGCAATTGCCTGCATTCTGCTGTTCGTGCGGCCATTGCCTATTATCAACGTCGCACTATACGGCACGCTGGGGCTGATCTTCGTGGCTTATCTGGCGCGTTTTCTGGTGGTGTGCCTAAAGCCGGTCAGCGCCAGCCTCGCCCAGCTTGACCCTTCGCTTGAAGAAGCCGCTCAGCTCGCCGGTGCCGGCCCTTGGCGCCGCCTTGCCACTATCGTAATGCCGCTGATTGCGCCCGCGCTGTTTGCCGGTGGACTGTTGGTATTTCTGCTGGCCGTCAACGAGCTGACCGTCTCGGCGCTTCTATGGAGTGCGGGCAACGAAACCCTGGGCGTGCTGATTTTCAACCTCGATGAAGGTGGCGAAAGCGTTCTGGCCTCGGCGGTGTCCGTGCTGGTCGTACTGATGGTCGCCTCACTCATGCTCTCGCTTAGCCTTCTGGCCCCGCGTTTACCCAAAGGAGTCGTGCCATGGCAGGGCTAACCCTCAAGCAAGTCACCAAGCAGTTTGGCGAACACAACGCCGTGGATGGGCTTTCATTAACGGTTGAGCCGGGTGAGTTCGTCGCCCTGCTCGGCCCCAGCGGCTGCGGAAAAACCACCATGCTGCGTATGCTGGCCGGGTTCGAGCAGGTCAGCGGCGGTGAAATCCATCTGGGCAACCAGCTTCTAGCGAGCGAGCAGCACCACGTGCTCCCCGAGCAGCGCAATATGGCCATGGTGTTCCAATCCTACGCGCTGTGGCCGCATATGAGCGTGGCCGATAACGTCGGCTACCCGCTCAAAGTGCGCGGCGTGCGCGGGACGGATTATCAGCACCGCGTTGAGCAAGCGCTTGCCCTGGTGGCGCTTGAGCCCTACGCCCAGCGCACGCCGCAGGATTTAAGCGGCGGCCAGCGCCAGCGCGTGGCACTCGCCCGCTGCCTGGTCACCGACCCGTCAGTAGTGCTTCTGGATGAGCCATTGGCGAACCTGGATCGTCACCTGCGTGCGTCCATGGAGCACAGCTTTGCAGATTTTCATCGCCGCACCGAAGCCACTATGGTCTACGTCACGCATGACCAAAGCGAAGCCATGGCGCTGGCCGACCGTATCGCGGTGATGCAGGCGGGCAAGCTGGTGCAGTGGGCCACGCCCGAAACGCTCTACCGCGAACCGCGCACGTCCTGGGTGGCAAGCTTTATCGGCCAGGGCAGCCAATTGATGATAAGCACCGGCGCACCGGGCAGGCGCCTTGGTGGCGATGAGCTGATGCAGGGGCTGGCGTCTCCCGCTGCCCAGCGCCATCAGGCGGTGCTGGTGCGCCCGGAACATATTCAGGTGCATACTGAGGCGCCCAGCCAGCAGGACTTAACCGCCCGCGTTGAGCGCCAGACCTTTCGTGGCGAACGCTATGAGATTCACCTGCGCATGACGGGCGGCGAAACGCTGCTCGCCTATCATCCCCACGCGCTCAAAGAGGGCCAGCAGGTGGCGCTAACGCTATTGGAAGGCTGGTGTCTGGAGCCCGACCAATGAACGCCAGCATCAACATATTAAGCGGCCTGGGCGATAAAGGCCCTGCAGCCATGGTGGTGGAGGCCAACGGCAAGCGGCTTCTGCTGGATGCTGGCGGCGCGCTGCACCCAGGCGAGCCGGTCACCTGGGCTCGCGGGCTTGATGTCGATGCGGTGATTATCAGCCATGACCATATCGATCATATTGGCGGCGTCAGCGAGCTACCCGCGTCGCTTCCGCTTTACTGCACGCCGCTGGTTGCTCAGGCACTTCCCAACGGGCGCGCCTGGCAACCGTTGCCCGAGCGCGGTACCTGCCAGATTGCCGGTATTCCGGTGACCACCGGCCAGGCGGGCCATTCGTTGGGCGGGGTATGGATTCACCTGGATGTCGAGGGCGGCATTTTCTACAGCGGCGACGCCTGCTTTGAGTCCCGGCTATTTCCGTTTGATACGCCGCCACCGGCGCGCATTGCGCTACTGGACGCTTCTTATGGCACCTACGATCAACCCCAGCAGGCATGTGTGGACGCCATCAGCGAACACTTGTGCCGCCCGCTGGTTTTTCCGGCACCTGAATCAGGCCGAGCGCTTGAGATGGCGCTCTGGCTAGCCGAAGAAGCGGATGCTCGCGGGCTGCCGCTCGCCATTGATCCGATTATTCGCGCCAACCTGCAAACCCTACTGGCGCTCCCCACGACGCTTCGCCGTTCCCATGCGGATGACAAGATTAAAGCGCTTCTGGCGCGCTCCGATGCTCCCCAGCCAAGCCTCAAGCTGATTAGCGACCGGGGTGATACAGCGGCCATGTGGCCAGGTTTTCACCTGCTGCACACCGGTTATCTGACGCCTTCGCGCTGCGCCGAGCTTACCGCTGGCGACATCCTCTGGCAGCGCTGGAATGTGCACCTACGCGCCTCGCACCTGGTTGCGCTTGCCGATCAGGTAAACGCCGAACGTGTGGTACCGCTGTTTACCCCCTTATCCGAACCCGCACTCGGCGCTTGGTGCACGTTATTGGGTGCGCGCCTCGCCACGCAAAAGACTCTTTTCTTAAATACTCACGCCTTGAATACGCACGTTTTAAATGCCAACACCTTGAATAGCAGGAGCCTTGCATGACCCACGCCGTGATTGTCGATGTTGACGGTACGTTAGCTGAATTTCACCCCACAAAAGTACACGAATGGGTATTAGGCCCCGCCAAACAGTGGGATCCCTTCTTTGCGCATATGGCCGAAGCGCCGGTGATCGAACCGGTCGCCCGGTTGGTGAAATTATTGAAAGCCCAGGGGCAGCAGATCATCATTTGCAGCGGCCGCCCGGACACTCACCGCGAACATACCCATGAGTGGCTGACGCGCAACGCGATCCCGTTTGACGCCATGTACCTGCGCCCGGATGGCCATGACCACGTGGATGACGAAGCCGTCAAAGAAGCCCTGCTCAGCACCATGCGTGAAGACGGTTTCGAGCCCTGGCTGGTGCTGGACGACCGCGATGCGGTAGTTGCTCAGTGGCGCGCTCTAGGCCTTACCTGCCTGCAATGCGCCCCGGGTGATTTTTAACCAAACGCCGCCCAAACGATATTTTCCTAACACCCGTTACTTGTTGAGCTTCTTGTACCGCTGTTCGGCCCTCTTGATGGTGGCAATTTTTTCGGGCCGCTTCATGGATTTCCAGTGGCGAATTTCTTCTATGCTTCGCCCACAGCCGGTGCACATGCCGCCCTTCAACTGACAGGCGGATATGCAGGGGCTATCGATTTTCTTGGCCATCAGTGCCTCACACTTCGCGCGCGCAGTCGGTGCTGCCAGTTGCCGCCATGGGCGCGCTGGCACGCCTGTTCACTATCGAAGTCGATGTGCGGTGTGATGCTATCCAGCGCCACACCCGCCTCAGCCAAAGCGCTAGCCGTGAAATCATGCAGGCGCTGTTTGGCTTCGCCCTTTAGCGCTGAGGCTAAATGGGCATCGGTATCAAATACCCAGATAACCACCAGGCTTTCGGGGAAGTGTTGGTAGTCCACGCAGTGAGTTAACCAGACGAACCCAACCACCTCGGCCTTGGCCTGCTCACAGACTTCAGTTAGCGAAGCAACAAGCTGGCGCTCCAGCTTGCCGCGTTCCCGTTTAGCAATCATTCAACCACCTGACGTAACAAATAAAAGAATATAACTATGTTATAACATCTTAAGAAAGCAGAGGCGCGTTTGGCCGCCGCTGCCATGCCAGCAGCACCATAGGCAGTAACGAGACAGGAATCAGCAGCGCATTGAGCATCGCCCAGCCCAGGGTGTTAACCAACGGCCCCGCCAGTAGCGCTGTCAAGGCCGCCGTACCGAATACCAGAAACTCGTTGGCCGCTTGAGTGCGCGCCTTGTCTGCCGGTTGATAGCTTTGCGTCAATAACCCGGTAGCGGGCAGGAAAGTGAAATTCCAACCAAGCCCCAGCAGGATCAACGCAACATTAAAGCCCGCTAGCCCGGCATCAAACTGTGCGGCAATTGCGCTTGCCACCAGCAGCAAGCAGCCAGCGCTAATCATGCGTGGGGCACCAAAACGGGCCGTCAAATGGCCGGTAAAAAATGAGGGCAAGAACATGGCAACCACATGCCACTGAATAGTGGTGGCGACATGGTTAAAGTTGTGCCCGGCCCCTTCCATCGCCAGCGGTGTGGCGGTCATGGCCAGATTCATCACGCCGTAGCCAATGGCCGCCGCGCTAACGGCTAATAGAAAACCGGGCTGGCGCAGGATAGCGGGCAAGGGCTTTTTCTCACCCTCTACTACCTGCACAAAAGCGACCGGCAACCGCGTACAAAGCAATATGCCAAGTGCCAACACGTAGAGCACGCCGAGCCCGACAAAGCTGCCCAAAAACGGCGTCTCGCTCAGCTCACGGCTAAAGCGGGCAAGCCAAGGGCCTGCAAATGCCGCTACCACTCCACCGCCCATCACTAAACCAAGCGCTTTATCGCGCAGTGCCGTGGGAGATGCTTCAAGGGCTGCAAAGCGGTAGAGCTGCCCAAAGCCAATGCCGATACCAATTAGCCAGGTCGCCAGCAGGAACAGACCAAAGCTTTGCTGACGTAGCGCCAAAATGGCCACGGCCGTACCTATCAAGCCAATAAGATTACCCAGCACAAACCCGCGTTTACGCCCCAGCCGCCCCATGATTAAAGAGGCGGGAATGGTGGCGCACATTAGCCCCAGCCACTGGCTGGCCACCGGTACAGTGGCCCAGTTAGCCGTCGGTGCCAGCGAGGCGCCAATGAGAGGCGATACGGCAATCAGCAGGATATTGCCACTGACCAACAGCGCTTGGCACAGCGATAACAGCGTAACGGTTAATGGCATGGCGATGGCTCCAAAGGCGTAGGCACAAGAGTAGGCGTGAGGGTAGACGTAAGGGCAGACTTAGCCGCCGCGCCGAAGCGCTGACGATACACAGAAGGGGAAACACCGTAGTAACGTTGAAACTGGCGGCGCAGCTGCTCGGCGCCGCCCAAGCGCCAGCGCTCAGCTAACCGCTCAAGCGATACCGTTTGATGCCCATCCAGCAGCGCCAAACGCGCCTGCTCCAAGCGTAGCTGGGTCAAGTAAGTAACCGGCGTCGTGGTTAAGTGGCGCTTGAATAGGCGGGTAAGGTGACGTGGTGATACGGCCATTAAGGCCGCCATACTTTCCAGCGAATGTGCCCCGCCAGGGTCGGCATGCAGATGATCCAGCAAGCGACGCAACGGGCCAGCATCTTGCTGGCAGCGTAGAAGTTCGCTGAACTGCGACTGCCCGCCGGGGCGATGCAGAAACATCACCAGTTCTCGTGCTACCTGCCCGGCAAGGGCAGCGCCGTGGTCGGCTTCTACCAGCGAAAGTGCCAGATCGATACCGGCCGTTATCCCGGCGCTGGTGTAGCGATCACCGCTTTGGATATACAGCGCATCGGGCTCAACATTAAGCGCGGGGTACTCCTCGGCAAGCTGGTCGGCGTGGCGCCAATGGGTAGTGACGCGCTGGCCATCTAAAAGCCCGGCGGCAGCAAGTAAGAAAGCCCCTGAGCAGATAGAGCCTAACCGGCGCACGTGAGGCGCCAGCTCACGTAAAAGAGTCAACACGTGCGGGTCTTGGCGTAACGCCATCACACCGCTGCCACCTGCAATAAGTAACGTATCCAAAGGCAGCCGTTGGGGAAGTTCGGCATAGGTGTGGCTGGCGTGCACCGCCAGGCCGCCGTTGGTCATCACCGGCCCAGGTGCATCGGCGACCAGGGTTAAGCGGTACAAGGGCTCCGGGCTTAGTGCGTTGGCGCTGGCAAACACCTGCCAAGGGCCGCTGACATCCAGCAATTGGCAATCGGGGTAAGCCAATAAGGCAATATGGCGCGTCACGTTCTCTCTCCAGATCGTTAATAGGAAGAGTTTCCGCCGCGCGCGACGTGTCGGCAAGGACCATTACCCCACCAATACGGACATTACCTAACTTGGCTGACTGATCGGCGCTTCCATACGGCGCACGCTGGCCACAAAGTCGCTGAATCGCTCCCCCTGGATCAGCACGTGGTCACATAGCGCCTGCTCAGCCAGTGCAGCATCGCCTTGGGTAATGGCATCGACAATGGCCTGGTGCTCGCTCAAGGAGTTATGCATGCGCTGGCGAACCTGTAATTGCAGGCGACGATAGGGCTTTAAGCGCTGTTTTAACTGACGAGCTTCGCTGGCTAGAAACGTATTGTGGCTCGCCGCATAAATGCAGTCATGAAACGCTTCGTTTTCGTAGTAGTACTCGTCGGTATCACCCGCGTGTGCCGCTGCTTCACAGCGCTGATGGGCCGCCTGAAGCTCTGTCAGCTCCGGGTCACTAATGCGTCGGGCCGCAAGGCGCCCGCACATGCCCTCAAGCTCGGCCATGACTTCAAACATCTCGATTAACTGGTCGATGCCGACCTTGGCCACAAACGTGCCTTTTTTCGGTGATACGGTGACCAAACCGCTAGCCACCAGCTGCTGGAAGGCTTCACGCACAGGCGTGCGAGAAACATTAAACGTTCGCCCCAGCTCGTCCGGGTCGAGCCGTTCACCTGGCACCCGCCGTCCATTAATAATGTCATCTTCCAACGAGTCCCTAAGCCGTTGAGCGTTGGAACGTTTGCTCTCAGCCATCTGTTTCCCACCCCTTTTATTTATAAGAGCGACCGACCGCCTTACTGTCTTCAGGGCCGGAACGTGACGCTTAACATCTTCCACCACTAGCGAAATATATATCATACGTCTTGATATACATTCGAGTAGCTTTCCAACACTCCTACATTAAAACAAGCTCACGGAGATAACGTAAGCAGTAGCACCTCAGCCTGCTGCTGAAGCGTAACTGGGCGGTTGGCTATCCTTATCCATGTTATCGGCTCCTTTTATCGTACGCTTAACGAAGAACTCCTCTCCTGCCTGTGGGTCTTAAATAGGCTCGTTCAAGAAGCGCTGCTGATAGTGAAACATCCAAGCGCGCAGCGTGTTAGCGTAGCCTTTTACTCAAACGCGATAGTGCGTTATTAGAAGATGATAAATTGTCAGTGCTAACATAACCTTCATTTTGCATAAGGAGCTTGCTGCTTTGATTACTCACAATGAAACGGGCGCTTTCTCGGCAGCCGAACTCTATCGCGTTATTAACGATGCCTCCGCTCAGGAAGAAGCCGCTGAACTGGAGTGGCCAGCCGCCAATGTTAGTTTAGATGAAGCCAACCAAACGTTGATTTGGGAGCTTCACGATTACGGTAATTTAACCTTAACGCTTTCGCGCAGTGACAATGAGTGGATTGCCATGACCGCCATTGCCCCGCTGGACAGCGTTTCCAATCCGGCTGAACTTAACGACGTGTTACTGCGCCAAGGCCTTGCGCTTCCGCTTGCCTCTATCGGTATCGTTTCAATTGATGAGCGCGACTTTTACGTGGCTTACGGGCAGCTGTTTGGCGATTCAAAGCTGGTGTCTATTTGTGCTGAATTACATGCCACGGCCAGCGCTGCCATGGAAGTCGCCGATTTAATTCAAGACCACTTTTCTTAATACGCGTTTAGGAGCAACCCTTATGTTAAGCAAAATCATGACGGCGTTACGTGGCAAAGCGAATGAGACCGGCCAGGCCGTCGTTGACTCTCAAGCGCTGCGCATTTTGGACCAGGAAATCCGTGATTCTGAAAATCACCTGAAACAGTCCAAAACCGAACTTGCGCGCTTAATGGGTCAACGCCAGCTGAACAGTAACAAGGCAGATACCCTGGAAAGCAAAATTGCCGAGCTTGAGCAGAGCGCTGAAGCTGCGCTGGATAAAGGCGAAGAAGCGTTAGCGGTCGAAGTTGCCGAGCGCATGGTCAGCATGCAGGATGAGCTGGACGCCGAGCGCAGCATCGTCAGCGAGTACGACGCCAGCATTGAAAGCCTGCGCGGGGCCATTCGCAATACGGATAACCAGCTGCGCCAGCTAAAACAGCAGGTGAGCGTGGTAAAAGCGACAGAATCTGCACAGAAGGCTCAGTCTGCCGTAGCGGCGCGCCACTCCGGGCAAAATAGCGCTATGGGCAGTGCGATGGAGTCTCTTGACCGGATCCGTGAGCGCCAGCAGCTTAACTCAGCCCAGATGCAGGCGGCCGACCAAATGGCTGCCGAAGAGAGCGGTTCATCACTGGATTCACGCCTGAAAGCGGCAGGCATTGGCGCCAATGAGCGCAAAGCCGAAGACGTGCTGGCACGTCTGAAAGCCAAGAAAAACACACCACAAGCGTAAACGTGGCACAGCGCCCGCCCACCGGCGGGCCTGCACGTCACTGGGCCATATTGATTCCGCACCAACGATTCGCGCTATCGGCTTGCCCTTGGAGGCTTCTCGAATGTTTAAGACACTTAAGGCCCTGTTCGGCTCTTCCAATGAGGCGGCGAACCCTGCGGCAGAAAACGCATCCACCTTCACCGCTGGCCTGCCTATCGGGATGTCACAAGAAGATTTTGCGGGACTGCGCCTGGATGGGCGCGTCAAGATTCAGTTGGCTGAGTTAAGCGCCTATTCCGATGCACTCTTTGGGTGGGACAGCGCGCCCTATCATCATGTTGCGGCTGTCGGGCATATCGACCTTGGCCAGGGCGCCCACTTGGTACGCTTTTATCTGGATAACGACACGTGGCTGCAAGCTAACGTCGAAAACCGGCGCGTGATTGAGTACAAGCTGTTTGATTTTTATCGTGTGACGCATTTGTCAGATATCGAGTTCGACGCGCTGATCAACGCAAGCGATAAAAAGGCAGGGCAGCTGGGCGCACAAACGATTGATGTCGAGGCGACCGATGCCTCCGAGCGCACCTGCCAGTTTCAGCGTGTGTGGGGCGATGAAGCGAGCCTTTGGTCACCGCCCGTCGTGCTTGAAGAGCAGGTAATGACCACCGAAAGCGTCATGACGCGTAGCGTTACCCATCATGCCATGCTGTACGAACGCTCTATCGAGGACGCCGAGCGCATGGAGTACGTATTGCTGAATGCGGAAGACGATGGTGAGGGTGGGTTTATGCTGGTACAAAATCTCGGTGTTGATGTTACATCGGTCGATATTGATGCTATTTAAACTCGGCAAGCCCCGACACACGCCATCACCACAACGTTGACTCTCAACCAAGGAAGATTTTATACATGCAGTATTTACAAGGCTTACCCCACTTTTTGGGCTATCTGATCGGCGCACTCGTGCTTCTCGTTGCGTTTATGTACTGTTATAGCCGTATCACGCCCCACCACGAGTGGACGTTAATTCGCGAAGGTAATGCTGCGGCGGCCACGGCCTATGCGGGTTCTATCGTCGGTTTTACACTGCCGCTCTACAGCGCTATGGCCAACTCCATCAGTTTCATCGATTTCATCTTGTGGGGCATCATCGCGTTTGGTGTTCAACTGGCGGCTTTCTTTGGTCTGAAGATGGTGCTGAAGAATCAGGGAGAAAGCCTGTCACTGCATATCACTGAAGGTCATATGGCTTACGGTATTCTGGCGGGTAGTGTCTCCATTGCAGTTGGCCTGATTAATGCCGCCTCGATGACGTGGTAAGGAGTTTAACGATGGCACATAACGATCAGACCCCACACCTGCCGCGACGCAAACGCAGCGCCCGCCTCTCGCTTGCGATGATGGGCGCCAGCGCATTCGGGCTAACGGCGTGTGGCCAGCCAGAGCAAACGACCGATGTAAGCTTTGACAGCCCACGCAGCTACCAGAGTGTTGATGAGTGCGTGGCCGCCGATGTATATACCCGCAGCGCCTGTGAAGATGCCTACGAGGCGTCCATTAAAGAAGTCCCCCGCTTCAATACGCTTGAAGAGTGTGAGGCTGAACACGGTGAAGGAGCCTGCACGGCCCCCACCGAACAGCAGTCTCAGGCGGCCACCGGCAGCAGCGGCGGTGGCTGGTTTATGCCCGCCATGATGGGTTACATGGTGGGTAACATGATGTCGCGCACCAGCCACGGTGCGACCAACCGGGGAGTGTACCAAGAACCGGTTTACCGCAATCGTCAAAACCAGGGCAACTGGAATACCGCCACTAACCAGGCCAGCCAGCGTGTCAATCAGCGCCACCAGGCCCTGCGTACCACGGCGACTCAGAACCGCCAGGCCACGCAGCGTCGCGGCTTCGGTTCTCGCTCATCCGCTCGCGGCGGCTGGGGCTCGTGATGTACCTCGGAAATCCCCATGCTTAGAGTTGATGTTGCAGAACGCGCCAACTGGAAAACCCTGGCCCACGAGCTGGGGTTTCATTTTCATACCATCGGCGGCGAACCCTACTGGAAAGAGAGCGCCTACTACCAGTTCTCGCTGGATCAAATAGAGCGGGATATTGAGGCGCCTACCGAAGAGCTGCATGAAATGTGCATGGAGCTTGTTGATCGTGTCTGTCACTCCAATGCGCTGATGCAACGCCTGGCGCTGCCGGAGTTCATGTGGGACACCATTCACGACTCCTGGGTGTCTGGTCAGCCACACCTTTATGGGCGAATGGACTTTGCCTATTCAGGCCAGGGCCACGCCAAGCTGCTTGAGCTTAACTACGATACGCCCACCTCACTGTATGAAGCGGGCTTTTTCCAGTGGGTATGGCTTGAGCAGGCCATCCAACAGGGCATCATCCCGCGCCACGCTGACCAATATAACTCCATTCAGGAGCGGCTGATTAATGCAATGGCGCATATTGGCGACCGGTTAGACAGCGCCGAGATGTACTTTTCATGCATCAAGGATAATGACGAAGAGCGTGCGACCGTACACTACCTGCAGGATGTAGCCGTTCAGGCCGGTTTAAAAGCGCCCTTCATTTATACCGAAGATATTGGCTACCAGCGCGACGGCGACTACTTTGTTGACTTGGATAATCAGCCCATTCAGGCACTATTTAAGCTCTACCCTTGGGAAGAGTTGGCCGACGATGCGTTTGGCGAAAAGATTCCCCAGCTGCACACCCACTGGTTTGAACCACCGTGGAAGGCGATTCTTTCTAACAAGGGCATTCTGCCCCTGCTGTGGGAGCACTTTAAGGGCCATCCTAATTTGCTACCTGCCTATTTTGAAGAGCGCACGCCTTCACCGCTGCCGCCCGGCTGGGTACGCAAGCCCTTCTTTTCACGCGAAGGCAGCAATATTGAACTGTTAACGCCAGAGGGTCAGCGTGAGGCAGTGGATGGCCCCTATACGGACAGCCCTTGGATTCGCCAGGCCTACCACCCCATGCCGCGCTTTGGCGAACATCACGCGTTAATCGGCAGTTGGGTGGTGGGTGATCGTGCTTGCGGGATCGGCGTGCGGGAAGACGTAGGGCGAATTACCAAGGATTCATCCTGCTTTGTGCCCCACGCCATTGTGTGACAAACAATAATGCAATGCGTAAGTTTACGCGGCGTCTGCGCCCTGTGGCATAAACTGCCCGGGGCGTTCAAAAAGCTTGCGCGTAGGCGTTAATCGCCACTTTTCTGCCTTGTGCGCCATCGTAAAGTGGCGCGAGCCTACCCAGTTAAGCGGTGTCTCTAAAAGCGTTTCCTTCGGCATTCCCTCTGCCGTTAACTGAAGCAGAACATCGTCACTTTCCGTTGGTGCCAATATGTGTGCTGACGCTGCAATGAATAACTGAAGGCGCCGCTTGAAACGGCTTCAAACAGGTTCAGCTGACGAATGCTTGCCGCTTCGCTTAACGCATTGGTGGCCCACTCGTTTCGCGTAATCGATGCATCGGTGAGTAGCGGGCCGTCGGGTAAATCAAAAAAGTGTTGAACGGCGTCAACCAATCCGCTACCCCGCTGAAGGCAACATATCTGTATGGGCTGGGCAGTGGCACGAGGCAATATCGCGTAGTACGCTTGATAGCGTATTATTAGTGAGTGACAACATGCGGCATCCTTGGCAAGAGTTATCATTTCCATTGGCGCAGAGAATATGTCTCCGTACCACTTTCGCCAAAAAATCGTCGACTTCGACTCACTAAAGAACAAATCAAATAAAATCATAATTTCAATAACTTATGTGAATAGCAATATATCTCCCCCCAACCCTTGTTGGCTTAATCAATATTTAAAACAACTCCTTGCACCTGCCTGTATAAAAAATGATAACTATCAAATTAGCGACATGACGACAAAAACTAGACAGCATGTGTAAAAGTAGCTGAAATCGTCATCAGGATATCTCACTATCTATACCTTAGGCCGTTCACCTGCGGCACTTAAAGGTCTTTCTTGCCCTGCTGGGCATCGGTAATTGGGAGCGACAGTGATAATGACGGCGCGTTGGAAAACTTTGCCTTTACGGCTAAGGCTTTTTATCTCCTTTGGAACAGTCTTGGCGTTGGCGATGCTGGTCGCTCTTTACCTGCAGGCACGCTCTTATAGCCAGGCCCGGCTGAATATACTTATCAATGAAGAGTTGCCTGCTCAGGTTGAAAACCTTGCTGCCCATATTAATCTCAGCCTAAACCCTGCACTGGCGGTTTCCGAGAGCCTTTCAAATAACTTTTTTATTGAACAGTGGGCACGCGAGGGTTTTCCAGAGGAACGCCAGCCCGAAGTCACCACCTACCTGTCACGCGTCATGGAACAGCTGAATACCGAACTGCTGTTTATTGCTGCGCAATATCAGGGGCGTGGCTACTACTTTCAGTACCGAGACGGTGAGTTGCTACAACGGCCGTTGGGGCCTCCTGACAGTATGGACGCTTGGTACCATGATTTCACCGACAGTGACGCCGCTTATGAACTTAATCTCGACAGCGACACGTTCTCTACCGAAGAGTCGTTTGTTTTTTTAAACTTCCGCAGTACGGAAAGTGCCCCTAACGGCCGTCCTTTGCTGGTCGCCGGTGCAGGGTTGGACTTGTCACAGCTTGCTTCATTAATTGAAAGCTTCAGCCTGAAAGAGACGGGGCATGCGGCGCTATTAAGCGCGGATGGCGAACTACTGTCACATAGCGACGAAAGCAACATCAACGTGCTGCGTAGCCAAACCGCTGAGCAGCTGACACAGCAGAACCTGACGCCCAACGTGTATGAAGTCGAGCGTGGCGGGCACGTCTATATGGTGAGTACGGTATGGATGCCTGAATTAAGGCGCTTTTTAATGGTGGAGGTCGCCAAAGAGGAGTATTTAGCATCCTCCCGTGAGCGCTTTCTGGAATCGACCGGCATCGGCCTGTTAACTCTGCTAATTGGCCTGGCCATTCTTTATCCGTTAACCGGTAAGCTCATTCGGCCGCTCATGCACTTTCAGCGTCAATTGAAGCAAATCACCCAAAGCCTTGATCTTTCACGCCGTGTGGAAACCGATGACCGGGCAGAGCTTGGCGACCTGGCAAATCAGACGAATGCGCTGCTGGAGCGCTTGTCACGCGCGATTCTTGCCGTCTCCAACAATGCTCAGGCGCTGACACGGGTCGCTGATCGCCTCGCGCAAACCGCCGGGTTATCCAGCGTTCATGGCGGCGACATTAGCCACGAGGCCAACCAGACCATGGCCGCCGCTGTTGAAGAGATGGCGTCATCCGTTGCTGAAATTACCTCGACCATGGAAGAACTCTCCACCTCCTCCACCCAAATTGCCGACCATTCACAGTCAGTGGTCGACGTTGCCAATCAGACGCTTGAGCGGAGCCGTAAAGGCAGTACCGCCATGCAGCTTTTACAGTCAAAAATGCAGGATATCCGTAGCGACAGCGAGCAAAGTCTTGCAGAGATCATGGCATTGGGTGCCAAGTCCAAACAGATCAACAAGGTGATGGAGCTTATCAATACGCTGGCGGCTCAAACCAAGCTGATTGCCTTTAACGCAGCACTTGAGGCTTCAAGCGCCGGTGAATCGGGGCGTCGGTTTTCAGTGGTCGCCAGTGAAATCCGCCGCCTGGCCGATAGCGTCACCGACTCCACACAGGAGATTGAAGGGCATACCGAAGAGATCCAAAACGCGATTAACCGCTTGGTGGTGGCCTCAGAAAAGGGCGCCTCCTCCATTGAACAGGGCGTTGAAGCCAGCATGAGTACGGCGCAAGACCTTGATGCCTTGCTAAAAGCAGCCAGCCAGACCAGTAGCGCCGCTCAGCAGATATCCTTGTCGACTCAGCAGCAAAAAACGGCCAGTAGCCAAGTGGTTATTGCCCTGCGTGATATTGATACCGCCAGTGCCCGTAGTGCGCAATCGGTACGCAGTATTACCGACATCAGCCAGGATATGATTCAAATGTCAGCAGAGCTCAATTTGCTAGTTCAGGAGTTTACGCTGGCTCAGCAAGAGACCGATCATTCAAGCCGCTCTTGAGGACATCACAATGAGTGCCATTCGGGTTGTGATTGCGGATGATAGTCGCGTAACACGTGACGTGCTACGCACGATTCTCACCCGAGACGGCGACGTTGAGATTGTCGGCGAGGCCACCAATGGCCTTGAAGCCATTGAGCTTGCCCGGCGCTTGTCGCCGCAACTAATCACCATGGACCTTACCATGCCGGTGCTGGACGGCCTGGGGGCCATTGAAGAGATCATGCATACCAAAGGCGTGCCGATCCTGGTCGTTAGTGACCGTTCCCATGCTGAAACGGCCTATCAGGCGCTTGAGCTAGGCGCGCTTGAAGTCATGCCCAAGCCGACCCTTGAAAGCGATGATGCTGAGCGCCTGCTGGAGCGCGTGCGGCTATTATCCGGCGTCGCCGTTATCACCCGGTTACGTCGCCGCTCGCTGGCTCAGCCGTTGGCTACTCGTCCAGTCGCGCCTCAGAATAGCGAAATGGCGCCTAGAGGGTTTCAATACATTATCGCCATCGCCTGCTCAACAGGCGGTCCTCAAGCCCTGGCGCGGCTGCTTAATCGCTTACCGGCAAACTTTCCCGCGCCGATTGTAATTGCTCAACATATCAGTCACGGATTTATTGAAGGTATGGCCCAATGGCTGGCTTCGCTATGCATCCTACCCATTAGCGTTGGCAAACATGGAGAACGCCTTAAGCCAGGGCATGTCTATCTATCACCCTCCGAGAGTAATCTTTGCATCACGCCGCACCACCGTTTTCAGCTTCAGGCAAGCCAAGCCGAAGCGCTTTATCACCCTAGCGGCGATGTTCTGCTTAAAAGCGTTGCCGAGGTATATGGCGCCGATGCCATTGGTCTTATTCTGACCGGCATGGGCCGCGACGGTGTTAGCGGTATGCGGGCCATCCACCTTGGCGGCGGCCAGACCATTGCTCAGGACGAAGAGAGCTCGGTTATTTATGGCATGAACCAGGAGGCCGTTAATGCCGGTGTAATACATCATATCGTGGCCCTGGATGACCTGCCCGGCAGGCTAATGCGAGCGGTGCGCTGTACTACCCACAGACAGATGCCCTTATGACGTCGCTTGATCTCTTTAAGGCACTGGTAGTCAAGCACTGCGGGCTTCAGCTGGAGGGCGTAGCAGAGGCTCGCCTCAGCAAAGCCATTAAGACTCTTTCTGCCGAGACCGGCCTAACCCATGCGCCAGCGCTGATTGAAAAACTCAAGCAGGACAGCGCTGCGTTCGATAGCTTTGTTAGCCACCTGACCGTCAATGAGACGTACTTTTTCCGCGAGCCTAAAGCTATCAATTGGCTGGTGAATACGTATTTGCCACAGCGCTTGGCAGAAAAAGGAGCGCCGCTGGCAATTTTGAGCGCAGGATGCTCATCTGGCGAAGAACCATACAGTCTTGCGATGGCGCTTTTTGAGCGTTACGGAGAACGGGCTACCCGGCTTTTTACCCTAGTAGGGGGCGATGTAGACCGTCAGGTTTTGGCCAAGGCGCGCCAAGGAGTATATAGCGGCATGGCCTTTCGTGCGTTGCCTCCTGCGCTAAAGCAGCGTTTCTTTAGCCGTCACCAAACCCATTATAAAATCAGCGAGCAGCTTCGCAACTGGGTAACGTTTCAGCCTTTTAATCTGCTATAGCCCAACAGCGTCCACTTTCACGCAACGTTTGACGTTATTCTCTTTCGTAACGTTTCGATCTATTTTAACGAGCCAACCCGCCGCCGTATCCAGCAGCATTTACAGCGGCTGCTTGCCCCACAAGGTATTTTGCTATGTGGCGTGACGGAAACACTAGGCAATGATTTGGGCGTATTCAGGCTCGTGGAAACGCAGGGCGTATTCTATTTTCACTCCTCGACGAAGCCCGTCCTACCCAAATCAGGCATATCTACGCCCATCACGCCTACTTCCAGCAAATCTACTTCTACAAAATCGACGCACATCAAACCTGCGTTCGTAACGTCGGCGTCCGTCCCGCTGGCTCAATGCTTCGATACAGCTAAGGAAACGATAGCCTGCGCGGCCGACCCGGAAAGCTCCGTGCTACTGCCGCCTACACCCAAGCAAGAACGCCTAGCCGCTCATGAGCCGTCGTTTGATCAAAGACTGCAAAGCGCTCATCAGTTGCTTAATCAAAACGCTTTTGAAGACGCCGCGCGTTTGCTTGAAACACTTTTGGGGAAGCAGCCCTGGTCGGTCGACGCACTACTGCTTGCCGGGCTAGTAGCACGTTGGCAAAAGATGCCGGAACAAGCCTACGGCCTTTTTAAGCGGGCGATTTATGTGGCACCTGATTGTTGGCCTGCCCACTTTTATAAAGCTGAGCTGTTCCGCCAGAGTGAATTAGCCGATGACCCAGTACAACGCCAGCAGGGCTACAGCGCGGTTGTCCGGCTGCTTGATGAAGCGCCGATTTCAAACGGTGGCTTACAAACGATTAGCTCGCCGTTACCACCCGGCGACGCGCGCTTTTTAGCCAAGCGCTACCTCAATATGATGCTTGCCACACCGGGAGTGGGCTAATGGCAATTGATATTCAGCGTTTCATACAACGCTTTGTAGAAGAAGCCGCGGATCATCTGCCCCGTTTACGCCAAGGCGTCAATGCCTTGGAGCAGGGGCAGGCCGACCAGGAAATGATCAATGAGCTGTTTCGTTGTGCGCATACGCTTAAAGGATCATCGCGGATGCTTAAGCTTTTGCCCATTACCGCCCTTGCCCATAGCACTGAAGAGCTGCTAAGTGCGATGCGAGATGGTGCGCTAACCGCCGATATTAATGCCATCAGCCTGCTTAACCAAGCCATTGATGGGCTCGCCGACCTGGTGAGTCACTTGGCAAAAGGTGGCGCACCTGACACGTTACCAGAAGCAGATACAGCACTCTGCCAAGCACTTGAAAACGCCGCCAGTACTGCTCCTTTTCAACCACTCGAAGAGTCTGCCCCGTTACCTGAACAGCCAGCGCTGCCTGATATAAACACCGGGACTACCCCCCCCTCCAGTGGCGCCGCTGACCTACGTCTCAGCGATACCGTTCGCGTCCGCCTTGATCGTCTTGATGATGTGATTCGCCTAATGGGCGAGGTGCTGTCCGGGCATCATCATCTACACAGTCTGGTTGACCAAGCGAACACGTTAAGTGCCATGCTACCGCCAGAAAAGAGGGCCCCTTTTGTAGCATTCA
The DNA here is from genome assembly GCF_052376035.1 of Halomonas sp. AOP7-E1-9. Classification (NCBI taxonomy): domain Bacteria; kingdom Pseudomonadati; phylum Pseudomonadota; class Gammaproteobacteria; order Oceanospirillales; family Halomonadaceae; genus Halomonas; species Halomonas sp. AOP7-E1-9. The sequence continues at coordinate 87,846 of NZ_JBQSVC010000003.1, forward strand.
ACCGTGAACTAAAAGATAGCGTGCTCGCTCACGATCGCTTGATGAACGACTTACACGATCGGGCACTACAAATGCGCATGCTGCCACTGAGTGTGGTCTTTGACCCTCTCGCCCAAATGGCTAACGAGCTTGCCCAGTCGTTGGGTAAACATGTCCATTGTCGAGTACGCGGTAGCGAAATCGAGCTTGATCGGCAAATGATTGATCATTTATCAGACCCCTTGATTCATCTTTTACGCAATGCATTGGATCATGGTATTGAATCGCCTGCCGAGCGGCAGGCTACCGGAAAACCGGTGCGCGGCCAACTAACGCTGGAAGCCTGGCAGGATGGCGGCTGGGTAGTGGTTGAAATGAGCGATGACGGTGCGGGCATCTCGCTGGATGCGGTACGCAAAAAGGCGCTCGCCAAGCAGTTGATCAGTGAAGGGGGGCTCACGGCACTCAGCGAGCAGGAAACGCTGGAGCTTATTTTCCGGCCCGGTTTTTCTACAAAATCCATGATCACCGACTTTTCCGGGCGCGGCGTGGGCATGGACGTGGTCAAGCGTACCGTTGTGGACGAGCTAAGCGGAGACATTCACCTAAGCAGTGAACCGAGTGTTGGTTCGCGCTTTACGCTACGCCTGCCCATGTCACTAGCGGTGATGCGCGTGTTATTAGTCAGCGTTGGAGGCGTCACGCTGGGGGTCACAGCTCCTTTTGTCTCAGAGCTTATTGAGCGTTCGACTGATACTTTTATCGATGCCGCCGGGCAAACAACGCTGATTCTACGCAATGAATTTGTACCGGTAGTAGCGCTGGCTGATTTACTCGAACTTCCCGCACCGTCCAGCAACGCATCTGAGGCGCTGCTGCTCGTAGTCCATCAACGCCACCAAAAGCTAGCGTTACGAGTTGATAAACTCGTCGATGAGCGTGACATGGTGATTAAACCGTTGCCCACCCACTTGCGCCATTTACCACTGGTATCAGGCGTGGTGTCGTTGGGACGTAACCAACTGGTTAGCCTGCTGCATGTACCCGCGCTCATTGAGCGTAGCCGTCGCAGCGCACAGCGTACGGCCCATGAGACAGCCCCCACCGCCCAAGCGCATCGCATATTAGTCGTCGATGACTCGTTAAATACCCGTGAAATTGAAAAAGATGTGCTGGAAGCATGGGGGTACCACGTCACGCTGGCTGAAAATGGGCGTGATGGCCTTACTAAAGCGCTGGCCGAGCCGTTTGATGCCGTGCTTACCGATATTGAAATGCCCGTTATGGATGGTTTTACACTAACGGCTCATCTACGTGACAACGAGACTTATTATCACAAGCCAATTATCATTATTACCTCGCGAGAAAAAGAAGCCGACCGTCGGCGCGGTATCGAAGTAGGCGCCGACGCGTACATTGTTAAAGGCAGCTTTGATCAAAATAACCTGGTGGATACACTCAAGGCCTTGTTAGGTTAGTATCCGTGTTGAACGAGGCACCTCATGCACATACTGGTCGTAGATGACGATCCACTTGCTGGAGAAATTACCGCTGCCTACCTTGAGGCGTTAGGCCATGCCCCCCTCATTGCCAATGACGCTATGGAAGCAGTTAGCCAGCTAGACAGTAACCCTGACATCGCCCTGATCGTCAGCGATATGTACATGCCGTTAATTGATGGACTGGCTCTTCTGGAGATGCTTCGTGAGCAAGACGTTACGCTGCCGTTTATTTTATTAACGGGGGATGCACCGCCCAGTGGCGCAGCGCACCCAGACCTGGTGGCCTGCTTACAGAAAGATGCAAATCTGGATGTGGCGTTAGCAACCGCCGTTAATAAAGCGCTTAACGATTAACGAATTATATTTGTTATGCTTATAACGCTCGCCCAACTCTCAGGTAGCCTGATGTCTACACCGGCCCCCTCGCTGCATGAAAAGCTTAACTTGCTCCGTCAGCGATTTATTAACCAGCTGCCGTCTCGGTTGCAAAAAACTGTCGCACAGTGGCAGTCAAACGAGGCTGAGTCACGCTTGGCGCCCGAACTTCATCGCTTTTTCCATAGCCTCAAGGGGACAGGCCGCTCGTTAGGCTTTGAGCGTATTGCGCTGTTGGCAGAACAAGCAGAAGAAGCGCTAACAGCGACGCCTCAGCGCGCCGACCTTGATACATTAATCTCTAAACTTCTGGATCAGATAAAAGAAGAGTCGGCATATCTTCAAACCCAACAGGGCCAGCAGGCCTCCATGGCCGGATTCAATAGCGTTGAGTTTACTCACCAGCCCGAGCAGGTACGCAGTAAGCGTCAGCGGCTGATTTATTTATGCGATGACGAGACAGAACATATCAGCTCGCTAATGCACCATTTGCGCTGTTTTGGTCATGAAGTGGTGCACTTTGCTAATACCGATACCTTTTTCAATGCCGTGCTGACTCGCCGCCCCGACGCCGTGATCATGGATGTGCAGTTTCCTAATGGTCAAACAGCCGGTACCGAAACTCTCACCAGTTTAAACAAGCTGACCGGTCAACATCTTCCCTCCATTGTACTATCTGGCCACAGCGACTTTCATTCACGCTTAAGCGCCGTGCGAGCCGGGTGTAACGGGTACTTTACCAAACCGATTAAACCGCTTGATTTAATGCTGGCTATTGATGATCTTACATCGCCCATGGATGATGAGCCGCTGCGCGTTTTAATCGTTGATGATGAACCCGAAGCGGCCGAATACCATGCCTTGCTGCTTGAAGAGGCAGGCATGATTGTGGAACAGATCCACCATCCGAATCAGGCGCTGAGTGCACTTGAGCGCTTCAACCCTGATCTAATGCTGGTCGATGTATATATGCCAGTATGTTCAGGCGAGGAGCTTGCCAGTATTATTCGCCAGCAGCCTGAGTATGTCGGCTTGCCGATTATTTATCTTTCCAGCGAGACCAATAGCCAAAAACAGATCTCAGCGATGGCCGCCGGGGTCGAAGCATTTATTACCAAACCCGTGGTGCCTAAGGAGCTTGTTTCCGCCGTGCACCTGCGCGCTGAGCGACTCCGGCTGTTGCGCTCGCTGATGACTCAGGACAGCATGACCGGCCTATATAATCACAGCACCACCACTGATCTGATTAATAAAGCGCTCGCTCAGGCGCACCGTAACGGCAGCCAGCACGCCATGGCCATGATTGATATCGACCACTTTAAAGAGGTCAACGATACCTATGGTCATCTGGCTGGTGATCAAGTCATTATTACCTTGGCAAGACTGCTTAAAACACGCCTGCGCCTGTCTGACACGATTGGCCGATACGGTGGTGAAGAGTTCGTTGTCCTGTTTAAAGACGTTAGCGTTGAACAGGCGGTCAAGCTGATTGATGATTTGCGCCACGACTTTGGACTAGTGGATTTTCATGCAGGCGAGGTCAGTTTCCGCTGTACCTTTAGTGCGGGAATAAGCGACTTCCCTGCTCACCCGACTACCCAAGCACTGCGCCTGGCCGCCGACCAGGCGCTTTATCACGCTAAACATAAGGGGCGTAACCAAGTGGCCACCAGCCTGGAGTTAGGCAATGACATTCTCATCCGAACCAGCGAATGATCCGACAAGCCTTACCCTTGAGCAAGCGCTTGCCAAGCACGATGCAGGAACCGAGATTATTGAGGTGGAGGAACCCAGTCAGCAGCTGGTGCTGTTTCGGGTAGGCGGACAACCGTTTGCGCTGTCAGGCAGCGTGGTTAAAGAGATTATCAGCCACGATCAACCGGTCTACTTTGTGCCGGGGCTTCCTGCGTCAACCGAAGGCGTCCTGCATTTACGCGGTCATATTGAGTCAGTTATTCAACTACACGCACTGCTGGGCCTCTCCTCCCCTGCGGCCCACTCCCAGGGGATGATTTTATTAGTATCAGCAGCCGGTATTAAAAGCGGAGTGCGTATCGATCATTTAGACGATGTCTGCGACGTGCCTTATAGCCTGCTCCAGGCGCCACCGGAAACGCTTTCAGAGTCACTACGCCCATATGTTAGCGCCTTGTGGCAGCCCGAAGAGGGCGCTGCCACGGCGTTATTGGATGCCGAAGCACTGTTTAGTGCCTATCAGGCAGGCTTGGGCTAACCATGACGCCGAGTGCGCCAAGCGATCACACTCAAATGCCGACTGTCGCCATGGTGGTATTTAGCGCGGGCCTATACCGCGTGGCGCTCGAGTCACGTCACGTGGTCAACATGACAGACACGCCAAGTACGTCACGCTACGTGGAAGCGGCCAATCTACTGTTCCAGCACACGGAGGTTGCCACGCAGTGGCTGACGCTTAACGATGACACTGGAGCGTGGCAGTTGGGCGTTAATCCCCCCATCACACTGCAGGCCTTTGCAGCCAACAAGCTATACCCACTGCCGCCGCTTTTGAAAGCCCGCCGCCTTCACCCCACCTTGTGCGGTATTGCTTTTGAGCCACAACCACTGCTGCTGCTTGATGCTCTCGCGCTTACTCCACCAACCATAAGCAGCTAACGGTATCGCCTGGCGTTACCTGATGATGGGGAGGAATAACCGCCAAGGCATCGGCCTCAATACACGACGACAATACGCCGGAATTCTGGTCAGCAAAGGCCTGGGCCGTTATACCGGAAGGTGCAAAATTAAGCGTTACGCGCATATAGTGCTGGCGCGGCCCGGTCGAGGTCTCAAAATTCGCCGTTGCGGTTAACGTTGGTAATGCCTTCAGTGTTGGGCAGGCCAACAACGCCCCCATGAGCGGGCGCAAAAATAGCCAGGCCCCCACAAACCCCGAAACCGGGTTACCCGGCAAACCCACAAACCTTGCCTCACTGCCATCAGCGCGAGGCAAGCGGCCTAGCGCCAAGGGCTTGCCTGGGCGTATGGCCAAGCGCCATAAATCCAGCTCGCCTAAGGCATCAAGCGCGGCCTTAACGTGGTCTTCTTCCCCCACACTGACACCACCAGTGCTTACCACGACATCGGCGTCAGCGGCGGCCTGGGTTAATAGCGCCACCGTTTGAGCGTAGTCATCCGGCACACTAACGACCTGCACCACATCAGCGCCAAAGCGCTCAAGCAGGCGCTTTAACATGGGTCGGTTGGAGTTATAAATTTGCCCCGGTGCCAGCGGCGTGCCGGGGTCGACGATTTCATCGCCGGTCGAGAGCAGGGCAACCTTAGGGCGGCGGCGTACGCTCACCTGGATAATGCCCTGCCCCGCTAAATGCCCCAACGCGGCCGCTTCTAAGCGCAGCCCTTTGTCGAGTAAACAGTCGCCCACACGCACGTCCCGCCCTTGGCGGCGCACATTATCGTCAGGCGGAATATTGTCCGGTATCAAGGCCTTGCCTGCCTCAACGCTAACGCGCTCCTGCATGACGACGCAGTCCGCACCTGCTGGCAATTCGCCACCGGTAAAGATGCGAGCACAGCTGCCGGGTGCCAGCGGCACTACCTGTGTTCCCGCCGCAATGCGCTGGCTGATGGGCAGCCACCGGCCCGCATCGCTTGTGCGCAACGCATAGCCGTCCATCGCACTGTTATCAAAGGGCGGGACGTTAAGCGCTGCCATCACGTCGTCAGCCAGCACTCGCCCGCCAGCGGCGCCCAAGGCGGCTTCTTCCGCACTGACGGGGCTCACGCCAGCCAGCAGCGCTTCAAGCGCGGCACTTACTGTTTGCAAATCAGCTGTTTGCAAATCAGTCGGCTGCAAATCAGCCATGCTGGCCTCGCTCGGGGATCACCAGGTTGGCAAAATTGCACGGTTTGTGGCGGCTATCGAGCTGCTCTTTCAAAATGCCTTCCCAGCCCGTACGGCAAGCACCGGTTGAGCCGGGCAGACAGAAGATAACCGTGGCATTCGCCAGGCCACCCAAGCAGCGGCTTTGAATGGTGGAACTGCCAATCTCCTCGCCACTTAGTTGACGAAAACGCTCGCCAAATCCTTCGATGTGCTTATCCAGCAGTACCGAAATGGCTTCCGGTGTGGAATCACGGCCGGTAAAGCCGGTGCCGCCGGTAGTAATAACCACCTGCACTCCGGCGTCGGCAATCCACTGGGCCACGATAGCGCGAATCTGGTAGATATCATCAGCCACAATACGCTTATCGGCGAGCCGATGGCCGACGGCGGTCAAACTCTCGGTCAACTGCTGGCCGGAGCGGTCATTCTCTTCGGTGCGCGTATCTGAAATCGTCAGTATGGCTATGTTGAGGGCAACCATCGGCTCCATAACGCTACTCCTGACCGCTTTTCTTGGCTTGGCGAGCGTCCAACGCCGCCAACTGTTCAGGCGTTGCAGTGCCCTGATAGTGCGTTTTCCACTCGCTGTAGGGCATTTTGTAGACGTACTCGCGCGCGGCTTCGTAATCAAGCCGCTCGCCTCGCTCTTCGGCTGCGCTCACCAGCCATTTGGAAAGGCAGTTACGGCAAAAGTCCGCCAGGATCATTAGGTCGATATTCTGTACGTCCTTGTTATCGTCCAGGTGGCTCAGCAAACGCCGAAAGGCAGCTGCCTCAAGCTCAGTGCGAGTAGCCTGATCAAACTCGTTAAAATCTGACATTAGCGTTTCCCTCATAAAAAGTGACTGTCGTGCAGCATACCAAAAGACACCGCTTATAGGCGCTGTTCCACCCGATAACGTAGCCAGGCGAACCCACTGTTTGATATGGGTCATAGTGCTTACCATCAAGCATCTAACGCATAGACAAGCGCATAGACAAGCAAGGCCCTTGGCCGCCATCATAGCGACAAGGGATCTACACTTGGAAATGGCAAGGCTGATCGGCCAGAGGAGACATGCCGATGATCACGACCCACGCATTAACCGGCATGGTGCTCGCTGGTGGTGAAGGCCGCCGCATGGGCGGGCGCGATAAGGGGCTGGAGCCCTTTGCTGGGCTACCTCTGTTTGCCCACACAGCGGCCAGGCTTGAAGGGCAGGTTGCTGAACTGCTGATTAGCGCTAACCGTAATCTTGACGCCTACCGCCTGTTTGGGCGTGTGATCAGTGATGCGGAATCAGGCTTCCAAGGTCCTTTAATGGGCATTTATAGTGGGCTGCGCGCATCAAACACGCCGTGGCTATTGATAGCTCCTTGCGATACGCCGCATCTCCCGGACGACTTGGTCGCACGAATGCTGGCAGGCATACAAAGCGCCGATATCGCCGTGGCGTTTGATGGTCAGCATCTGCACCCTACGGTGGCCTTGATACGCACCGCACTGGCGGATGATCTTCAGGCGGCCCTGAAAAGCGGTGAGCGTAAAATTCAGCGCTGGTATGCACGCCATAATATGCGCCGTGTGGATATGTCCGACTGCCCCGACGCCTTCGCCAATCTCAATACCGCCGAAGAGAAAAGCCGCTTGGAAGCGCAATGCCTATCCGCCAGGAACGTACCATGACGCTCTCCTGCTTTGACCTTGGCGACCAGATGCTGAGCGTGGAAGAAGCCCGCCAGGCGCTGACAACGCTTATTGAAAGACCGCTGGCCCATGAAGTCATTGACCTGCACCGTGCCCATGGCCGCCGCTTGGCACACGATATTATGGCGCCGATCAACGTCCCGCCCAGCACCAACGCCGCGATGGATGGTATTGCCCTTGCCTGGCCAGACACACAGTCATCCCAATGGCCGCTTATCGGTCATGCATTGGCAGGGCATGGTTTTCATGGCGCCGTGCCGCCAGGCGCTTGCGTGCGGATTACCACGGGTGCCCCGCTACCGGAGGGCACCGATACGGTCATTATGCAGGAGCAGTTAACAACGCACGGCGAGCACCTCCACATCGCAAACCCTGAGCGCGTTAAGCGTGGCCAGAACGTACGCCTGGCCGGGGAAGATATTCTCAAGGGCAACCTGGCGCTTTCAAAAGGAACGCGTTTGGATGCCGCTAGTATGGGGCTACTTGCATCGCTCGGCGTGGCACAGGTTTGCGTGGCCCGGCCACCGACGGTTGCACTGTTTTCCACCGGCGATGAAGTGACAGCGCCTGGCGAGCCGCTGGAGAATGCCCGCATTTATGATGCCAACCGGTTTACCTTGATGGGTTTATTAACCGAACAGGGCGCTGAGGTGATTGATCTGGGTATTCTTCCCGATGATCAGCAGTCGATACGTAAGGCGTTATCCCAGGCTGCCCAAGTGAGCGACCTGGTGCTCACCAGCGGCGGTGTATCGGCGGGGCAAGCTGACTTTACACGGCCTGCCCTTGAACAACTGGGCCAACTAACGTTTTGGCGTGTTGCGTTACGCCCAGGGCGGCCACTGGCCTGCGGCTGGCTGGGAGAGTCGCGTACGCCCTTTGTGGGCTTGCCCGGCAACCCTGTCGCTGTCATGGTAACCTTTTCACAGTTTGTCGTGCCGTTGCTCCATCACTTGCAGGCACTCCCCATGACTCCGCCACCCAGGCTTTACGCTGTCGCGGATGAAGTGCTTAACAGCCGCTACCAGCGTACCGATTTTTTGCGCGGCATTTACCATAGCGATGTGCAAGGTGTGCTCCACGTACGCACGACAGGCGCGCAAGGGTCCGGCATGTTAAGTTCGATGGTCGCGGCTAACTGTCTGATCGAGCTACCCGAAGACCAGGACGGTGCACAAGCTGGCGAGGTAGTCTGCATTCAACCACTTGTGAGATGGCCATGACTAAGCAACTAATAGATGACTTTGGTCGCCGAGTTAGCTATGTCCGCATCTCGGTGACCGACCGCTGCGACTTTCGCTGTGTGTACTGCATGAGCGAGGAAATGACGTTTCTTCCGCGTGCCCAAGTGCTCACCCTTGAAGAGATCAGCATGGTCGCCCAGGCCTTTACCGAACTGGGTGTTGAAAAAATTCGCCTGACCGGTGGTGAGCCCCTGGTGCGCCGGGACATAGAACAGCTGGTAGATGACATTGGCCAGTTGCCCGGGCTTAGCGACTTCACCATGACCACCAATGGCGCCAGTCTGCGTAAACATGCCAAACGGCTTTATGCAGGTGGCCTGCGCCGTCTCAATATCAGCCTGGATTCACTGGACCCGGAGCGCTTTAAAAAGCTCACCCGCACCGGCGATTTAACACGCGTTATTGACGGCATCCATGCTGCAAAAGAGGCCGGATTTACCCGCATCAAGTTAAATGCGGTTATTTTAAAAGGTCGTAATGATGATGAGGTGCTGGACCTTGTCGACTTTGCGCGTGACGAAGGGCTGGATATCAGCTTTATTGAAGAGATGCCGCTGGGCGATGTGTCCGATCACTCACGCGCAGAAACCTTCTACTCAAGTGATGATGTACAGGCCCTGATTGAAAAGCGCTATACGCTAACCCCGACCACCGAAACCACGCCAGGCCCGTCGCGCTACTTTAGAATGGCCGACAGTGACAGCCGGGTTGGCTTTATATCGCCGCACAGCCACAACTTCTGCGACACCTGTAATCGCGTGCGGGTCACGGTAGAAGGCCGTTTATTGCTCTGTTTGGGTAACGAACATTCGGTCGACTTGCGCGCCGTGCTGCGCCGCTATCCCGGTGATATGCCGCGCCTTAAAGAGGCGATTGTGAATGCACTACCGCTCAAACCCGAGCGGCACCATTTCACGACCGACGGCGACATTCAGGTTGTTCGCTTTATGAATATGACAGGGGGTTAACTCGTGGCAGCGTTGGCAAAAGTGCCGGTTCATATCATCACCGGCTTTTTGGGAAGTGGTAAAACCACCCTCATTCACCGTCTGATTGAACAAAAGCCTGCGCATGAAACGTGGGCCATTTTAGTGAATGAGTTCGGTCAAATTGGTATCGACCAGGCGATGTTTGAGCAACGTGACGATATCGTTATTAAAGGCTTGCCTGGCGGCTGTTTGTGCTGCCAGCTCGCCTTTGTTATGCAGGCAGCGCTTGTTAACCTGCTGGCACGCAGTAAGCCAGACCGCGTGATTATTGAACCCTCTGGACTTGGCCACCCCGCCGGTTTGCTGGACCTGCTGCGCGGCGAGGCCTTTCACGATGTCGTTGATGTGCGCGATATTATTGCCACGCTGGACCCACGCCGCCTGGATGACCCGCGTGCGCTCAATCATGAAACGTTTCAGGACCAGTTGGCGATCGCCGATGCGGTAGCCATCACCTTATGGGACCAGGCCACCGATCAACAGCAGCAGGCAGCGCTGCAGTTTGCCAATGCCTTATGGCCGCCGCGTAAATGGGCCGAGCCGGTTACCAATGGCGAACTGCCACTTGAACGATTAACGCACAGTGGCCAAAGTCCTGCCCACGACTTGGCCGTTCCGGAAGCACACCGCACATTAACCGCGCCCCCTGGTTTGGAGGGCGGATTTTTTGACTTTCCGCCAGCCAAAGGCGCACCACAGCAGGAAACCGGTGTGGCGCTGGGCTACGTGAGCTTGGGATTGCGCTGGCACCCTGACGAGCACTTTGACCTGGACAGCCTGGCGCAATGTTTAGGTGAATTACCCCGTGATGCCCGTATTAAAGGCGTGTTTCATACGACCAGCGGCTGGCAGCAGCTTAACCGCGCTGACGGTGCGCTAAACGTAGACAGTAGCGCCTGGCGGCAGGACTCGCGGCTGGAAATCATTATCCCTGAAGCGCTGGCGAGTACGGTGCCAGATACCACGGCACTTGCGTCAATGCTCTCCCCCGCGCCATTTCATCAAAACGGCTGATATCAAGAAACATCAAGCTCCGCTTCCAACGCGTCGATGGTGACCGGACGCCCAAACAGATAACCTTGATAGGCGTGGCAGCCATGGGCGAATAACCACGCCTGCTGCGCCTGGGTTTCGACTCCTTCGGCGATCACCTCCAGGTTCAGGCTTTTTGCCAGCGCAATGGTACTCTCGACAATCGCCGCATTCGCGCTACTGGTCAGCACCTGGCGCACAAAACTCTGGTCTATTTTCAGTTGGTCCAAGGGTAGCTGGGCCAGGTAGGCAAGGGATGAATAACCGGTCCCAAAATCATCCAGTGAGAGGCGAACGCCCAGCGCTTTTAGGAACAACATTTTATCGCGGGCCCTGTCGCGGTCATCCACAAACAGCGACTCTGTCACTTCAAGCTTTAAGCGGTCAAGCGGTGCTTGGGTACGTTCAAAGATAGCCGTGATACGCGGTATAAACTCAGCATCGTGAAACTGCAGAGGGCTGATATTTACCGACATCGTCAAGTGGCAGAACCGATCATGCTGTGCCCAGCTCGCCAACTGGTAGCAGGCCCTCTCCAGCACCCATGCACCTACTTCAATAATCAGGCCGGTACTCTCTAACAGCGGTATAAAGTCCCCGGGTGATACAAGACCCCGCTCGGGATGCTGCCAGCGCAAAAGTGCCTCGACCCCGGTCGTCTTTCCATTTACTTCCACTTGGGGCTGATAATAAAGCTGCCACTGGTTAAGCGCCTGTGCCTGCCGCAAGTCACGTTCCAGACGCGTTGAGGCTAACAGCGTTGCCTGCATATCGGGGTCAAAAAAGCACAGCGTATCACGGCCTCTCGCCTTGGCTTGAAATAGCGCCATATCCGCCTGCTGAAGATACTCATTTTGCTCGTTGGTCGAATAGTCCAAGAGGGTGATACCGATGCTGGCCGTCACGCTGACCGAGTGCTCAATGAGTGAACTGGTACGGCGTATGGCAACCATCAACTTATGGGCGATGAGCTCAGCCAACTGAGCCGCTTTAGCCGCATCGGCATCCAACGACTGAATGAGTATCGCGAACTCATCACCGCCAACACGTGCCAAGGTATCACTTTCCCGCAGCTGTTGATGAAGCAGGCGCGCAACGCCCTGAAGCAAACGGTCACCGATAGAGTGCCCAAACACATCGTTAACCTGTTTGAAATGATCGATATCGATAAGCAGAAGCGCACCATAAGAGCGATGTCGGCGCGCCTCTTTAAGCGCTGCGCCCAAGCGGTCCATAAAGAGACGGCGATTCGCCAGCCCCGTCACCGAATCATAAAACGCCAGTTGGTGGATCTCCTGTTCAGCGGCTTTGCGTTCGCTAATATCGACAACGGTGGCCACGTAATGGGTTAGCTGCTGGTCAGCATTACGGATTGAGCTAATAACGACCCACTCGGGAAAGATATCGCCGCTCTTGCGCTGGCTCCAAACTTCGCCTTCCCAGCGGCCCTGCTGTTTGACGCTGCGCCATAAACGGCGATAGAAACCAGGGTCGTGGCGGTTCGAATTAAACATCTTTGCGTCACGGCCAATCACTTCGGCTTCGCTATAGCCGGTAATCTGAGTAAACATGGGATTGGCTTTCAGTATTTTCCCTTCGGCATCCGCGATGATGATGCCCAGGTGTGCCTGAAAAGCAGCGGCCGCGATATTAAGCTCCGCTTCACTCTGTTTGGCTTCGGTAATATCGCGCGCGACCAGCAACGTGCCGGAAAAGCGGCCATCAGGATGCACCAAGGGGCTTGCTACGGCCTGAAAAAAATGTTCTCCCCTGGGCACCCTCAACTGATATTCAAGCGTAACTGCTTGGCGATGCTGCCTTACCTGCTCAAAGACAGTATCAAAGCGCTTGGATAAACCAGGGGGCATTACCTCGTTATAATGTTTACCTAACAGACTATCTTTGCCTTTCAGCAACATTCCTTCATCCAGGGCATGCATATAGGTCATTTGATTGTTTTGGTCGAAAACGATGATCAAATCCTGGATAGAGTTAATAAGCGTTCTGAGCTGGGCTTCTCCTGTCTGGGCCTGGGTACGCGCCTGATCAAGCTCTTTAAGGCGATGTTGTAATAACTGGGCTAACCTTATCCGCTTAAGGTAATGACGAACTCCCCATGCGCCCAACAAAACAATAGCGATAAAGATACCGATGGTAATCCCGGCGCGCTGACGCCACCCCGCTAACACCTCGTCCAAATCCATGCCGACGACCACCCATATCGGATAGTTCTCGACGCGCTGTACCCAAAAAATTCGCTCACGTTGATCCAGAGAAGACCACATCACGTCCGACCACGGGGTCTGGCCGTTGTCCAGGACGCGTTGTATGGTCGCGCCCTCCACTTGCCCCCCCGGTTTGCGTGCGCTCGTCACCAGGATTGCGGGCGATTAATGTAAGCGTGGCGTCTACCAGGGCGATGCTTTCACCCTGGCGAATCTGCATTTGGTTAACCATGTCGGCAAATGCTTGTGATGCCACACGTGCTGATGCCATGCCCGCAAAGGCACCTGATGAATCTGTCAGACGTAACGCGTGTATCAGAGAGTAGGTTTGTTCCTCACTGGACCAGTAAAGCGGCGTAACGATGTCCTCCATGGGATAGTCAGGGTCGCTCAAGACTTTATAAAAATCCTGGTCACTAAAATCCGCTCCCTGATAGTGGTTATCTCCACTACTGGCAATCATGATTCCTTGGCTATCCAACAGAACCACTCGTTGAACCAGGGGGGCATAGCGATGACGATCGCTTAACATCCGAGACATTTGCGTGGCGCTGACCACATCAGGCATGTTCTGAAGGTCAGCGACACTGACCAGCACGTGGTACGTTTGAGAGAAGATGCTTTCTACCCACTCCCCAATCAGGCTGGCACGCGCATCGCTCTGCGCCTCAGCAGAGGCTATCTCCTGTTCACGCTGCTCCTTTAAAAACCAGCCGAACAGGCTGAACAGCAGCAGTAAAGCAATAACGTATAACGCGTAGACATTGCGACGTTGGTGGCGAAAGGCGTTATCGGCATGCTTTTCGCTCTCTTTGTTCTGGTCCTTTCTCATCAATATATCTACAACAGGCATAGCGCATCGTCCTTGGCCAGAAAACAAAAGAGAACGCATAAATTGATGTGACGATGTACTACGTAAACGTCGTCAGCATTACTCTTTATCCTGCCAACAGTTAGATAGAATAACGGTAAACAATTTATTCATTCCATCAATTTAGAATGCCTTAGTAGCGCGATTTATCGTATTACAAACATAAACCGCTTTTCACTGGTGCATGGAGTCAGCAGATAAAAATATTACGCTCAATTTCACACGACTATTCTCACGATTACCTGGCTTTATTACCGCTGTGTGCCAAGGGAAAACGGCATTTCCAGGCTTTGTACGAAAACTGCCTCAATCAATCAGCAGCAGGTTAATGCTGGCAGCGGTAATGTAATGAATATGCGTAGCGTCAGCCAATCTGCAATAATACGCCATCGGTTACCTAACCTTTCGCTGTTTGGATCAAGGAGAGAATGACATGCGTCTGCTACTCGCCCTACTACTGCCGTGGCTTCAGTTCTTTACGATCGGCCGTCCGTTTGCCGGGCTTATCTGCCTGATACTCCAGATTACTATCATTGGCTGGATACCCGCAGCGATCTGGTCTGTCTATGCTTTGAGCCAATATCAAACCGATAAGAAGATTCGTAACGCTTCCGGCAGATAGTCGTCCTGCCAAGCACCTTAACTACCCCGCCCAGAAGGCGGGGTAGTTCTTTATGGCACCCACACACGCGCTACCCTTTCTCTCCTGACAATTCCAAACCTCGAAAGTCCCCCTCAAAACGAAAAAGTGAAACGTCCTGTTCCATAACACGGTAACGACAGCGCCTCATTTTTTTGCCAATATGAGAAGAAATCTCATATAAAACTTTTTCTCATAAAAGGAATACCCATGAAGCCCACGATTCTCGTCACGACACTGCTTGTCACAGCGGTTAGCTCTGTTGCTCATGCCCAGGAACGTATTGCCACCTTTGATTTAGGCAGCCTGGATACACTGGATGCGCTGGGTGTTAGTGACCAAATCGTGGGGATTCCCAAACAGATTCTGCCCGACTACCTGTCAACCTATAACGACGACGCGTATACCGACCTTGGTGGCTTACGCTCTCCTGACCTTGAAGCCGTCGCCGCAAGCGAGCCCAGCCTTATCCTTTACACCGGCCGTCAAGGCGAGTGGGAAGCGGAGTTCGAAGAGATCGCTCCGGTGCTCAATACCAGCCTACAGGGCGATGATTACCTGGTAGCCTTTGACGACAACGTGCGCCAGCTTGCCAGCCATGCCGGTGTTGAAGAGCGCGCTGAAGAAGCACTAAAAGAGCTGCATGCCGATATTGAAAACCACCGCCAAGCGCTGGATGAAGCGTTGCGCGTACTGGTGGTTACCTCTAATGACGGCAACCTGGGGCTGAACACCCATCCGGTCGTCCATGACGTACTGGGTATCAACACATTAGAAATGCCGGATAGTGTTACCAGCATAACGCGCGGTAGCCGCACCTTTACGCCGCTGACGATGGATGCCATTGGTGAGATCCAACCCGACGTATTGCTGGTAGTTGACCGCAGCGCCGCCATTGGTAACGACGCCGCTGATACCGATGCGTTAACGCAAGCGCTAGCAGACGCGGGCACACCAGATACACGCCTGGTCGTACTGACCCCGGCCCTTTGGTACTTATCAGGCGGCGGCCTGCAGAGCCTGAAACTGCAAGTTGATGAGGTCGTTGAAGCGCTATAAGCGTCTACCACGATGCATGACCAAGCCCCCGTGTCGCTAGACCGGGGGCTTTTCATTAGGTATCAATGCTTAACGTATACAATGGAGCGCACCAGTCACCCGGGCGGCGTATGTCCGTTGGTTTGGCGACCAACGTGCCCATTTATTGTGATGAGTCGCTTTTGGCGTATAACGAAGCACTGCCCGCCGTAAGCTCCACTAATAGTGCCTGTCCCAAACGGCTTACCGAGCTGGCAAATGCCGATTGGGTCGATTAAGCAGCGCGCTCGACAAGGTTTTACCTGGCCTCTAGCTGCGCATTCACAATCGGCGTAAGATAGGTAGGCTGCTATGCAGCAATGTTCTCAGGGCGGGGTGAAAGTCCCCACCGGCGGTGATGGTACCTTTCCTAACGAAAGCGGCCTAAGCCCGCGAGCGCTCTCACTGGTCTGCCCGTGAGAGGTCAGCAGATTCGGTGAGAAACCGAAGCCGACGGTGATAGTCCGGATGAAAGAGAACGGCATCCATTCAACGGCGTTATTCCACGGAGAAAGCCCCCCTGGAGGCGTACGTTATGCCTATGGCGGATGCCGAATGCCCTGATTCTGGTACCACTTATCCAAGAGAATGACCATGAATCAGACCTTTCCTTTAACACTCTCCTCACATACCACGTCCCAGCGCATTGCGTTTATCCAGGGCCATTGGCACAACGATATCGTCGGCCAGGCCTACCAGGCATTTATTGAGGAAGTGGAGCGCAACGGTTTATCTGCTGACCAGGTGGATACGTTTACCGTTTCAGGCGCCTATGAAATTCCGCTGCAAGCCAAGGTACTGGCCGAAAGCGGCCGCTATGGCGCGATTGTCGGTGCTGGCTTTGTGGTAGATGGCGGCATCTATCGCCACGACTTCGTCGCCCACGCGGTCATCGACGGCATGATGCGCGTCCAGCTCGACACCCAAGTACCGGTCATTTCGGTGGTGCTCACGCCGCACCATTTCCATGAGCACAGCACCCATCACGACTTCTACTTCCAGCACTTCCTGGCCAAAGGTAAGGAAGCCGCTAGTGCGTGCCTGAACACCATGGAAAATCTGCACCGCGCACGCAAACTTAGCGACGCGTAAGCACTATCCTGGCCCGGCGAATGCCGGGCCAAGCGCCCACCAGCGAACATGATTCTCTGCTTGATTCTCCTGCTCTACTCACGCCTCATTCACATCCAGCAGATAGCTATAAAATGCCGTGTTGCGCTGCCAGCCAAGCGTTTCATACAGGTGCTGCGCGCGCTTGTTCTCCACCTGCGTCATCAATACCAGCCTTGTAACACCGTGGTCTTGGGCCAAATCGGCGGCAGCGCTCATTAACGCCCGGCCTACGCCTTGGCTGCGATACTCAGGCAGCACGTAAAGATCGTTCAACGTCCATCGCGCATTCATGCCTACCGTAGATAAGCCGGGAAAAAGCTGCACAAACCCGCTGATTTTTCCCTGCGCCTCTTCACTCACTAGAATGAACGAGTCGCCCAACCCAAAGCGTTGGCTTAAAAAGTAGCGAGCGCCCTTTAGGTCGCTTTGTTGCTGATAAAACTGGCGATAGTCATCCAGCAGTACGCTAAGCGCGTCCAAGTCATCAAGTACGGCAGCCCGAACGTTATTCACAGTGGCGCTCCTTAAAAAGAGGTGGGAATAGGCAAGTCTCTCGTTATAGTGGCTCTTGGTGAAGAACCAGTTTATTAAATAGCGAGGGAACCAGTGAAGCAGCGAACGCCGTCGAGTGAATGGCTTATTGATGCCTTGGCGCTACAGATGGGTACCCAAGGAACAACTACGCTGGTACATCAGCTTTACAGCGCGTTGCGCCGCTGGATTCAACACGGCGAACTGGCCGCAGGGAGTCATTTGCCCTCTTCACGGCACCTGGCTCACGGCTTGGGTATCAGCCGTAATACCGTGCTGGCGGCGATGGATCGGCTGTTAGCCGAGGGGTTGATCATCTCTCGGCGAGGCGCAGGGATGTACGTGGCCAACCTGCCTAATCTACCGGCTCCACCCAAGCCACTTTTGGAAGCGGCGTTTAGCTACTCAACACGCGGGCAGGCGCTGATTGACCGCTGCGGTACGCTAAGCCAACACTATCAAGCGTTTGCGCCGGGCGTGCCGGGGCTGGATCTGTTCCCCCATGCTCAGTGGCAGCGCCTGTTAAGGCGCCACTATCGCCAGGCCGATACGGCATGGCTTTCCTATCAAACGCATGGCGGCTTGCCCGCGCTTAAAGAGGCATTGGGTGATTACCTGACGCTTTCCCGCGCAGTGCGCTGTCGCCCTGAGCAGATTGTGATCACGCAAGGCGCGCAGCAGGCGTTCGAACTGGTGGCCCAGCTGCTGACCGATAGCGGCGACTCAGTGTGGATGGAAGAACCCGGCTACGGCGGCACGCAAACCTGCTTTTTGGCAGCGGGGCTGAACATTATTCCCGTTCCAGTCGATGAAGAGGGGCTGAATCCGTCGCTTTGTCCAGCCAATACGCCTTCGCCGCGTTTGATCTACGTGACGCCCTCCCATCAATACCCGAGTGGCGTTACCATGCCGGTTCCTCGGCGCTTGGCATTACTCGAACACGCCGCCAGGCACGGCGTCTGGCTCATCGAGGATGACTACGACAGCGAGTTTCGCTACGACACGCCGCCCACGCCGTCGCTTCAGGGCTTGTCGGAACAGGCATCCGTCATCTATATCGGCACATTCAGCAAGGTGCTCTACCCAGGCCTTAGACTGGGTTATATCGTGCTGCCCGAGGCGTTGGCCGATACGTTTCGGTTGGCTCACGCCCGCCTACACCGCGAAGGCAACTATCCCATTCAGTCGGCGCTTGCTGAGTTCATTGCCAAAGGTGACTTTTCACGCCATATCGCCCGAATGCGCATGAGCTATCGCCAGCGCCAGGCCTGCCTGCGTCGTGCACTGGCCTCTGCTACTGACGCCGGGTTAAAGCTCTCCTCAGGCCATGCGGGCATGCACCTGGTCGCCGAGTTGGAGAATTTAAATCAGGAAGCGCGCCTGGTTGAACTGGCCCAACAGGCACGCATTACGCTCTCCCCGCTATCCCGGTACTATCTGGGGCAACCTCAGCGTGCGGGCCTTGTGCTGGGCTATGCGGGCGCGACGGAGGATGAGCTACTACGTGCGGGCCGCTGGCTCAGCCACGCATGGCTAAATCTGACATCTTTATAAATCCTGACATTTTTATAACTAAAACAGGGGAATCACTATGGCGAACGCATTTATCGCCCCCGATGGGCACGCCCGCTGCTACTGGTGCGGCGGTGCACCGGAGTTTCTGCCCTACCACGATAACGAGTGGGGCTTTCCGGTTGATAACGATCAGCGCCTGTTTGAAAAGCTCTGCCTGGAGAGCTTTCAGTCCGGCTTGAGCTGGCGGACGATTCTCAACAAGCGCGAGAACTTTCGTGCGGCCTTTCATCACTTCGATTTTCATCAGGTCGCGCGTTTTGATGAGCGTGATGTGCAGCGATTACTGCAAGACGCGGGCATTATTCGCCATCGTGGGAAAATTGAGGCGGCGATCAATAACGCGCAACGGGCACAGGAATTAGTCGTACAGGAAGGTTCGCTGGCGGCGTTCTTCTGGCGCTTCGAGCCAGCGCATGATGCGTTAAAAGCGCCGCAAACCCAGACCGTCTCGCCTGAATCCATCGCGCTCTCCAAAACGCTGAAGAAACGCGGCTGGAAATTTATTGGCCCCACTACGGCCTTTGCGTTGATGCAGGCGATGGGGCTGCTCAATGACCATTCGCTGACCTGCGTAACACGTGAACGCGTAGAGCAGGCGCGCTTGCAGTTTCAGCGGCCCGTTTAGGGCTTCTACATACGTTAGGGCGCCAACAATCGCCTGGCGGACGGCGTCAGAAACGGCCATGCTTAGAGCAGTTCAACGGCCTGCGTATTCTCGGTACGCCTTCTTGTAGTAGTGTATCGACTGACACACTTATCTATACACCAAACAGCAGCAGAACATAACGTTCTCAACGGGGTTTAATGTGGCTCAACCGCTCTCTTCGCAAGCAGACTCTCACGCATCGCGATGCAAAGCATGGAGCGTACATGCTCTCACCGCTAGCGGCGTACTACTGGGCGTCATGGCGCTATTCGCTTTGATCGACGACAATCCGGTGGCTTGTCTGCTCTGGCTGGGGGCGGCGATGATGGTAGATGGCTTCGACGGCACGTTGGCGCGCAAGTATGAAGTGAAGACCATCCTGCCGCACTTCGATGGCTCAACACTGGATATGGTCATTGATTATCTTACCTGGGCGTTTATTCCCGCCCTGTTTATCTACTACTTTATCGATTTGCCGACCGGTTTTTCACTGCTGGCGGTGTTTATTATCCTGCTTTCGTCGATGTTCTGTTTCTGCAACACCAATATGAAAAGCCAGGATAACTATTTTGTTGGCTTTCCGGCCGCCTGGAATATCGCTGCGGCCTATTTCTACATTCTCGACTTCCCGCCTTGGCTTACCTTTGCCGCCATCATCGTCCTGGCCATTCTCACCGTTACTCGCATGAAGTTCCTGCACCCCTTCCGGGTGCGCAAATTTATGCCACTTAATATCGCTGTTACGTTGTTGTGGTGCCTCTGCGCAACGCTTCTTATTCTCCCAAGCACTGAGCATGCTGTTTGGGCACTATGGGGATGGGGCGTCGCCTCGGTCTACTTTTTTGGCATGTGCTTATGGCGGACAGCCCAGGAGTGGTTCGTCTGAACCCGACATTGGTTAACAAGGAGGTAGCACGATGTCGCTAACGCCGACTCAGGAGAAGAAATTCAGAGCCCTGGCAGCAGACATCGAAGGAATCGATGTCGAGGCCTACAAACGCTTTGAGCGCGATCCATTGGCGCCGATCATCGGCTTGGGCAAGCCGAACCTGCGCATCGGCTTTTTTGGCCGCGACCCAGGCCGTGACGAGGTGCGTCACGGCGAGCCGTTTATCGGTGCTGGTGGCCAGTTGGTCAGAAAAGCGCTTTATGAGCAGCTTTACGGCGAGACGATGCCGGACTTTGCAGCATCCAAAGCCGTGGGCGAGCACTTTTTCTGGATCAATACCGTGCCCTACAAGCCCGTAGGCAACAAGGCGTGGTCGATGAAGGTTAAGCGTCACTTTCACGGTTTAATGAATGAGGTGCTGATCTCGCGCTGGGAAGGACGAACGCTGATTACGCTGGGCCGAGAAGCGTTCCTGTGGTTCGGTATCGGCCGCTCAAAAGAGGAACGTGCGCGTCTGGAAGCTTTCTGGAAGCAGGAAGATCGCTTTGAGAGTAGCATCGAGGTGACACTAGAAGATGACAAGGGAGCAGCGCAAACCTTTACGCTCTACCCGCTGCCGCACCCCTCGCCGCTCAATCAAACCTGGTATGCGCGCTTTCCAGGGCTATTAAAGCAGCGTCTGGAGCAGCTAGAGGTACGTAAGGACAATCTGACGCTGTGACAACGGCCTATTTAAAACAACGTCTAAAGGGCACCGCCATGAAACCCAGAATCAGCTTGATTACTCTTGGTGTGCATGACATGAATCGTGCCATCCAGTTCTATCGGGATGGCCTTGGACTGCCGGAACATGAAACAGACAGCGACGAGGTGGCCTTTTTCAAGATGGAAGGTGCCTGGCTATCGCTGTTTCCCAGAGCATCATTGGCTAGCGATATCGGCATTACCGATGACTCAAAAGATGGTTTCAGCGGTATTACATTGGCTCACAACGTCGCCAGCCAAGAAGCGGTTGATCAAGTTCTTGAGCAGGCGGTTGCGGCAGGCGCCGAGCTGATCAAACCAGCAGAAGAAGTGTTCTGGGGCGGTTAC
Source organism: Halomonas sp. AOP7-E1-9 (assembly GCF_052376035.1). NCBI lineage: Bacteria > Pseudomonadati > Pseudomonadota > Gammaproteobacteria > Oceanospirillales > Halomonadaceae > Halomonas > Halomonas sp. AOP7-E1-9. Next base: position 109,178 of record NZ_JBQSVC010000003.1, read on the forward strand.
TCCGGCTACTTTCGCGACCCAGAAGGCCACTACTGGGAAGTCGCCTACAACCCTTTTATGGATCTGGCGTGAGTCACTAGCCAAGAGGTTCATCCCCGCGCCTGCGGGGAATGGATAAAAGATAAATTCAACATTATGTCCTTAATCTTGAATTTTCGCACAGGCAAACTCATATGCCATTTCAAAGCAACCGCGAGCGAATCGACGGGCGAGTTGGTTGAACAATTTTGCCGTGTTGGACCAGCAGTCGCTCCGAGGGCGGTGACGCTACAGCGGCTGCAGCATTGAGTGCGTCCACAATCACGAAACTCGCCTCGTCACCGATCGCGAATCCCGGTAGCGCACGGCCAATCGCCCTTGCGGAGTCCATCGTGATCATGTCAAGAGCGACACCCAGCTGTTCGTCGGTATAAAGACCGGAGCGGTAGCCGATCAGCATCGCGCGTTCAAGCAAATCACCATTGCCGTAAGGCCACCACGCATCGCGAATATTGTCATTGCCCGCGAAAACATGAACGCCTTCCGCGCGTAGTACATCGATCGGTGGGAAGGGATGATCTCCCGGCGCATTGGTTAGTATAGACACGCCCGCTTTGGCGAGGATCGTCGACACACGACGTGCCTCATCACGGCTCACATCGCCAAGTGCGTAAGCATGGCTAATGGTGACGAGGCCCGACATACCGGCTGCTGCCGCTCGCGCGGCAATACGCTCAATCTGCTTGATACCGCCTGCGCCGTGCTCATGCAAGTGGATGTCGATTTTCGCACCGTGGCGCTCGGCCGTGCCAAACACCACATCAAGATGCGCATCTGCGTCACCGTCAAACTCGGTAGGATCAAGCCCGCCCACCACTGTCGCGCCTTCACGCATGGCGGCATCGAGCAGATCCGCTGTACCGGGACTAGACACAATGCCAGCCTGCGGAAAAGCAACGAGTTCTACGTCGACCCGGCCCTTCCACATCTCGCAGGCGGCTACGACTGCATTCAGATTATCGAGTCCGAGCACTGGGTCGATGTCAACGTGACTGCGCATTGCTACCGTGCCAAAAGAGTGAGCCTGCGCGAGCAGTGCCTCAGCGCGTTCAACAACCGGCAATGCGCTGGATAGAAGGCGCTTTTCAACGTCAAGCCGCTCACGAAGGGAGCCAACCGGACGATGAGGAAACCAGCCGTCGCCGACAAAGCTCTTATCGAGATGAATATGGCCCTCCACAAAAGCAGGAAGGACAGTCAATCCATCAAGATCGATTTTTTTGGCGTCGGTTGAGACAGTATCGATAGGAACGAAGCACCCATCGCGCGTGGCAAGATCACTTTTGTTGCCATCAGGGGTCAAAGCGTTGGCGTAAATGCATTCATTCATATAAGTGTGTTTCCACTTCTGGTTGTGGAGTCATACGACTAAGCTCTGCTCAGGAGGAGCTGCTCGTGCCTCCGATAGAATCAGGACAGTGCCATTTTCCTCGAAGAGGTAAATCAACGATCCAAGCGATCAAATGCCAAGTGGCTGCGACAGCTCGGCTGATCACTTTGCCATCCGTGACCAGCACGGCACCGAATGGACGCCCTCCATTGGCAACATTCTTGTGGGCAAGATTGATCGCCTCGTCCAGATACGCCTTGTCATTCATTTCGCACCCGCCTGTTCTAGCAAACCAGCGATGTCAGTATATCCGCGTTGTCGCGCATGTTGCAGCGGCGTGATCCCTTCCCTATCAGCCAGGTTCACGTCCGCGTTGGCGTCGACCAGCAGCCCCACAATCTCTCCGTATCGCGGTCCGCCATCGCCGAGGATGATAGCCTCCAGCAACGCCGTCCAGCCGAGGTTGTTGACATGATCAATATCCGTGCCGGCCTCTATTAGGGTTCGAACAGTCTCCACATGCCCCCGTTCCGCCGCAGGAATCAGCGCCGTACCGCCATAGCGGTTGACACTCGCCAAATCAGCGCCATGGGATAGCGTCATCTGCAGTATTTCCAGATGTCCGCGCGCGCCCGCATAGAGGTAGGGGCTATCTTCGATGTCGTCTTTAGCGTTCACATCAGCCCCGGCACTAATAAGTAGACGAGCGGTCTCAACTCGGTTCGCATGGGTTGCAGCGAGTAATGCTGTCCGCCCACGACTATCCCGCGCGTCGAGCGGTATATCGCTGTCGATCATTTCTCGAACACCAGCGATATCATCGTTTTCAGCAGCGGAGATCAGCAAAGGATTAGCCTGAGCGACAGGGACTCCGCCAAAAGCAACGGAATCGATCATGGTTATACATCCTACGAGGAGTGTGAAGGCGAAAGTGGCCTGTAAGCGGCTGCGCATAAAAGTCCCTTCTTGCTGATAAAAATCATAGACAAAAATATAGTGGACAAAAAAGTCATTTGGAAATTAAATATCTGAATGAAAACCAGTGATAAATCGAATAAGCCGTTCAACTCCGACCTGTTGCGCAGTTTCGTGGCGGTGGTCGACACGCGCAGCTTTACAGCCGCAGCACGGCAATTGAACTCGACTCAATCGACGGTCAGCCAGAAGATAATGAGGCTGGAAGAGGTGGCAGGCGGGCTTTTGATTGATCGCGGACGCAATAGCATCACACCCACCGAGGCGGGCGAGCGACTGCTGGGTTATGCACGTCGTATCCTGGCACTGAACGCGGAAGCTGCCGCCGTCGTGTCTGGAGTAGCGCGTCATATCACCCTTCGGCTCGGTCTGCCCGAGGATTTCGCTTCGGGCCGGGTGACACAAGTACTTGCGGCGCTTGTCCGGCAGCATCCGAACTTGAAGCTGGAAGTTACCAGTGGTCTGAGCCGCAATCTATACGGTGCCTATAATCGAGGGGAGCTGGATCTAGTTCTGGTCAAACAGCACCGCGGCGAGGCCCGCGGAGTAATGCATTGGCCCGAGCCGCTGTCCTGGTATCAAAGCAAAAATCATGCGCTGGCCGATTGCGACCCGCTGCCGCTTGTTGCCTTTCCTTCGGATGGATTGTATCGCGCCCAAATGATTACTGCCCTCGATAACGTCAGGCGCGGATGGCATCTTGTTTACACGAGTTCCAGCCTCGCCGGCCTGCTGAGCGCGGTCAATGCCGGTCTCGGGATTAGTCTTCTTCCAAGGCGCGTGGTCAACTCGGGCATGCAAGAAGTTCCGACCTTGCCTGCGGTTGACGCCATGGAAATCGCAATCCACCAAGCGGACCAGGACAGTCCTTTCGTATCCGAGATCATTCAGATACTTGCGGATGAGGTTGAGCGATAGACCACTTAGGGATGATGGTGCCATCGGTCGTCGACAATATAGAAGACTCATTCATCTGAACTGACCCCAAAAAACCTGGACAGTAAAACACTAAGCGGACAAGGCCTGAGTTCGGTACTGCACCGGGCTCAGGCCTCTTAGTTTGGACTTGATGCGCTCGTGGTTATAATAATGGATGTAGTGTCGGATGCCCGCCTGTAATTGCTCAATCGTGTCAAAGCGGTTCAGGTAAAAATATTCTGACTTCAGCGTTCCAAAGAAGCTCTCCATCGCGGCATTATCTAGACAATTCCCCTTGCGTGACATGCTCTGGGTCACGCCCTGCTCGCCCAGCTGTCGCGGGGCCTCGCGGCTGTACTCGCTCGCGCAGGTAGTCACGGATGCGCTTGGCCTCAACATGACCCAACTTCTTCAGCTGCTTGTGGGCGGCCCCCGTCAGCTCAATTTTCCAGCCCAAGATCACGCTCCACGTCATCCAGGGAGTGCGTGGTTTCCTCGCCACGACGCAGACGCTCCAGGGTCTGCTCGGCGAGGTAAACGTCCTCAAGGTCATCGAGGTGCTTGAGAATAGCTTCACGGGCGTAATAGGTCTTGGTGCGGCCGGAGGCCTTGGCCAAGGCCTCCAGGCGCGCTTCGATGTCGCTGGGCAGTCGTATTGCCAACATGATGGTCTCTCCTGGAGATTTGATATACACGTATAGTATGCGCCGCGATCAGCGTTTCAATCAGCATCAAGACCCATCATTTTCAGTGATTTCTGTCTTATCTTGAGTTTGGTTCATCCCCACGCCAGTGAGGAACGTATCTCCATGAGCCATTAGGACGTTCAGGACTTGAGTTCATCCCCGCGCCTGCGGGGAACGGTTGACGGATGACGTTGTTGAGCTGTTCCTGAGCGGTTCATCCCCGCGCCTGCGGGGAACGGAGTATTGCCATCTAGCTCAGGCGGCAGCGTGCCGGTTCATCCCCGCGCCTGCGGGGAACGGAAGCACAACTATGACGGACGTATGGCTGATGCCGGTTCATCCCCGCGCCTGCGGGGAACGGCGTCTGGCTCGGCACATTGAAAGATGCCTAAACGGTTCATCCCCGCGCCTGCGGGGAACGGAAGCGGAAAGCCTGGAGCAGCTGCAAGAGTTGAGGTTCATCCCCGCGCCTGCGGGGAACGGGAGACTGGGGCACTTGCCCCCTACCTCTGGTGCGGTTCATCCCCGCGCCTGCGGGGAACGGCGCAAGCTGGTAGATGCAGACGTAGGGCATGCCGGTTCATCCCCGCGCCTGCGGGGAACGGTCCAGGCTGACTTTACGGAAAGCGTGAATCACCGGTTCATCCCCGCGCCTGCGGGGAACGGACGCTGCACGCCTATATTGTTGCGTTTTAATTCGGTTCATCCCCGCGCCTGCGGGGAACGGAGGCGGCGTAAAGCGCGTGCAAATCTGCATGACGGTTCATCCCCGCGCCTGCGGGGAACGGTGGGTTTCCATCGTCATCAACAAGTATTTCAACGGTTCATCCCCGCGCCTGCGGGGAACGGTGGTAAATGCCAGTAGGGATAATGCCGGTAAACGGTTCATCCCCGCGCCTGCGGGGAACGGCCCCTGATCGGTGGATCGAAAGACTCTGGCGCCGGTTCATCCCCGCGCCTGCGGGGAACGGATGATCCGCGTACAGATAACGGCTACCGCATCAGGTTCATCCCCGCGCCTGCGGGGAACGGATCAATAGTGGCGACTACATCATCAACGCCATCGGTTCATCCCCGCGCCTGCGGGGAACGGCGGCAATTACCAGTGAGCAGGCGCTTGGTGAGCGGTTCATCCCCGCGCCTGCGGGGAACGGCTGATCGTTACAGCCTGGGCAAGTGCGGATGGCGGTTCATCCCCGCGCCTGCGGGGAACGGAGTTCGGCAAGCATGAAGCGTTGACTGAAGCCCGGTTCATCCCCGCGCCTGCGGGGAACGGTCTGGTGGCTGATGAAGTGGATGGCGTTGCCGCGGTTCATCCCCGCGCCTGCGGGGAACGGCGTTCAAACTCCTGGCGCATCACCTCTTCGCGCGGTTCATCCCCGCGCCTGCGGGGAACGGGATACGGCAGAGCGTGAGCGCGTAAAGCCCGGCGGTTCATCCCCGCGCCTGCGGGGAACGGAAGCCGTTGCCACTAAAGCCTCTACCATCATGCGGTTCATCCCCGCGCCTGCGGGGAACGGTTTTGGTCGCGTTTTAGAAGCGGTACAGCAGGCGGTTCATCCCCGCGCCTGCGGGGAACGGTTTTGGTCGCGTTTTAGAAGCGGTACAGCAGGCGGTTCATCCCCGCGCCTGCGGGGAACGGGTCGCCATAGAGTGCCTGGGCGTCGTCCTTCGCGGTTCATCCCCGCGCCTGCGGGGAACGGGCGGGCAGCGGCCAGGCTCTGCCAGGACAAGGCGGTTCATCCCCGCGCCTGCGGGGAACGGTTATTGCCGCTGCCGTCAGCGTTACTGCCGGGCGGTTCATCCCCGCGCCTGCGGGGAACGGCCAGCACCGCCACCGCCGCCGGCACCGCCTCGCGGTTCATCCCCGCGCCTGCGGGGAACGGACGTAGGCTTCAAACTCGGGCAGCATTTCGCGCGGTTCATCCCCGCGCCTGCGGGGAACGGGGCTGCTGGGCAAGCGGCTACCTTTCCGCCACCGGTTCATCCCCGCGCCTGCGGGGAACGGTGCTCAAGCTCGGCGCGGAAGTCGGCAAAGCCCGGTTCATCCCCGCGCCTGCGGGGAACGGGCAATTAAGGAGGCGAGCGTGAATACATCGCTAGGTTCATCCCCGCGCCTGCGGGGAACGGTTGGGCCGGTACGCTACTGCCGGTTGATCATCCGGTTCATCCCCGCGCCTGCGGGGAACGGGCTATCGCGACAACCATGGCCAGCAGCGAAACCGGTTCATCCCCGCGCCTGCGGGGAACGGCTGGATGGACGGACTCTTCGAAGAAGACACAGCGGTTCATCCCCGCGCCTGCGGGGAACGGGCCTATTACCCAGGCGCACCGCGATGCCATGGCGGTTCATCCCCGCGCCTGCGGGGAACGGGGGTCAATGCATAACTAAGAAAAGGGCCATCGCGGTTCATCCCCGCGCCTGCGGGGAACGGTAAGTAACCACCGTAGGGGGCTAGCGTTATTTCGGTTCATCCCCGCGCCTGCGGGGAACGGGGCCGCCGTTCTGCGAACAACCGCCTGGGTAGCGGTTCATCCCCGCGCCTGCGGGGAACGGACACGAAACTCAGGTTGCCGAGAACCGGCGTGCGGTTCATCCCCGCGCCTGCGGGGAACGGGCCTCCGCCCAGGTCAGGCCGGTACGCCGCGACGGTTCATCCCCGCGCCTGCGGGGAACGGCTTGCCTACTTGGTAATCAGTCTGATCATTGGCGGTTCATCCCCGCGCCTGCGGGGAACGGATTTTCAAACTTAATCACTAGCCAGCTCTTTACGGTTCATCCCCGCGCCTGCGGGGAACGGAGCAGCGCCTCGATCTTGGCCAACTGCTCGTGCGGTTCATCCCCGCGCCTGCGGGGAACGGAAAGCACAGCATATGGGGGCACTACGAGATGCCGGTTCATCCCCGCGCCTGCGGGGAACGGACCTAATTCCAACGCCGCCGCATATGCAATCGCGGTTCATCCCCGCGCCTGCGGGGAACGGGTTGAGTGTGGGAAATAGCCAACCTTTACCTGCGGTTCATCCCCGCGCCTGCGGGGAACGGTGGTCCATTACGTGTCCGGTATTCTTGACTTGCGGTTCATCCCCGCGCCTGCGGGGAACGGCGGTGTTCAGTCTGGCCCAAGCAACACCTCGCCGGTTCATCCCCGCGCCTGCGGGGAACGGTGACCAGGTATCACACCGTCAATATTAAAAGGCGGTTCATCCCCGCGCCTGCGGGGAACGGACAAAACCGGCAAGCAAAAATTCAACTTGAAACGGTTCATCCCCGCGCCTGCGGGGAACGGTACGGTGCGCTGTATTTTGAGCGTCAACAATGCGGTTCATCCCCGCGCCTGCGGGGAACGGTAGTCGGGGCAACCGTTGCCGCCATGCAGAAGCGGTTCATCCCCGCGCCTGCGGGGAACGGTACGCTACACGGTACTGACACATCAAAACGCGCGGTTCATCCCCGCGCCTGCGGGGAACGGTAACGTTCGGTCAGTCTTGTTAACGTCAAAATCGGTTCATCCCCGCGCCTGCGGGGAACGGTGAGGGATCACCGCCGGGATGCGGGCCCAGCACGGTTCATCCCCGCGCCTGCGGGGAACGGCTGTCGTATTTATCAATTAGCGATTGAGTTTGCGGTTCATCCCCGCGCCTGCGGGGAACGGATTGACCCGTGTAACATTTGATTCACGTCTGCCGGTTCATCCCCGCGCCTGCGGGGAACGGCCGACTCTCCAGCATCGCTTGGCACCTCCATGCGGTTCATCCCCGCGCCTGCGGGGAACGGCGACACCGGGGCGTAGATGACCTTTTCATCACCGGTTCATCCCCGCGCCTGCGGGGAACGGCAATGCAACAATGCCACCCGGTCAGGACATGGCGGTTCATCCCCGCGCCTGCGGGGAACGGTCACGCGAGCCCCGACCAAAGCCCTGGTTCAGCGGTTCATCCCCGCGCCTGCGGGGAACGGGTTGCGCAACTCTTCAGAAACGATTAGGCAGCCGGTTCATCCCCGCGCCTGCGGGGAACGGAGTGCATGTCATTGGTGGGTCGCGTGGTGCATCGGTTCATCCCCGCGCCTGCGGGGAACGGGGCTTATCTTTGTTGACCCCGATCAAGTAGCGCGGTTCATCCCCGCGCCTGCGGGGAACGGATGCACCCATCGCCATTTCCTAACACCAGCCGCGGTTCATCCCCGCGCCTGCGGGGAACGGCTACAATCAAACGTAAAGGAAGTAGTAAACCACGGTTCATCCCCGCGCCTGCGGGGAACGGACCACTGCAGGCGTCACCGAGCAGGCACTGGCCGGTTCATCCCCGCGCCTGCGGGGAACGGCTGTACTAACGCCTGTGCTATAACTTCGATCACGGTTCATCCCCGCGCCTGCGGGGAACGGATTAACGTCGCCAGCGAGCGGGTCTATCTGCGCGGTTCATCCCCGCGCCTGCGGGGAACGGAACTTACAGTTTGATTCAACGGCAGATGGTGTCGGTTCATCCCCGCGCCTGCGGGGAACGGTGTCTGGTTAACCTGATTATTGCCTGCCAATGCGGTTCATCCCCGCGCCTGCGGGGAACGGAAAATTCCCTTTTGCGTCAGGCGCATCTCTTACGGTTCATCCCCGCGCCTGCGGGGAACGGAGATACTCTCCGGTTACGACCAAACTGATTTACGGTTCATCCCCGCGCCTGCGGGGAACGGCCAGTGGCTCGTAGACCGTGCGATGGGAATCGCGGTTCATCCCCGCGCCTGCGGGGAACGGGGCTGCCTCTTGGCGTAGGCGCTCAAGCTCGGCGGTTCATCCCCGCGCCTGCGGGGAACGGCCGTGCTGAATCGTGCAGCGAACCCATGAAGCCGGTTCATCCCCGCGCCTGCGGGGAACGGCCTACGCCGTGCTGGTCGGCCCACAGCAAGTGCGGTTCATCCCCGCGCCTGCGGGGAACGGTCTAATTGTAGTCAATTGTTTTCAAAAAGAAAAATCGCCAGCAGAAAATACACCGGTGATTTTGATCATTTTTTGAACAGCTCTATATTATTAAAGAGCATTAAAAACAGTCACTTATCCTTAGGCGGCAAAAAACGCACCAAGCGTAGTCCGTCATGGTCGATGGGGACGCGGCGGTTATCGCCGAAGGTCTGAAACTCGAAACCGGATTCGTGATTGCTGGCCCAGGCCATGGCGACGTTGCCGCCCTCCTCGGCCAATACCTCGATCTGCTCCCAGATCATTTCGCGGATACGCTTACTGACATCCCCTACATAGACACCGGCGCGAATCTCCAGCAGCCAGACGGCGAGCCGCCCACGCAAGCGGGGTGGCACGGCTTCGGTGACGACGACGAGCATGGCCATGTTAATGACTCCTGTGGCCGCTATCGCCTATCGATGCCGGCTCGGGGATGGCCGGCGGCACGGCATCGGCCGGGGGTGGTGGCGGTTCGATCTCGCCTGCCGCCAGCACCTCTTCGATCATGGGAATGATGCGCTGGAGCAGCCGGGTCTGCTTGAAGGCATCGCGGCAGGCAATGCGCACCTCGCGTTCCGGCATCGGCGGGCTCTTGGCGGCGACACGGAAGGCGGCCGGGACCACGGTCTCGAATTTGACGATATCGGCGATGTCGTAGACGAAGCTCAATGGCTTGCCGGTATGCAGAAAGCCAATAGCCGGGGCATAGCCCGCGGCCAGAATCGCTGCTTCGGTAATGCCGTAGAGGCAGGCGGTGGCGGCCGAGAGGCACTGGTTGGCCACGTCCGAGGCGTCCCACTGCTTCGGATCGTAGCGCCGCCCCTGCCATTTCAGGCCATACTGCTTGGCAAGCATCTGGTAGGTCTTGCGTACTCGCGCGCCTTCAATGCCACGTAGCTGTTCGACACTACGCCGGGAAGGCGGCTCCTCGCCAAAGCGCAGCTCGAACATCTTGCGTACCACCTTGAGCCGCAGGCTTTCATCCAGCGCCAGCTGGGCCTGATAAAGCAGCTTGTCAGAGCGGGCGCCACCTGGCTGCCCGGCGCTGTAAAGGCGCACGCCTGCATCGCCCACCCAGATCAACAGTGTACCCACTACCGACGCCAGCTTGATCGCCGCGTGAGAAACCCGAGTTCCAGGTTCCAACAGCAGGCAGGCCACCGAGCCCACGGGAATATGCATGCGCTCGCCGTTGACCTCGTCGATGACGACGAACGCGCCGTCGCGCACGTCGATCTGGCCCATGCCGACGAAGATCATCGACATGCGATCCTTGAGAGGAATGGGTTTGAGGGGAATGAAGCTCATGAGTCACTCCGGTACGCGACGTAGCAGCAGCATTCCGCAGCCAAATGCCCTAGCGCGGCCGATGCCTTGCTGCAGAGCGTGACCGAGACGCTCGGGATCGACCACCTCCAACAGGCCTTCGTAATCCACGCTAGAGTAGCGGATAGGTTGCCCGCCCTCTTTCTTGCTCAGCGCGTGCTGGCGATAAGCACCTACTTCTGGCTTGACCGGCAGCGTGAAACCGAAGCTTTCAGCACGGCTTTTGAGCCACTGGCGCGCCGCAGCGTCCATCGCCTCGACGCAGGCCTGGCTCGTGCGCTCCCCTTTGGGGAAGGGGTAGCGCGCATCCATCAACACATCGGCGCGGCGAGAGCGACGGCCCTCGCCCACCGGTTTTGCGATGGTAGGGTTAGCACGCAGACGAAAGGCCAGTCGTTCACCTGCAACGAGCTGAGGCGAGAACGCCTTGCACTGCACCTCAAACCCATCCATGGTTTCCGGAGCTTGGGTCGAATAGACATAAAAGCGCGGCAGCCCGGCACTCTTGCCATTGGCGTCTTCTTCCATTTCCTGACGAAAGATGAACGGCCGCCCGCCTGGGGGCACATCGGGAAACAGCCGCCAGAGCAATTGATGGGCGGTATAGGCGCCGCCTTCCAGCACGTCGAAAAGCTCGGCGCGGTTAAGACAGTTGAGATCCAGCCTGACACTTGAAAGATACATTAGCGCTCTCCTTTCAGCGTTTCGATGCGCCGGTTTTCCAGGCGAGGGCCGAACTGCCAGCGACGCCGATTCAGCGGCTCGTCCCACACCTCGCTGGCCTCAGAAGCCTCTGCACTGCCGTCGAGCGCGGCGGCCTCGCCTTCCCACGCGTAAAGTATCTCGTCAGGCAGGCGCAGCAGGCGCGCATCCTTCTCCTCATTCCCCACCAGCGCCAGCCAAGTGCGCGCCGGGTCCAATGCGCTTTCAAAACAGTGATCCAGCGCCTGGCGCCAGTGGCTGGCCTCGACCACGGTCGGCACCAGTGGCGCGGCTAGAGGACACGCCTTGCGGCCGAGATAGAGCGGAAAGCGGGGCTTTTCCAGCGCTGCCTTGAGTTCATCGAGCGACCAAGTGGCCTTAGCTGTGAGACGCACCGCTACGCTCCACAGTCCATCGCAGCGGTAATCTCTTGAGGAGAGAATGGTGTTGAGCGCCTCCTTGGCCACCGACAGTTCCTCGCGGCGCGAACGGTGGGCCACCTTTGATTGCGAAGACGGCATCTGCACGGTGTGATAGTCGCGCATTAAAAGCCCCGGCGAGCGCTGTTTGACCGCTACCTGAAGCCCTTCGCGCAGGCGGCGCTGACCGTCATCGTCGTCGCGCTTGATGCCGAGCGCCGCCCCGATCAGCCCCAGAATGGCGCTACGGCTTGGGTAGGTGGCCGTTGGCCGCGTCTCGCCAACGGCGGCCTCGCCCCAGCTCGCCATGGGCGCATAGAGGCGAAAAACCAGATGGTGTGGCATATCGCCTCCGCTTAGTCGTCGCCCTTGAGGAAGGTCAGCAGCTCTTGGAGGCTGCCTTTGACGACATTGCCTTCCAACTTGGTGCTGTCATATTCCGGCGTCGCCGAGAGGATAAAGCGACGATCGGCCCCCGCACCGTAAGCGTCATCGAACGCTTGGGCTTGGGTTTCCAGTTTTCTGATCGCTTCGACGCCCTGACCTTCGCTCATGACAGGCTGCAGAAACGATACCGACAGCGAACGCGGCTGCTGGTCGCCCTTTTCGGCCAAGACGTAGCTGGCGTGAGCGCGGGAGCCGAAACTGTTCTGCTTGCCCTTGGGCGAGATCTTCACGGCGGACTCGACCAGCGCGCCGATAGCGCGGTCGGCCAGTTCTGTATTGCCTTGGAGGTTCTCGACCAGCAGGTCCCGGTCGATACAGAGGTAGAGGTAGAACAGCCCGGCGGCGAACCCGGCCTCGCCGATATGTGCCGCACCGCGGTCTTCATCGCCTGAATTGAGATCATCGACGGCGGTAAAGTAATCGTCCTCGACCTCAGCGGCGTGCACGGTAATGGCATGGGCGACCTGGCAGGCCGCTTCGACGTTGTAGCTCGGTGCTGCGGCAAGCATCCGCCCAAACAGCGCCACATCAACGGCGGTGGGGCGCCGGGCAAGCAGGCCCTTGAGTTCGTCGTCGGTTGGCTCGCGCTTCTCTGCGACCAGGGTATCGGCAAGCGCTTCCAGCGCAGCCACTTCTTCAGGCCCTACGTGGACCAACTGCTCGATTTCGTACTCGTGCTTTTCGCCCTTGTCGACCTTGCGCAGTTTGCCGAAGACGCCGGCGATCTTCTCCGCGCTGTTACCTGCCAGCTTTTCGTCGGCGCCAGCAGCTCGCATACGCTTGAAAACCTCTCCCCCCAAGCGCTTGGTGCGCGTGCCCTTGTGGCCATCCACCGCCGCTTCGAACAGGTCGGAAGTGCGCCAGTTACGCTTGAGGCTTTGCGAAGACACACGCAGCCGCCGGGCGCCGCCCATGAACGCCGTTTTGGGGCGGCCCAGGTCGTCGCGGTTGAGGTTGGAAGGCGGGTAGGAGGTCAACAAGTGAAGCTGGATAAAGTGGCTCATGATGGGTTCCCTGAATAAAAAATGTGCCGAATGCCGAAAAAGTGGTTGTTGATAAGTGACAGCTTCCGTTCAGTCGCCCGCGGCCGGTTTCAGTGCTCGCGCTTGGAAGTAGGCGTCGCTCATAACGAAGGCGAAACGCTGAGTGGCCTCAGCCCGGTACTGGCCGCGCTGTTCGCGCGCCCAGAGCGCGACCATATCGGCCAAGCGGACAACGCTGACACCGGCGTTATCCGCAAGTTTAAGCGCCCGGCGGAAGCGGCGAATCAGCTCTTCTGAGGTATGGCAATCAAGCAGCTGCTGAAAGCGCAGATCACTCATTCGCGGAGTATCCCCGGTATTGGGGCGCTTCTCGCCCAGGCGTTTGCCCAGCGGGGCATCGAACGTCTCGGCGCGCAACTCGCTTGCAACGGCAGCGATGGCGGCCCACGTCGTAATGCGCTGATCGCGCTTGCGGCTGTTGGCATCGCTCGGGGTGTCTTCCCATGCTTTGGTCTCGAGCGCCTGCCAGAGATGGCGAAACGCCTCGGTCAGCATGACCGTCTCGACGCTGTCGCAGCGGCGTAGCACGGCGCGCACGCCGCGTGGGAAAGGCCGCAGTTTGGTGTAGCGCTTGAGTTCCTGATCGTCCATCACCAGCCGTCGCCACCACAGGCGCAGCTCATAGGCTTCCTGTCTGTCGAGAGCATACAGATAGCGCTCTACCGTGGCACTCGCGTTGGCCTCGCCCTCTGTCGCTGGCGGCGACGTTTGTTGGTCTACTTCACTCATGCTGGGCTCTCCTCATTACGTTCCGCCATGGGCGCTTTTAGGTCAAAACCACCGTCGTTAGCAAACGCTTGGACTTTCTTGCCATTACCATTCAGGTACGCCCGCAGATAGCGCCGCGCGCTGGTGATGCGGTCGAGCTGCTGCATCTTCATACCTTCCAGCGGGCCGCTGATGGCTTGGGCGTCGAACAGCGCCATGGCTTCTTTTTTGAGCGACACATACCACTGGCGGTAGGTCTCGGGTGAGAGTTCGAGCGTGTCATCGCTCAGACCATCCCCCCGCAGCACCTCGCCCATCTCGCGCAGGGCAGTGAAAAAGGCCAGCTGCGTCGCCTCGAAAAACTGAGCATCGATCTGACTCATATCGCCCTTGGCATCTTCCGGACGCTTGAACCAGGCGCGCTTGAGCTGATTGCGCAGCGTCCAGCTGATATCCGAAGCCAAGTCGACGAAGCGCTTGGCCCAGCCGCGCAGCGTTTCCTGCTGCCCCTCGGGCACGCCCACCAGCGGCATCGCCACGCTGTACCAGCCGCGCGGCTTCATGTTGTCCATGTCATAGCCGAAGACCCAGAGCCGGGCACGCTTGAACAGCGCATCGAACGCTTCGCCGTCTTCTCGCGCTGCTTCCAGCAGCTCGTACTTTTTCAGGTGGTGGGTGACCACACGGGCCGGCAGTGCACCGCTGCCGACTTCATCTTCCAGCACCAGCCCCGGCCAGTGGCGGTAGCCAAGCCCGCCGGGCTGGCCTTTGCTGGAAAGCGGCAGTTCCCCGTCCTTTTTTGGGTTGAGGCGGCGGTAGGGGGTGAGCGGGTGGCGCCAAGGGCCGTCGTAGTTGGCGCCCTGCTTCTTGGCGCGCAGGCGGCGCACCGGGTGCTTTGCCTCGTGGCCGCAAAGGTCGCACTCACCCGGCGTTTCGTCGAATAGCAGTCGGTAGCGCCGGGGCATCGACCAGAAGGCGTGCAGCGGATGAACCTGCTCGGGCAACACCTCTGTGCCTTTCTTGTCGCTGACGCGGGTATCGGCCATCCAGAAGAACAGATCGGAATCATCGGCTTTGGGAGCGCGCCAGGCCTGCCCCGGCTGGCCCACGGCGTCGGCGGGCATGACGTTGGGCCAGAGTCGCGCCCACAGCGGCTTGCTCTCGTCTTCGGGCAGAATCAGCGTGGTCAGCGGCCCGCCGCCGCGCAGGCCCACGCGAATGCCGGCACCACCGGCGGGCGCGTTGATCTGCATGGTATAAAGCGCCAGCGCCGCGCACTCGGGGCAAGCAGTCTCTACTCGGCCGCGTTTAACGAAGAAATCGGTATTGTTCTTAATGCCGTTGGCGCCGGGGGAGTCGATCAAAAGGCCCGCAACCGGCGCTTCCTTGACGTCGTCCAGCGGGTCCAGATCCTGCATGAAGCGCGGACCGTCGCCATCCAGCTCGAAGGCGGAGGCAAAGGGGGCCAACAGATTGTCGAGCTCAGCCACGCTGGGCGGCGTCTGGTAACGATCCAGCCAAGCATCGGTATTTTTGGGCGTCATCGCCGTCTGCAGCAGCGCGATCAGAAATTGCCAAGCGGCGCCCTGAAAGTCGGCGCGGGGCAGAGCCAGGTCGAGCACATTCGGGTCGGCGAGGGCCGAGGGTGGGCGATAGCAAACGCTTCCGTCTGCAAAACGGAAAGGTAGCCAAGGATCAATCAGTAGATTCATGGGCATCCCTCAAATCAAGAAAATGGGCTGGCTCATCTATAGAGCCAGCCCTGTGCTTAGTTCAGTTTTTCCAACTGGTTACTAGGTTTGGATTCCGTCGGCTCGACAACGCGAAAGCTCTTGGTGTCGATAACTCGGCCATTACCGAAGTGCAGATAGAAGCGAAAAAACATAATGCCTCCTTGGCATTTAATACTGTTAGGAGGCGACGACCGCTTGTGCGTTAACACCAAACACATTAGCCTGCAGTTGCGAGCAACAAGCGCAGTTCGGTGATTCGTCGCCGTTCTGTGTCCTTTATATTTAAGGTGCATATCAATGATATTTGCATAAACTTTAAGGACAAGCTAATAGTGCTTCTACTTGGTTCTTACTGTCAAGTCGGGGACAATGCCTTTCGTGTTCACCACTTTCGTGGTGATGAACCAGTGCACATCAATGACACTGCCCGTTCCCCGCAGGCGCGGGGATAAACAGCGTATTTCGACGCTGGAGCAAGAAATGTACGACCATTCCCCGCAGGTGCGGGGATCTCTCTGAAATATCTGCTACTCAAAGCTCACTCCCCACTGCTCATCGTAACTACATACCTCATCCTCTTCCGACAACCAGGGCGTAACGAAGCGCAGGCCGCGATGGCGTTGCTGTAGCGCTTCCCACTGCTCGGTATAGTGCCCCGGCAGTGGTGTCAGTTTCTTGACCTGGCTCTCCCTCAGGCGACATCGGCTCAGCCGGTCGGCATGCCGGTGATCTTCTACCCAGAGCACCAGTTCATCTCCACGACGCTTGAGCAACACGACCTCGACACTTTGCTCGTCGCTGAGCCGGGTGCCCGTCTCGCGCTCCTCCTGCCACGGGTCGAAATCGCCATCGAGGCGGTAGCCGTCTTCCAGATTCAGGGCGTTATGGGTAGCCATCGAGATCGCCTGCTTATCCATACCGGTGCGCTCGAAGTGCGCCAGATCAAACGCTTCGGGGAGGTCATCCGTCGAGGCAGCGTAAACGCCTTCGATCAAGGTACGCGCCTCACCCGGCATGGTGATGGCGCCCTGCTCGAGCAGCACGCGCTGGGTCAGCCAGATCAGCGAGGTGTCCTTGTAAACGGCTTGGGTGCCGCGATGCGCCTGGCTCAGCCAATCAGCGCCGGGGATATCGCTCCACGCGGGGGCGAGTACCTGCAGCACGGGCGCGGGGCGTTCGCCGCGCTGGTGGCGCTGCAGCCGCCCGGCGCGCTGTATCAAGAGGTCGATGGGCGCGATGTCGCTGACCATCTGGTCGGCATCACAGTCCAGGCTTTCCTGGAAGACTTGGGTGGTGACAATCACTTGTCCACTTCTCAAAGGCGGCGTGGAATCCTTGCCGAAGCGACGAATGACCTCGGACTCGATCCGCTGGCGGTCCACCATGGCAAAGCGGGCGTGGAAGAGCAGGCACCGCTCCGGATCGGGGTGGCGCTCGCGTAACGTTTGATAGGCGCGGATCGCATCATCGACGGTGTTGCGCACCCAGACGATGCACTCCCCCGCTTTCACGGCGGCCAGTACACGCTCGATAGCCTCGTCCTCACTTTCCAGCCACGCGATGTCCACACGGCGTGCGACTTCCGGGCGCGTCTTGACGGGCACTTCGTGGGTAGCGCTCTTTCCGCAGTGGGTCAGCAATGGGTAGTCATGTGCCTCAAGCGGGCTGGTTTCAACGCCCAGGCCGTGGCACCACGCGGCCGTCAGCGCCTCGCGCATGGCGCGGGGGAGCGTGGCCGTCAGCAGAATGGCGCTGCCTCCTTGGCGGGCGTGATGGGCCAGCAGTTGGTGCAGCAGGGTCTGCATGTAGTGATCGAAGGCGTGAACTTCATCGATAATTAGCACCTTGCGCGCCAAGCCCAGCAGGCGCAGCGATTGGTGACGAAACGGCAGTCCGCCCATCAGCGCCTGGTCGATGGTGCCCACACCCACATCGGCCAGCAACGCCTTCTTGTTCGAGTCTGCCAGCCAGCGGTTGCACTGGGTCGAGGCGCTGGCGTCTATCGCGTCATAGTCGTCGTGGTCGGGCTGTACGATGGTTTGCTCAAACGCTTCATTAAGCGCCCGCGCGCCGTGGGCTAGTACCAGCGAGGGCCTTGAGGCAGCGCTGTAGAAGCGGTGATGAAGATCCCCTAGGCGGGTGTACATGGCGTTGGAGGTTGCCATGGTAGGCAGCGCGAAATAGAGCCCTTCGCCGTGGCCATCGGCCAGCAGTCGCTGGGTCAGAATACAGGCGGCTTCAGTCTTGCCCGCGCCGGTCACGTCTTCGAGGATGAACAGCTGCGGCCCAGCTTGAAGCGGCAAGTCTTCCGCCTTCTGCTGCAGCGGGGTCGGCGTCACCTTGCCTGAAAACCACTGTGCCAGCCCGGCGTAGGGCACGGGCTCCGGCGGGCATGCAAAGCCGGTGGCGTCCAGCACCGTTTCGGCCTGCTTGCGCGCTCGCGGCCAGTAGTCGGCCAGCGCCATGGCCTGCTGGCAATAGGGAAAATAGTCCCGGTTCGAGCCCAGCCAGTCGCTGAGCGTCGCCCATCCGGCTACCGTCCAGCTTAGCGTTTTGAAACGCGCCAGCCACTCTTCATCCAGCAGTTTTTTGATCGGCCAGTCAGGTCCTATCAACGCGGCCCAGTCGGCGACGAAATCACCGGCGGCGGCCGCATCGGCAAGCTCGCCGTCGTCGACGAAGAAGTCCGCAAGAGCGAGCTGACCGGTCTCTACGGGGTAACCATGGTGGCCGAAGAATGGCGCCAGCAGGTGATCCATGGGCGCCAACAGCTTGCGTTTGGTCGCCGTGCTGTCTTCTGGCCAGCGCAATGCGCCGTCCTTGCGCCAGGTGTTCCAGCAGGCATCCCAGAGCAGCACGCCCAAACGGTCGTGACGCTGCTTGTAGGGTTTGCCTTGCGGTGGGGCCATACCATCGAGCGCGAGCTTCAGCACCTCCTGAAAGGCGCGGGAGAACTTGCCGAGGTCATGAAGCCCCAATAAAAACACCATTAGCCGCCGCAATGGCTCGGGCTCAATACCCAGCTGCGCCGCCAGCTGCTTCGTCAGCGGCCGCTCCGGCGCAAGCAGGTGCCAACCAACGGCCGCTACATCCAGGCTATGCCAAGCCAGCAAATGGCAAGCATCTTCTGACTGCCCCGGCAGGGCCTTGCCAGCATAACGGTGATAGGCCGGCAGACGTGAAGATCGAGTCGGCATGGTCAAAACATTCTCCCTTGATCTGGATGGCAGCCACGCTAGCTCAGTAAAATTAGCGAAATAACCAAAACCGACGATAGCGTGTCTGGAAGTTGAAAGGAAGGTCCCAAACGACTAATGGGTGAACGCGTTGCGTCACCATGAAAAAACCGCTCCTGGTCGAGAGCGGCTTTTAATACCGTGCGTAGTAACGTACTTGTCGATCTGGCGGATGACGTGGCCTGGCAGCGTCACATTCACCTTTTCGGTTTTACCCAGGTAGGGCGTGATATTAATCTCGATGATTCCCCAGCCGTTCTCTTTCTTCTACCATGACTTTGGCTAGTGAACAGGCCTCATACGCTATCTGCCCATGGTCGAAATCGATTGCAAGTTCATTGTCATTCGCCATTATCTAGTTCCCAAGCAAAAAAGCCCAACGGCACGATCCGTTGAGCTTTAGACTGGTGAATTAGTAACTTACTAATTCAAACAGCAGCGATTCTTTCAATATGATTTTGCTCTTTATGCTCGGCTTGCCATAGGTCGTAGTTGGTCTGCATGGTCATCCAGTGCTTAGCGTTACCAATACCGCCATGCTCAAGCCTAACCGCAAAATCAGGGGAAATGCTGGCATGCTCATGCAAAACGCGGGATACCGCTGTGCGGGACATACCTAGTTTCTTGGAAAAATCAGTGACATTCAGCCCCAGCGCGGGCACGATCCGGCGGCGTAACAAGCTGCCTGGGTGCGGCGGATTCATCATCGTCATCACGTTATCCTCATCATAATCGTCATCGTCATGCACAATATTTTTAATCTGTATATTTAGAGGCTGTGCAATCGTGGCTACCGCTCAAGTGGCGAAACCATCCGGTGGCCCTTGATAACCGTATCGTGTCGGTTATCGAGGAGCGCCGCCGTCAGTGGTAGTCTAAATAGTCAACAAGGTGTGCATCCTCCCCATCAAACGTAAATATCACTACCCAATTACCGTTTACATGCACTGAAAAAAAGCCCTTCTTATCACCTTTCAAGCCATGGAAATCAAAACCTGGTAAATCCATATCGTTTGGCTTGGTTGCGGCATCCAGTACTGCCAGTATGTCTCTTAAATCGTCTACATGGTTAGGCTGTACTCCTTGGGGCTCCCCCCGCTCATAAAGCCGTTTCAGGCCTTTGTGTTTGATTTTCTTTATCATCGCATCGCTTTGCCTCCCTTGCCGTCGAACCTGCATACACTGTAGCGCGTAACGCTACGCGATACAACAATGAATAGGCATTATGGGTACACCCCTTATACCCCTCCTTTTTATATATACGGTTCATCCCCACGCCTGTGGGGAACGGGCTTCATACTCAGCCAGCAGTAACAGCAGGCCCGGTTCATCCCCACGCCTGTGGAGAACGGCTCTTCAAGAGACCAGCCGCGAACCGCGCAAACGGTTCATCCCCACGCCTGTGGGGAACGGGTTCAAGCAGTGGTACTGTCATCGTCTTTACCCGGTTCATCCCCACGCCTGTGGGGAACGGCGTAAAACGGTGGGCGCTTTTATGGGTAGTGCCGGTTCATCCCCACGCCTGTGGGGAACGGATCGCGGAACTTATTACCCTCAATCACTGCATCGGTTCATCCCCACGCCTGTGGGGAACGGAGAGCATGAGCCGTGGCCGGTGCAAATATCGCCGGTTCATCCCCACGCCTGTGGGGAACGGTTGACAAAGCTGAATGAAAAAGAGCGAAATATCGGTTCATCCCCACGCCTGTGGGGAACGGTTTCAGGTGAGCGACCAGTGGCGCGGGCAATTTCGGTTCATCCCCACGCCTGTGGGGAACGGCTATTGAGTCGTCGTGACTTTAGCGCGCTGGCCGGTTCATCCCCACGTCTGTGGGGAACGGGTCGGGGATTTTGTCAGTCAGCTCACGGCTATGCGATTCATCCCCACGCCTGTGGGGAACGGGCGAGACCATCGAGCAAATGGCCGCCGACATGCGATTCATCCCCACGCCTGTGGGGAACGGGTCGCCATAACTGAGCCGCAATTGACCGCATCCGATTCATCCCCACGCCTGTGGGGAACGGTGCACAAGCGCAAGAGCAACAGCCGTAACGTGCGATTCATCCCCACGCCTGTGGGGAACGGCCGCGAAGTGTACCGGCCTGATTCCCCACGATCGATTCATCCCCACGCCTGTGGGGAACGGGTGGGGGCAGCGCGTCAACGCGGGCGACCAGCGCGATTCATCCCCACGCCTGTGGGGAACGGGGCCTAAACAGCACTTGATAGAAGCGGGCAAGCGATTCATCCCCACGCCTGTGGGGAACGGTCTTCAGCGCTTCCCTCGCTGGGGTTTATACGCGATTCATCCCCACGCCTGTGGGGAACGGCCTTGTTCCTCACCCCCTGCCGGGGAGGCTGGCGATTCATCCCCACGCCTGTGGGGAACGGATTGAAGAGAGCGTGATAACTAAAGAAGAGCGCGATTCATCCCCACGCCTGTGGGGAACGGTTCGCCCCCTGCCGCTTCATTGCCGCCGCTGTCGATTCATCCCCACGCCTGTGGGGAACGGGCTATAGCTACAATTTGCATTTAGCGACTAACTGATTCATCCCCACGCCTGTGGGGAACGGCAGTCCCTTTCATACACCAGTCTTGTGGCTGCCGATTCATCCCCACGCCTGTGGGGAACGGTGAAGGTGGCATTGGAGGAAAATCGCCGAACGCGATTCATCCCCACGCCTGTGGGGAACGGTATTCCCCTTGTTGCTTGGAGTGACTACCAGACGATTCATCCCCACGCCTGTGGGGAACGGTGGCTGGGAGTACTGCAGCAACTCACCAAACTCGATTCATCCCCACGCCTGTGGGGAACGGGCCATGGCCACCGGCGACTACAAGGACGCAGGCGATTCATCCCCACGCCTGTGGGGAACGGGTGGGCTGAATGCTATATCGCTGTCAGATAGGCGATTCATCCCCACGCCTGTGGGGAACGGCAGCATATCCTTCAGCCACTCCTCTTCTCCATCGATTCATCCCCACGCCTGTGGGGAACGGGTCCCTTTCGCTGGAATCCGCGTGGTTGTCGGCGATTCATCCCCACGCCTGTGGGGAACGGCGCCGAAGTGAAGAGAAGAAGATCCCCGTATTCGATTCATCCCCACGCCTGTGGGGAACGGTTGGCTATATCTGGCGAGGCGTTGAACGTTCGCGATTCATCCCCACGCCTGTGGGGAACGGGGCCTCTTCCACCGGCACCAGTAGACGCATATCGATTCATCCCCACGCCTGTGGGGAACGGAACGACGGCCACCGCCAGCGCTTTGTGCCGTGCGATTCATCCCCACGCCTGTGGGGAACGGCGCGGTGACAACCAAAGCACACCGGTCATGCGCGATTCATCCCCACGCCTGTGGGGAACGGTTCGCGCAGCTTGTCGTTGTACTTGCCCCAGGCGATTCATCCCCACGCCTGTGGGGAACGGGTTTAGAGATTAAAAGCACCCCTTCATTAATGCGATTCATCCCCACGCCTGTGGGGAACGGTTGAATACGGCGGAGTATTCTATTTCGACGGACGATTCATCCCCACGCCTGTGGGGAACGGGCAACAGCGTCGACCCCGTGTCGCTGCATGAGCGATTCATCCCCACGCCTGTGGGGAACGGGATGATCACCAAGGCAAGGGCGAGCTTTTACACGATTCATCCCCACGCCTGTGGGGAACGGAGTGACATGGTGCAGGCCACCTTCGGCAAAAACGATTCATCCCCACGCCTGTGGGGAACGGCCCTGCTTCCACTTATTTACGAGCTGGTAGCTCGATTCATCCCCACGCCTGTGGGGAACGGCCAGAATCCGACCACTTTCATAAGCGGTCACTCGATTCATCCCCACGCCTGTGGGGAACGGTCTAATTGTAGATGACTGTTCTGCAAGATAAAAATAGGCAGTAGAAAATCCACCAGCGATTTAGGTCAATTTTTGATCAGAAAGATATTCTTAAAGAACAGTAAAATCAGAACGTTGCAGAAATCTATAAAAATCGCACCAAGCCTCGGTCAAAGGTATAAGTATGCATCGTTTTTATGAAGAGCGACCTCTCTTATGGCATATACATTCGCCAACGGCGGGTTACTCGTGAAGGGCGCTCGTTAGTAGTGCGTATTGGATGATTCATTGGCTCAGCTACGTTCTCAAATATGCGCCCACCGCGAACGTAGCCGCCGCCGCCAGTTGCTGACCGGCTGCTAAGAGATATTGGTATCACCCGTGCCCAGGCACAAAAGGAGGGTCGTAAATCCTTTTGGAAGCACACATTATGAGAAGGAGAACGATATGAAAACCGCTGAATATTATCTGCTGGACGTATTTACCGATCAGCCTTTTTCGGGCAATCAGCTAGCCGTCTTTTTAAACACCGACGGGCTGACAACAGCCACCATGCAGGCAATCGCCAATGAGCTTAATCTTGCCGAAACGGTGTTCTTAAGTGCGCCTATTGAGCCAAACCACTACCCGATGCGGATCTTTACGCCCACCCAGGAACTACCGTTTGCCGGCCACCCAACCGTCGGCACCGCGCAGCTTCTAGCCGAGCTTGGCTTGGTAAACCGCACGCAAACGCTGGTGCTTCACCCGCCTGTAGGCGAGTTACCCATTCGCTACTCAGGTGAGAAAGCCGTGTTTACGGCCGCAAGGCCCGCCAGCATGACGCCAAGTACACTGGACCAGCAATCGGCGGCGGCACTGCTCGGCTTGCAACCCCATCAGGTTATCGGCACGCCGGTTATATCATCCTGCGGGCTGGCGTTTCATCTGATCGAGCTGAGCGCCCCCGCAGCCCTAAAAAACATACACATTTCAGCAACCATATGGGCAGAGACCGTTGCCCCGAGCGGGGCGGAGCAAATATATCTTTACGCAACAGAAACGGCTGATCGCTCAAAAGCTACGCTTCGAAGCCGCATGTTCTCCAGAGAACATGGCCTTTGCGAAGACCCCGCAACCGGCAGTGCCGCAGCGGCATTAACCGGGTATTTGGCAACCCTTAACGAAACGACGCACTGGACACTCTATCAAGGCGTTGAAATGGGCCGCGCCAGCGTTATTGAAACCACCCGGTATAACGGCCTGGTTCAGGTAGGCGGCAGTGCTGTACTGGTGGGCAAGGGGGAGCTTTACTTGAGAGATTAACAAGCGGCTTGAAAGCCAACTAATCGTTCACTGATTGATCCAAGCATCGTTATCCTACCCAGCATTAAGATCAGCAGCGTATCCTCTATAACGCTATGGCAGAGACCCAAAAAGCACAGCGCAAGCGGCATAAGTTTGATACGTCGGTACCGCTCATCGGCCAGCGTCGCGAGTAGCTCCACGGCCAAGACGGTGTGGCTTCAATAGCAGCACCAACGCCACGCAGCACAGCAGCGCTACGATGAGATCAAACGTTAGCGCGGTGATTTGTTGGCCGGCTACTATCCCCAGTAGGCCGATACCGACGACGGGCAGCGAGATCGCCACATAGGCAACAACGAAAAAAGACGATACCGTTGCCGCTTTGTGCTGAGGGGAGCTGGCCGCCGATATCGCGCCCATGCCCGCCCGGAAGGTAATGCCCTGACCAATGCCCGCAACAATGGCGCCCAGTATGAAACCCAGCAGTTGCTCGTAAGCAATCCCCCACGCAATGATGAGCACACCGACAAGCAGCACAGCACACCCAATCGGCAATCTTCCAGGCTCAGGCAGCCGCCCCTGACCCATTTGCCCAACAGTCGAGGCGATAAACGGCAGCCCTGCCACACACCCTATCAGTGCATGATTGGTGTAGCCCATTTGCTGGCCCAGGAAGGCGGGGGTTGCTGCGGTATAAAAACCGAACACCATAAAACCAGCAAACGCTGCGATAGCCGCGGGTATAAAAACGCTGCGCACCTCAGAAGGGATTTTAGGTGTTTGAACGCGAAGCTTGATATTCGCTGGGCGCGTAACCGTTTCAGGCGCTCGCCAGATACACACCACCGCTACCAACGCTAACGCGAAGTGAATAGCAAACGGCAGCACCAACGGTGCCGCAAACAGCACGGCCAGCGCCCCCGCAAGTACCGGCCCGACACCTAACCCGACCATATTGGCGGCGGTAGCAACCAACGTGCTGGAGCGCCCCCAGGAACGTGGTGCCAGCTCCATGACAGCCACGGTGGCAGTACCCGTAAAGATACCCGCCGAAAGCCCCGAAAGTACGCGGCCGGTAAGCAACATGCCTAACCCATCGGCTTGCCAAAATACGATATCGCTTACCGCTGACAGGAAAAGCCCGGCAAGCAGCAGCGGCTTACGCCCTAGCTGATCAGACCATTGCCCGGTAATCAATAACGCTGAAATGACCCCCACCGCATACGCCGCAAAGATGACGGTAATCATCAGATCCGAAAAACCAAATTCATGCTGATAGATCGGATAAAGCGGCGTGGGCAGCGTGGTGCCCACCATGGTGATCATGAAAGCAAGCGCCGCCCCTAAAAATACGCCTGCGCGCCGCGTATCCGACGCTTGAGAAGAGCTCATAAATGTCCTTATCAAAAATAAAGAGATCCACCTTCTCAGAAGGCGAGTCGAGAATGGAAACTCACATAGCCAACGAACGTTAATGGATGCGTTTTATATCACCGCCAACTGCTCTTGGGCCAGTTTGGCAAAGTGCGTGCGTGAGGGCTTTAGCCCTTTCACCGAGGGCCACGCCAACCATGCATCGGGCACCATAAAGCCCGGCAGCGCCTCGCGCACCCAACGGGCCAGGGCCTGATCTTCGCCGCTTTGCGCCTGCCAATCAATAAAGGCAACGGGGCGCTCACCCCACTCGGGGTGTGGCACAGCAACCACCAGCGCTTGGGCGACGCTAGGGTGATCCACCAACCGCTGTTCGATGCTTTCCGGCTGAATGTTCTCACCGCCGGAGATAAAGCCGTTATCCAGCCGCCCTTCAACCACCAGTTCCCCCGCAGAATTGAAATACCCCTTGTCCCGAGTGGCAAACCAACCCTCATCATTTAGGGTTGGGTCCAGCGCACCGTTATTTAAATAGCCGCTAAACAGGGTATCGCCCCGCACCTGTATTTCATTGTTGATGATCCGAACATCGCGCCCCGGAAGTGGCTTGCCGACAACACCTGGTGCCGAGGGAGCACCGGTACAGACCTGGCTTGCCATTTCAGATAGCCCATAACTAACTTTTGGCGCCAGCCCCAGCGAGGTCATGTGTGCCACCAGCGGTGCGGGGATTGCCGCGCCGCCCAACAGCAGTTCGCGCAGCTGTGTCCTGGCGGGGTCAAAGCCCGCTTGTAATAAGCGCCAGAGCTGAGTGGGTACCAGTGAAAGGTGCGTAATAGGCTGTTGTTCCAGGCGTGCAGCCAGCGGCGCATCACCATCATCCAGAATGACCCGGCCACCTGCGAGAAATACGCGAAAGGGAATCGCGTAGCCGCCAATATGAAACAGCGGTAGCGACAACAGCCAGCCGCTTTGTTGATCAACCGGAATTAAGGTCGCCGAGCCTCTGGCCGAGGCCAAATGATTCCCCAGCCGGTGCAGTACCGCCTTAGGCATGCCGCTGGAACCCGAGGTAAAAATCGTGTTACAGCGCTGATCGGCATTCAGCTGCACCGCTTGTTCGGTCATTAACTCTTCGGAAAAATCGAGGGTAATCGGCGCTGGAGCCGATGACGTTACCTGCGCGTCACCCTGCTCGCCTTCCGTATAACAAATGCGGCTGGCCTGCAGGCGCTGGGCAAGCGCGTGCTGATGGGTGCCTGGAAAGGCCGGGTTAAGCGGGCAGAAAACCACCCCGACACGCAGACAAGCCCAGGCCAATAATAACGAGGCCAATGCGCCTTTGGCCGGGGCCATTAATTTGTCCCCAGGCTGAACCCCCTTTTGCGCCAGCTGTCGCGCCAACGCGGCGATACGCCTATCGAGCATTCGATAGGTAAGCGTCACTGAGCCACTGTGTAGCGCAATATGCTGCGGAGTTTCAGTGGCCCAATAGTTAATGGGGCAAGGTTGCATCACGCGGCACGCTCCTGGTTATTCCTGCATATCTTGATAGAGGCACGTCAAGCGCCCGGCAACGACATCACCTGCCGTGGTGGTTACCCGTTCAGCCAGCCAGTTTCCGGTATCCAGCCCCGGTGGTTCTTCGGGCGCCCATTGGCAGGCCAGCCGAGCCAGCAAACCCAAGCCAAGGTCAGACTCGAAACTTGAGGAAATAACCACCCGCAGATTATCTGTCCGCGCCCGCTGTACAAGTGCCTCGCAAGCGCTTAATGCGCCTATCAATGTAGGCTTAATCACCAGGGCGGCAATATGAGGATGGGAATACCAGGGCGCGTTACGTGACAACGTTTCATCCAGCGCAATCTTCACACCCGCTGCATCGGCCACGGCAATGGTGTCAGCAAACGTGGAGCAGGGCTCTTCCAGGTAGTCGATCTGTTCACGCGGTAGCTGTCGACAAAACCGCGTGGCCTCTTCCCTTGTCCAGCCGCCGTTGGCATCCAGAATCAGTTGGGTAGCGGGCAGCTTTTCAGCCAGATTGGCGATCAGCGCTAGCTCGTCGCTCATTGCGTAACGCGCTACCTTGAGTTTGAGGCGCGAAGGTGGCGGCTGCCCGCCCTTGCGTATGTTGTCTAACGCGCTATCCAGCATCGCGATCAGCGATACGGGCTCGCCTTGTAATAGTGGGTAAGGCGCTAACGCGGCGGGACAATGTGGGGGCCAAACGTGCTGTGCACAGTCGAACCCGAACTGTACCGAGGGGAGCGTGGGCACTGCTTCTTCACCGCGCTTCAAGGCGGTTAGGCAGGCCCTGCTTTCGGTCTCGGCATCGGTTAAGGTTTCTGCTGAAAAACCAGGCAGTGGCGCAATGTCACCCCACTGCCCGTTAATCGACACCAGCAGCCCTTCTCGCTGCGTGATCCGCTGGCCGTTAAACAGCAGCGGCTGGCGAAGTGGCAGCGCGTAGCGGTAAAGCGCTAATGGCATTAAGGGTTACGCGGATAACGTGAGAAATCCGGGGGCCGCTTCTCATTAAACGCGTTACGCCCCTCCTGGCCTTCATCGGTCATGTAATAGAGCATAGTGGCGTTACCCGCTAGTTCCTGCAGCCCGGCCTGGCCATCGCAGTCGGCATTCAGTGCCGCTTTCAAACAGCGTAGCGCCATTGGGCTGTGCTGCAGCATCTCCCGGCACCAGCGCACGCTCTCTTTTTCAAGCTCATCCAGCGGCACCACGTGGTTGACCAGGCCCATCTCCAGCGCTTGCGCAGCGCTGTACTGGCGGCACAAAAACCAGATTTCGCGGGCTTTTTTCTGACCCACAATGCGCGCCATATACGAGGCACCGTAGCCGCCGTCGAAAGAGCCTACTTTGGGTCCGGTCTGGCCAAAAACCGCGTTATCCGCCGCAATGGTCAGGTCACACATAAGATGCAACACATGCCCACCACCAATCGCGTAGCCTGCCACCATGGCGACAACCGGCTTGGGGCAGGTACGAATATCACGCTGAAAATCCAGCACGTTCAGGTGATGAGCACCCTGCTCATCCTGGTAGCCGCCATAGTCACCGCGAATGCGCTGATCACCGCCGGAGCAGAACGCTTTATCGCCTGCGCCGGTGAGCAAAATCGCGCCGACGCGACTATCGTGACGTGCGCGACCAAGCGCCTGAATCATTTCGCTAACCGTCAAGGGGCGAAAGGCGTTACGCACCTCTGGGCGGTTGATGGTAATGCGTGCAATGCCCTCTTTAGAGACATGATACCGAATATCCTGGTAGTCGCCGGAGTGGTCCTGCCACTCAACCGGTTGATAGAGTTCCGCTTCTGTAAGTCCGTGGATCATTCAAAGTTCCCTGATTCATTAGGTATTGGCGTCTTTCGGGCTTAGCGCAACATACCTGCCACGGCCAGCCCTAGTGCCAGAAGGCTTAACAGCGCCGCAGCGCCATACATCAGCTTTTTATTGGTGGTGTCGCGGCCCAAAATAAGGTCAAACATTCCGTGGCGCAGGCGATGGGCGGCATGAAAAAGCGGCAAACAGACCGCCGCGCCAACAAACAGAAAGCCTGGCACGCTGAATAGCAGTCGCGATGCCCGCTCATGGCTGAGCGCGTCGGCAGGTAGCCAGCCCAAGGGAAGCAGCACGGCAAAAAACAGGATGGCAGAGGGCAGTAACACGGCAAAACAGACGCCGCCTGCACTGAATAGTCCCCACCATAGCGACTCATCGTAGGCCTGGTGGTGGGGAAGCTGATTCGTGCGCTGACTGCCCGCGCCTGACGCATTCATGGTTGGTTTAGTCATACAGACGCCCTCCCAAACAGCCAGATGAACAACAGCAGTACGGCCAGAACGCCCGCCCACTGTCCCGCCACAATCGCCTTATCCGGTAGTTGGTAGTTACCGATGCGCAGCGGCATAACGCGAGGAAACAGCACAAAAAAGGTCACCGCGTGAAACAGGCTGGCGGCTAGCGCCAAAAGGTTGAGCAGCAAAACGATGGGAGATCCCATAAAGGCGATCCATCGTTGCCAGCTATCTGGGCCCTGGAGCAGCGCGACCATGCCCGCCAGTAGGCAGAGTAGGAAAAAAACCAGCGGTAACACCGTCGCTTCACGCAGCATATAGAGTTTAAAAAAGCGGAGTTTCAGCCACCAGTTACGTTTTAACGGCACAAAGCGTTGCGATGTCGACTTATCCATACCCTTTCTCCTAGCCCTTAAACAGCGCAATTAGCGTGTGCTTAGCGGACGCCACTTTGCTCTGATTGATAGCCGCCGCTGGGTCAACGTGTTTGGGACACACCTTTGAGCAAAAGCCCACAAAGGTGCAGCTCCATACGCCTTCATGACGGTTCAATTCGTCCATTCGCTGCGTGCTACCGTGGTCACGGCTATCCAGGTTATAGCGATGCCCCAGCGCAATGGCTCCTGGGCCAATAAACTCAGGATTAAGCCCAAACTGCGGGCAAGCGGAGTAACAAAGCCCACAGTTGATACAGTTAGCGAACTGCTTGTAACGGGCAAGCTGCCGGGGCGACTGGCGATAGGTTTCTGGCGCCTTCGGGTCAAAAGGCTTTACCGGGTTGTCGTCTATCAGATAGGGCTTAACGGCGGCCAGGTGATCGAGGAATATCTCCATATCAACCACCAGGTCGCGCTGCACGGGAAAGTGCGCCAATGGTTCAATGCGGATCTCATCGTCGAAGTCGCGCAGGAAGGTCTTACAGCCAAGCTTGGGGACGCCATTCACCATAACGCCACAGGAGCCACAGATCGCCATGCGACACGACCAACGGTAGCTCAGAGTGCTGTCGAGCTGCTCTTTGATGTGATTCAACGCATCCAACAATGAGGTGCTGTCGTCGACTGGCAGCTCATACTCCTGCCAATAGGGCTCGGTAGAGTTGTCGGGTAAATAGCGTTTGACGCTGATGCGCCGGGTGGATACCTGCTGAGTACTCATGCCTTGCCTCCCTTGGACGCATCCCCATAGGTACGTTCTGCGGGCGCGGAAAAACGCACGTCTACTTCCTGCCATGCCAACCGAGCGTGTGCATCGCCTTGATAAAACACCTGGCTGTGCTTGAGGTAGTTAATGTCATCGCGCGTTTGCATACCGTCATCCAAGCGCTGGTGAGCGCCACGGGACTCACGCCGCTCCAGTGCACCAAGGCAAGATGCCTCGGCAATATCCAGCCCGTAGCCAAGCTCAATGCACTCAAGCAACTCTGTGTTGAATATTTTGCTGGTGTCGTTGACACGAATCTTCTGATAGCGCGCCCGCAGTTCACGAATCGTCCCCAACGACTGCCGCATACCCTCTTCGGTACGATAAATACCGCAGCCACTCTCCATGGCCTGCACCATGGCATGCTTAAGCGTCACCCACGTCTCGCCGCTGCCCTCACCATCACAAAGATGCGCTAGTTTTGCCTGCTGATGGGCAGCTTGGGTTTCCAGAAGGTGCGTGTCTGCCCACTCGGTTTGCGCCGCGCGCTGGCTTGCCTGCTCCCCTGCTAAACGGCCAAACACCAGCAGCTCAGTGAGCGAGTTGGAGCCTAAGCGATTAGCACCATGCAGCCCAACAGAGGCACATTCACCCGCCGCATAAAGCCCGGCAACCGACGTTTCACAGTAGGGATTGGTTTCAATACCGCCCATGGTGTAGTGCACCGCCGGGCGGATAGGGATCGGCTCTTTGACCGGGTCAACGTTAATGTAGGATTTAGCCAGCTCGCAGATAAAGGGCAGGCGCTCAAGAAGGTAGGCTTCGCCCAAGTGGCGCAGGTCAAGATAGACCACATCGCTATCGCCAAAGGTGCCAGTGCGGCCCGCCTGCTGCTCCTGCCAAAAGGCCTGTGAGAGCTTATCGCGAGGGCCCAGCTCCATGTACTTGTTTTCCGGCTTGCCCAGTGGGGTTTCCGGGCCCAGCCCGTAATCCTGAAGGTAGCGGTAGCCATCCTTGTTGAGCAAAATACCCCCTTCGCCACGACACGCTTCGGTAATTAAAATGCCGGAGCCGGGAAGGCCCGTGGGGTGATACTGAACAAACTCCATGTCCCTAAGCGCCACACCGTGGCGATAGGCCATCGCCATCCCGTCGCCAGTCACGATCCCTGCGTTGGTATTAAAGCGAAACAGGCGCCCGGCACCTCCTGTTGCCAATATCACGGCTTTGGCGCGCAGCAGAATAAGCTCGCCGGTGGCCACTTGAAGGGCAATGACGCCAATAACGGCCCCTTCGTGCACGGCAAGATCAAGGACAAAATACTCATCGAAGCGCTCAATTTGGGAATATCTGAGCGAGGTTTGAAACAGGGTATGCAGCATGTGAAAGCCGGTTTTATCGGCGGCAAACCAGGTACGTGCGGTTTTCATGCCGCCAAAGCGGCGTACCTGCACATTACCATCCTCCTTGCGGCTCCAGGGGCAGCCCCAGCGCTCCATCTGCACCAACTCTTGGTAGGCATGATGCACAAAATAATCCACCACGCCTTGCTCAACCAGCCAGTCGCCACCCGACACAGTGTCGTCAAAATGCGCCTGATACGTATCCTCCTCGCTGGTTACTGCCGCCGCACCGCCCTCAGCGGCAACGGTATGGGAGCGCATAGGATAGACCTTGGAAATCAGAGCGATGCTTTGAGAAATGCCCTGTGCCTTAGCGCTTTCTGCCGCGGCGATAGCGGCACGCAAGCCTGCGCCGCCTCCACCCACAATCACGATATCGAAATCTCGATGCTGCATGATGCTCCCTTTCTGTAGCCAGGCCAAAGGCGGTAGTGGCGACACGCTTCGATGCGGTGTCTTTTGGTTGAACTTATCACACTCCAGGTACGTGCTATCCCCGCATGCCAAGCTCTATTGACGCATATCAAGAAATACACCTTTAAGACAGGCGATGCTTTAACAAGAGTAGTTACGTTTAATTTCTCATTTATTAATTTTAATAAAGAATTCCAACTACAATTTTTAACTATTAGTCGCTATCGCCATTCTCTGCAACGTATGTAACCGCAAGCAGATGAAAATCAACCACGATAGCAGTGAAGAGATTCGGCTGCTTTCGCAGCCCAAAAGAGGGGCAGCTTGATATGAACAGTAGTGTGCAATCGGCATTTGACTGGAAGTTGTTGGCGCCGCTTGTAGTGGCCATTATCGTTGCGTTGATACCCACGCCTGAGGGAGTTGCCCCTCACGCCTGGTACTTCTTCGCTATTTTTTTGGGCTGTGTGGTGGGGCTGATTTTTGAACCCTTGCCAGGCGCGGTCATTGGGTTAATCGGCGTGACCCTGGTGGCGCTGCTCTCCCGCTGGGTGCTGTTTTCACCCGAACAGCTAGCGACCGAAGGCTTTAATGCTGCCAACCAGGCCTTTTCATGGGCAGTTTCGGGCTTCACCAACTCGACAGTATGGCTGATTTTTGGCGCGTTTATGTTCGCGCTGGGGTATGAAAAAACCGGGCTAGGTAGGCGCATATCACTTTGGCTGGTCAAGGCCATGGGCAAGCGCACATTAACGTTGGGCTACGCGGTAATGATCGCCGATGCGGTGCTAGCGCCTTTTACACCTTCCAACACGGCGCGTAGCGGGGGCACCATTTATCCGGTCATTCGCAATCTGCCGCCGCTTTACGACTCCCAGCCCAATGACCCCAGCATGAAGCGCATGGGCAGTTTTCTGATGTGGACAGCGATCACCTCTACCTGTGTGACCAGCTCGCTGTTTCTAACCGCGCTTGCCCCCAACCTGTTGGCCATTGCTCTGACAGAAAGCGCTACCGGTATTCATATTAACTGGGGGCAGTGGTTTATCGCCGTAGCGCCCGCTGGCATTCTGCTGCTGTTGCTGGTCCCTCTGCTCTGTTACTGGCTCTGCGCGCCAGAAGTGAAAGCCGGTGAAGAAGTGTCCAACTGGGCGCGGGATGAGCTGAACAAACTGGGGGCGCTTACTCGCAACGAGATACTGCTGGTCATCATGGTCGTCTCTGCGCTACTGCTGTGGATTTTTGCGGGCGATGTTGTGTCCGCCTCCCTGGTAGGCCTGGTGGTGATTTGCTGCATGTTGCTGACCGGCATCGTGAGCTGGAACGATATCCTCGACAATCGAGCCGCCTGGAATACCTTTGTGTGGTTTGCAACGCTGGTGGCGCTGGCAGGCGGGCTAAGCCAGGTCGGATTCGTCAACTGGTTTGGTGGCGTGGTGGGTGAACAAATCAGCCACTTTAATCCCGTCATGGCGATGGTGGCGCTCACGGTGATCTTCTATCTCCTGCACTACCTGTTTGCCAGCGTCACGGCCCACGTTACCGCCCTGTTGCCGGTGATGCTGGCGGCGGCTTCCGGTATTGCAGGGCTG
Organism: Halomonas sp. AOP7-E1-9; assembly: GCF_052376035.1. Taxonomy (NCBI): domain Bacteria; kingdom Pseudomonadati; phylum Pseudomonadota; class Gammaproteobacteria; order Oceanospirillales; family Halomonadaceae; genus Halomonas; species Halomonas sp. AOP7-E1-9. Next base: position 142,559 of record NZ_JBQSVC010000003.1, read on the forward strand.
GATATGCAGATGTTTATCCTCCTGCTGCTCCCCACGCTGGGCTTTATGGGCATTATCACCCCCTACGGCACCGGCCCAAGCCCGGTTTACTATGGCAGCGGCTATCTGCCAAGCGCCCTTTATTGGCGGCTTGGGGCTATTTTTGGTCTGCTGTTCTTAGTGGCCTGGCTGGCTATCGGTTTGCCGTGGCTGCTGTTGATTAACTGACTCCAGGTGAGCGAGCCGTTTAGCCGAGGCGTTGATACCATCGGCTAATCGGTTCGGCGATGCTTTTTGCTTGCTCTGTATGCAGGTTGTGCCCGCCTTCCAGCGCGATAGGGTGCACGCGAGGGGCTATGTTAGCCAAGCGGGCGGCAAGTGTGTGAAATTTAGTATCCTGCCGACCTGAAAAGTAACCAATGGGAAGTGACGTTTCAGCCAGCCACGGCCACTGAGAGGACTGCCTGCCGAGCGACGTGCTTCGCAGCATTGTCGCCACGGACGGGCCATGATTGGCCAACCGCCGTTCAATCTGCCGCGCTCGCTGCGCATGTGTAAGGTCAGCAAAGACGGGCTGCCGATACCAGTCGGTAAGCACGCGTTCAAGAGGTTCCTGCGCAAAGCGTTGTGCCCAGCGTGCATCATGAGCCATACGCTCATCGCGCTCGCTTTCGGGCAAGCCTGGATGAGCGCTCTCCAGCCAAAGCGCCTCAAGCCCCGCAGGTTGGCGGCGGGCGTGATCAAGCGCCAAACGGCCTCCCAGCGAGTAGCCCAGCAAGCAGTAGCGGTGAATATCCTGCGCGGCCAACGTACCGGTTAGCCAGTGGTGAAAAGCGGAGAAAGAGTCGACCGCCACCTGGTGATTTTGGCCGTGGCCCGGTAAATCCAACGCCAGGCACGGCACATCTTTCAACGCGGCGATGACCTCCGCCCAATCGTGGCGATCACCTAACAAGCCGTGCAGCATAACCAGCGTTGGGCGTGGCTGGGCGTGCGCTTCATATTCAGCCTTCATGGTTATCGCGCCTACCTAGCGTTGCCGCCAGTGCCACAAGATCGTCTGCAACCTGCTGATGTGGCACGTTAAGCTCAATCAGTGTAACGCCCCTTTCCAGGGCTCGGGCATAGGCCGCATCGAAGCTCTCCAGCGAGCCAGGTGCGGCGTAGGCAAGCCCAAACATTTGCGCCGCGTACTCAAAACTCAAACCGTGTGGCTGACGGAAATAACGCTCAAGTAGCGCACCTTCCTTGGGCACTGGCAGCATATGAAAGATGCTGCCGCCATCATTATTGAGGATGATCACCACCAGCGGCTGAACGGCCTGCTTCAGCAGCGCCAGGCTATTAAGGTCATGCAGCGCGCTGATATCGCCCACAATCAGCGTGGTGGGCTGGTCGCTGGTAGCGCTGGCGCCGTAGGCCGTGGCGATCAGCCCATCGATACCGGAAGCTCCGCGGTTGGTGAACACCCGCAAAGGTGCTGTGCGGTACGCGCCCAGCATGTTCATCAGCCTTGCGGGCATACTGTTACCCACAAACAGCTGCCCGTTTGCCTGCTGCAACAACCGATGACAAATGCCCAGCTCTGAAAAGGTATTACAGCGTTGATTCACGATATCGCTGATGCGCTGTTGGCACTGGTTAAGCCGGTGCCAAGGGGTGCGCTCGGTCTCACGTTCAAGCGCGGCCACCACTGCCTCGGGCGGGCAAATGAAGCGGCGCTTAACGCTGTAATCAGGGTCGAGCCGCTGGGGGCGCGAGTCCACCAGCCAAACATCCTGCCAGGAATGACGAGCAATAAACTGCGTCAGGCGCTTGGAGATAAGACGCCCGCCAAATTGCAGCAACACATCGGCCCGCTCCAACTCCTCGACAAAATGAGGATCGTGCAGCGCCAGGTCAAAATGGATCACGTTTTGGCGGTCAAAACGTACCTGGCTTTGTAGATCCGCCAACAGAGGCCAGCCTAATCGACGGGATAACGTCACCACCTGCTGCGCCTGGTGCGGGTCATCTATACATCCCGCCACGATAACGCCTCGCTGACACGAAAAATCCGCCCACTCGGTAGAAAACGCGGGCGCTTGCGTACTGGATACCCACTGGCTCCACGGCACTGAAGAGGTCAGCCAGCTTCCGAGAGGCGCCAGATAATCCGTGGCATCCTCTCTCTGGTCGCCAGGGTAAAGAGGCTCACGGTAGCGGCAGTTAAAATGCACAGGGCCTGGCGTACGCTGCTGTTGATCAATAGTTTGATCAACGGTGCTGAGTAGAAACGCGGCGCTCAGTTCAGGGCCAGGGGGCGGAAGATCGTGATGCATCACGGTATGACGAGCGAAGATGTCGCGCTGGTCGATGGCCTGGTTACTGCCGTTATCCAGTAACTCAATAGGGCGGTCGGCTGAGAGCACTACCAGCGGCACACCCATTAGCTTGGCTTCTACGACGGCAGGATACAGATTGGCAACCGCCGTGCCCGAGGTGGTGATAACCGCTACCGGGCGGCCACTTCCGCGCGCAAGACCCAGTGCCATAAAGGCCAGGCCACGCTCGTCAAAATGGCAGTGGCAGCGAAGCCCGGCATGCTCGCTGGCCGCCATGGTGAGCGGCGACGAGCGTGAGCCCGGCGCCAGCACAACGTCGCGCATGCCCAAGCGGTAAAGCTCCTCAAGCAGCAATGCGGCCCACACATGGTTAAAGGTAGCGTGCTGAAGCGAAAAGCCGCGCGGCATGGCGTTCGCGGTCATTGGTATTACCCCATGTTGAGCAGCGACATAATGTCGGCAATTTTGTTGTCCAGCTCACGCCACTCTGCATCAGGCTGAGAGCCCGCGACAATGCCCGCACCGGCATAAAGGCGAATCTCATTAGCGCCGATATGAGCGCATCGGATCGCCACCGCAAGCTCCGTACTGGCCAGGCTCACCCGGCCAAATACACCCGCATACCAACCCCGCTGGTGATGTTCGTGCTGCCGGATAAACGCCAGCGCCGATGCACGAGGAACACCGCCTACCGCTGGAGTAGGCGGCAAACTGGCAAGCAGCGCCTGGTCCGTCACCGTGTGATGCAATTCGGCATGAATAAGGCGGCGGATATGCTGCACAGAGCGCAGCTTAAGAACATGGGTCTCCCCGGCTTGAACATCGCGAGACAAGGGCTCAAGCCGGGTAAGAATATCCTCATAAACGCACTGGTTTTCCAGGCTGTTTTTCGTATCTACCAACAGTGCCTCGGCAAGGTATTGGTCCTTTCGTGCATCAGCGCCACGATGGGTGGTACCCGCTAGCGCCTCGGTTACCAGCTGCGTACCTTCTCGCTGATAAAGGCGCTCCGGTGGGCAACCGATAAAGGCGGTCTCTGAATCCCACTGAATGCCCAGTTGAAAGCACGCCGCCGCCTCTGCCTGCCAGCAGCCCAGCAGCGCCCAGGGCGATGGCGTTTTCGATGCGTCATCCGCGATAACCAAACGCGTCTCTCGCGATAACACCACTTTGGGCGTATGGCACAGCTGATCAGCGTGGGCCACTTGGGACACCCACGCTGACCACGCCTGCTGGGCAGGGGAGTCATAACGTAAATAGGCATGCGGACGCAGAGGGGGCAGCGGTTGTTCTTGCTGGAGACTGGCTAAAAAGACGCGTGCTTCGGCTATTTCAAGGTCGCCACAACGGTCGTCAAAGCGCAAATTGAGCGTCAGTAGCGCCCCCTGTTGTGAGCGCTTAAGTTCAACACGCGGCAATATAAAACAGCAATTTTTGAAATTTTCCCAGCCGGGCGACGTAGCATCAAACGCCATGCCGCCGAAATAGTCCGGCTGCTCACCAGGCAAGGTTGCGAGTTTGGCAAGGTCGGCCTGTAGTGTCTCAAGCGAATCGGTGACGCTCACCATGCCTAGCGTCGCGTACTCCGGTGCGCCAGCGTCTCGCGCTTTCCAGTAGCCGCGCGGAAAAACCGTTTGCGCGTCCAACCATCCCATCAGGCTATCAACGCGGCAAGGCACGCTCAGGCGTATAACCCCTTGGATGGACGGCACAGACAATGCATCAAGCCGGTCCATAAGCTCAGCGACAGCGCTCTGGCTGTTCATATGCGCCAACCCGTAAGCGACGCTGCTGCCTGTTACCCAGCGCATGTGTTCAGACAATCAGTGGCCCCGCGTCTCAGATAAATCGGGTGCGGCGCGTAATGCCCAGCCTCTGTTTGATATAGGGTAAGACCCAACGGTCTCCCCCAAAATGGCCAGCGTTCGCGCCCGCTACCAGTAAGAAAAAGGTTAACGCAATCATCCACGGGTTGGTGGAGACCGTACCCGCCATTAGAAACGACATATTCATCACAATAGCGAAGAAGCCTGCAAAAGAGGTCAGCCCCCCCACGATCAAACCCAACCCCACGAGTATCTCCCCCAGCGGGATCACCACATTAAACATACCCGCATAGGGCAGCGCAAAATGCTCCAAAAAAGCAACGTAGTTGGGATACACCATGCTCCCTTCCCGCATTACAGGGTTCGCCACCGCGTTACTCAGGAACCCTTGCGCATCAAAACCGCCCGTCAGTTTGCCGATTCCCAAACTGAGCCAGGTAATCCCAAGATAAAGCCGGAAGGCTAGCCAAACAAGCGCTGCATATTTGCTTTGTCTAAATAAGTCGCCGATCATCAAATTAACTCCTGTTAAGAGGGATTAACAATAGTTTGTGATAAGACACCGCTGCTTCTTTTGACGCAGGTCTACTTTTTAGCACTTAATAATACATAGCTACGCACGCCCTTTTAGTCATTTAACGTCATCACGACCAGGACACCGAAGCAATGGATCAACCCGACAAGCACCGCCCGTTCCAGGTTTGGTTATTAGCGGCCCGGCCTCGTACGCTGCCTTTGGCATGTGCCTCTATCCTGCTTGGCTCAGGCCTTGCGGCGCACGCACAAGGGTTTAATCCGAGCGTGCTACTCCTTGCCCTGCTAACGGCGATTGCCCTGCAAGTGCTTTCAAACCTGGCCAATGATTACGGCGATGCGGCGACGGGGGCGGATGATCACCAGCGCATAGGCCCGGTTCGCGCTGTCTCGTCAGGGTTACTGAGCCCTCGCGCTATGCGCGGTGGAATGGTGGTGATGGCGGTCGTTGCCGCCCTGTGTGGACTGTTGCTACTGCTGACGGCTTTTGGCAATCAGTGGGCGTCCATTCTCATCTTTATTCTTCTGGGTGCTGCCGCGCTGCTGGCCGCGGTCACGTATACCGTAGGGCTGGGCGGCACGCCGTATGGCTACCGGGGGCTGGGAGATATTGCGGTCTTTATCTTCTTCGGCTTGTTAGGGGTGCTCGGCACGTACTACCTGCATGCACAACAACTGGACGGGCTTACACTACTGCCCGCGGCCGCTTGCGGGTTACTGGCAACCGCTGTATTGAACGTGAATAACGTGCGCGATATCGAAAGTGACACGCGCAACGGCAAGATCACTTTGGCGGTGCGCTTGGGCCGCGCTAACGCCATTACCTACCACTGGATATTGCTGGCAATGGCGCTACTGCTCACCGTGATTTATCTGGTCGCACTGCCCGCCCCCTGGCTTAGCTGGAGCTGCCTGCTGGTTGCCAAACCGTTAGCAGACGCTGCCAGAACGCTACACCACACTACCGACGGTGAAACGCTTACCGGCATGCTGAAAAAAACCGCGCTATCGACGCTGATTTACAGTGTACTGCTCTCACTCGGCCTAGCGCTCTATTAAAGAGGCCAAGCCGCTTGCCCCGTGCTTAAAGCACGACCTCATACCCTTCAAATTTGGGCGGCCCCAGGTAGATACCTTCCGGTGACTTGGCGCCCGCATGAGCCTTACGAAACGCCTCTGACTGGGTCCAGGCGCGGAAAGCCGCTTCCGACTCCCATACGCTGTGGGAAATAAACACGGTGTGCTCTTCCTGGCTTGCGCCCTGCAACATGTTGAACTGCTTGAAACCGGGCACGTCGCTCAAGTGCGAATCACGCTTACGCCACACCTCCAAAAAATCCTCTTCGCGGCCTGGGGCAATCTGAAAACGGTTCATTGCGATATACATGACAACTCTCCTGCTGGGTTGGTCCTGCCAAGTTAGTTACGCGGCGACAACTTGATGGTAACGTCACCATCAAGTAACGAACAGCTTAGGCTTGTGAAGAAAACTGCTTGCGCTGCTGATAGTGCCCACGCTCTATTATCTGCCAACACCAGCAGATGCCAACAAGCCTGAAGTTCTGGATTAACCTTCTCGTTGCCTGGTCGGCAGGTGGCAGCCAGCGGATTGGCTGTCGTCTGTTGATGCCCTAGCCCGCCCCCCCCCCAGCAAGCGAATGCTGTTGGCGGGGGCGGGCTATAGATGCATGCCTAACGCGGCGTATTAGCCAAGCGCTTCCAGCGACTGCTCGATGATGCTCAAGCCCTCTTCCAGCACCTCACTTGACACAGTCAACGGTACCAGAATACGGATGCTGTTGCCGTAGAAGCCGCAGGAAAGCAGAATCAGGCCATTCTTGCGCGCCTTGGCGCAGAGTGCGCCGGTCAAGTCGGTGTCGGGCTTTCCGTTACTATCCAAAAGCTCGAATGCCGCCATGGCGCCCAGCTGGCGGCCGTGCGCCACGGCGGGAAAGCGCTCTTCCCATACGCCAAAACGTTCAGCCAACAGGCGACCCATCTGCGCGCTGCGCTCAAGGATATTCTCTTCCTCGATCACTTCGATCACCGCCAGCGCCGCGGCGCAAGAGAGCGGGTTACCGCTGTAGGTGCCGCCCAGCGAGTTGGGGCCGGAGGCATCCATTACTTTGGCCGAACCCACGACAGCAGACAGCGGCATGCCGTTGGCCAGGCTCTTGGCGGTGGTCAGAATATCCGCTTCGATACCGCTGTGCTCCAGCGCAAACAACTTGCCGGTGCGCGCAAAGCCAGACTGCACTTCATCGGCAATCAACAGAATGCCGTGCTCGTCGCACAGCGCGCGCAGCGCCTGTAGGTACTCGGGTGAAGCAATATAGAAACCGCCTTCGCCCTGTACCGGCTCGATCACGATGGCCGCCGTGCGGTGCGGGGCGATATCGGTCTTGAACAGCGTGCGAATGCCATCGAGTGACGCCTCTTCACTGATGCCGTGCAGCGGATTCGGGAACGGGGCGCGGAATACGTCGCCCGGCATCGGGCCAAAGTCGTTCTTGTAGGGCAGCACCTTGCCGGTCATGGCCAGCGTCATCATGGTGCGGCCGTGGAAGGCACCATCGAAAGTGATGATGCCGGTGCGGCCAGTGGCGGCGCGGGCAATCTTCACGGCGTTTTCCAGCGCTTCGGCACCGGTGTTGACCAGCATGGCTTTACGCTCGGGGCCACGTACCGGGGTCAGTTCACACAACTTCTGACACAACTGCACATAAGGCGCGTAGGAGATGACCGCAGCGCTGGTGTGCATGACCTTGTGCAACTGCGCTTCAACCGCGGCAACGATTTTCGGATGGCGATGACCCAGGTTGAGCACGCCGATGCCGCCCGCGAAGTCTATCCAGCGGTTACCGTCGGCATCCCAAAGCTCGGCGTTTTCAGCACGCTCGGCAAAGGCCGTATTCGGGGTCGCTGCGCCGTTGGCCACATAGCGGTTTTTGAGTTCGTTCAGTTCGTGATTAGTCATGTTCATTCCCCTTATAAGCCGCCGACGCAGACGTATTTCAATTCAGTAAATTCATCGAGACCGTGATGGGAGCCTTCACGGCCAAGGCCAGACTCCTTCACGCCGCCAAACGGCGCCAGCTCGGTCGAGATCAAGCCTTCATTAACGCCAACCATACCGTACTCAAGCGCTTCCATGGTGCGCCAGATACGGCGATAGTCGGTGGCGTAAAAGTAGGCTGCCAAGCCGAACGGCGTATCGTTGGCCATCTGGATGGCCTCTTCATCGCGCGTAAACCGGAACACGGGCGCGACGGGGCCAAACGTTTCTTCATCGGCCACGGCCATGGCGGTCGTCACATCGGCAAGTACCGTAGGCGTAAAGAAGCGCTCGCCGGCTGCATGAGGCTCGCCGCCGCACATAAGGCGGGCGCCATTCTGCATGGCGTCGTCCACGTGGTGCTGCACTTTATCGACCGCGGCCTGATTGATCAGCGGACCAATCACGCTGCCGTCTGCCAGGCCATCGCCTACTTTCAACGCTTTCACGCGCTCGGTGAGCTTACTGATAAACGCATCGTAAATGCCGTCCTGGACCAGAAAACGGTTGGTGCACACGCAGGTTTGCCCGGCATTGCGGAACTTGGAAGCGATAGCACCGTCCACCGCAGCGTCCACGTCGGCATCGTCAAACACGATAAACGGCGCGTTGCCGCCCAGCTCCATGGCGGTCTTCTTCACGGTGCTGGCGCACTGGGCCAGCAGACGCTTGCCCACCGGCGTGGAGCCGGTAAACGACACCTTACGCACGCGTGGGTCGGTGGTCAGCACTTCGCCGACTTCTGCGGGTTTGGAGGCGGTCACCACGTTGATGGTGCCCGCGGGCAGGCCCGCTTCCAGCGCCAGATAAGCCGCCGCCAGTGCGGTTAAGGGCGTCGCTTCAGCGGGCTTAATCACCACGGTGCAGCCGGCGGCAAGAGCCGGGGCGCACTTGCGGGTAATCATTGCCAGCGGGAAGTTCCACGGCGTGATCGCAGCAACAACGCCGACCGGCTCACGCAGTACTAACAAGCGCTTGTCGGCGCCGTGGCTAGGCAGGGTTTCCCCGGCCATGCGCTTGGCTTCTTCAGCGAAAAACTCGATAAACGAGGCGCCGTAGGTGACTTCACCCTTGGCCTCTACCAGCGGCTTGCCCTGCTCAAGCGTCATCAAGCGGGCGAGATCATCGGCGTGCTCGATGATCAGTTCGAACCAGCGACGCAGCAGGGCTGAGCGCTGCTTGACCGGGGTGGCGCGCCAAGCGCTACCTGCTTCATAAGCAGCGGCGACCGCATCACGGGTATCTTCCGCGCCAAGCTCTGCCACACGGGCGATGGTTTCGCCGGTGGCAGGATTATCCACGGCAAAGGTCTCTGTGCTCTTGCGCCACTCGCCGCCTACTAGGGCGGGGACGGCTTCGTGCAACCACTGTTCGATAAAGCTCATGCAATGCTCCTGTGAATGTCGTAGGACGGCTTACAGATCCGCCATCATGTGTCGGTCGCTATAGGCGCGGCCATAGGTGAAGAGCGCATGGATATACAGCGCGATGCCCAGTACCGACCAGCCAGCGAAGATGCTCCACTCTGCACCACTCAACGCGGCCGGGCTGCCCGGCAGGTAGAGACAGGCCATGCCGAAGGACAGAATGATGGCCAGGGTGCCGCAAAGCTTGCCGTGACGGATACGGAACGGTCGCGGCATATCCGGCTCGCGAACGCGCAGCACCATAAAGGAGATGGCTACAAAGAGGTACGCGATCACGATGCCTAGACCTCCGGCGTTAACGATCCACACTAGCGCCGGGCGGCCGAAGAATGGCGCGATGCAGGAAAGAAAGCCCATCAGAAAGATAGCGTTGGTAGGCGTTTTATAGCGTGGATGCAGCTTGCCAAAGGGGGCCGGCAGCATGCCGGCTTTAGCCAGCGCATAGATGGCCCGCGAGCCGCCAATGTAGAACGCGTTCCAACTGGTAATGATGCCCGCGATACCGGCCATGACCATCAGATTGCTGGCCCAGGGAGCGTTAAATAGCGCGCCCATGGCGTCCGGTACACTTAAGGAGCTTGCGGCAAGCTCAGAACTGTCAAGCGCAAGGCTGGTCGCCAGAATGATCAGCGCATACCACACGACCGCCAGAATGACCGAGAGCATCAGCACCTTGCCGATGGCCTTATAAGGAAGATTGATCTCTTCTGCGGCCTGGGGAATCACGTCAAAACCCACAAACAGGAAGGGCACCATGACCAGCACCGCAATGATTCCAGCTACGGTGCCGTTATCGCCATGGGCAAAAAGCGGCAGCATGTTGATGGTTTCACCTTCAAACAAGGCACCAGTCACAAACATCACGCCCGCCAGGAGAATCATGCCGGTAACCACCTTCTGTACCAGCGAGGCGGTCGTAACGCCAAAGTAGTTGATCAGCATCATGGCGAGTGAGCCGCCTACACCTACGGCCACCCAGGTGGCTTTTACTTCCCAGCCGGCAATCGTCCACAGGTGCCCAACGGCGTAATTAGGCGCTAGGTGTTCGATAACCGAGGGCAGTGCGACGGCTTCCAACGCCACCACGCTTAAGTAGCCAAGAATGATCGCCCAGGTGCATAAAAAGGAGGGCAAATGGCCCAGGGCACGATAGCTGTAAACGTGCTCACCGCCCACTTTGGGCATGGCGGAGGCAAGTTCGGCGTAGGTCAGACCCACGAGTACAATGGCTAAACCGCCCACGATAAAGGCTAAAATAGCACCCAGGCTGCCAGCCGATTGAATTGCCGTGCCGGTAAGAACGATCCAGCCCCAGCCAATCATGGCGCCAAAGGCGAGTGCCAATACATCACCACGGGCGAGTACCCGGACGAGCTTATCCTGTTCAGAAGAGGGAGTGTTCATGGCAAGAGTCCTGCAGGTTATTGGATGTTGTCGTTGGCGCTCTATGGCGCAGTATCCTGATACCGTTTAAACGGTATCTAAACACGCTAGCAGGCTGGACGCAGAACGCGTATACACCACTTTTGTGTTTAACTAGACCACTTTTAGCTTGCACCATATTGGTGCGCAATCGACTCGCGTTAATCGTTTGAAAGCCGGCACTATTAGGGCTTTTGAAGGCGGCAAAGGGGCTTTTAATGGAGCGTGAACAGGTCGTGCACCAACTTGTGCATCTTTATGCACTTCAACCTGAACGGCTGAGCAAGCAGGTGCGTATCGAACAGGCACTGCGCTATGCGATTACCCAGGAGTGGCCTTCGGGGATGCGCTTGCCGGCTCACCGCAAGTTAGCGGAAGGCTTGGGTGTCGCCCGTCAGACGCTGGCATTAGCGATCAATACGCTACTCAACGAAGCGTTGCTTAAAACGGCTCATGGCCAAGGCACCTGGACCCGAAAACCAACGACGAAACCTGCTGTACTTATTCATCAGGAACGCCCGCTTTCCCAACGTGCGCAGAAAGTGCTCCACAGCCCAGGCGCCAGCCTTATCCAAAGCGGGGCTTTTGTGCCCGGCATCCCGGATATCGCCCAGTTCCCCATGCGTAAGTGGCGCCAGCTGTATGCCAGTGTGACCGTGCCGCAAAACGCCTTGCTGCTCTCCTACTCGACCGGCGGCTACGGGCCGTTAAAGCGTGCGATACGCGATTTTTTGGAGCGCTGGCGCAATATTCGCTGCGACATTGATCAGATTATTATTACCGACGGAACGCACAACGGCATTGAACTGTGCGCCGTGGCCTTGGCGGATGTGGGAGATACCGTGATAATGGAATCGCCCTGCTACTGGGGAGCTCGCAACGTATTTACCGCTGCAGGGTTAAATATTGAAATGTTGCCGTGGCAGCCCGGCCAAGGCCATAGCCTGCCCGCAACGTCTGGCCCTGTGCAGCTTACTTATCTCACCGGCTCCCACCACTATCCGCTCAGTGTGCCTACCAGTGCCCACGACAAGCAGCGCCTATGTGATGCGTTAGCGCCTGCGTACATCATTGAAGATGATTACGAGTTCAGCCGCGACGACCATACCAATCTGCTGTTTGATCCACAGTCTGAGCGTCACTTTCTGGTTGGCTCTTTTTCCAAAATGATGTTCCCGGGACTACGGCTGGGCTATTTGGTGGTCCCCCGCCAGTTATCAGGGCCCATGAATCGCCTGCGCAGCGAGCTGTTTCGTGAGGGACGCATGCTGGATCAAGCCGTGCTTGCCCAATTTATTTTCGATGGTGACCTGGATGCTTGGTGCCGCCGTATTCAGCGCGATTATCTTGGCCGACAGCAGGTGGTGCACGACCAGCTACGCACGCTCCCCTTTGTACGGCGTATTTCGCCACCCAGCAGTGCAATTAGTCTGTGCATAGAGTTTGAGTCCTTTATCAACGACGTGCAGCTTGCTCAGGCGTTACTTAAGGAGCATTTAATTGTGCGCCCGCTAAGCCCTGTGTGTGCCAGGCATGATCTTCGTACGGGCCTGGTAATGGGCGTGGGTATGTTGTCAGGCGAAACGCTGGCACGGGAGGCTCAGCGGCTGCGCCGCTGTTTGGAAATCCTGTTACGCTAACGACCAATAACAATCTGATTTTAGTACGTATAAACTCTAGCCCTTAAACAGTATTAGTGTTGGCGGCTATCAATAACACGATTATCAATAGCCCTGTTATCAATGACGCTGTTATCCACAAGGAACTCTGCATGCTCCGCCCTGTTGATAATTCTAACGCTACGCTTTCATCTTCACTGCTAACTCTGCGCAACGCGGTAGGGTTAGCGTGTATGTTGTTGCTCTCTGGCTGTGCGACCTTTGCCCCCAACCCACCACAAGACCAGAGCAATATCTGCGAAATTTTCCGCGAACAGCCCACTTGGTACGACTACGCACGCGACTCTCAGGAGAAGTGGGGAACGTCCATTGCGACACAAATGGCGTTTATTCAGCAGGAGTCTTCCTTTAAAAGCCACATTCGTCCTGACCGCAAGTATTACCTGGGCTTTATCCCCGGCCCCCGCCCCTCTTCGGCAAAAGGGTATGCCCAAGCGCAGGACCCGGTATGGGGAGAGTACCAGGAGCAGGCAGGTAGCTTGTTTGCGCGGCGCACCAGCATGAAGCACGCCACCGACTTCATCGGCTGGTACAACCACCGATCTCAGCAGCAAGCAGGCATTTCATTAACCAATCCTGAGCATCTCTATTACGCCTACCACGAGGGCGCAGGGGGGTATCGACGTGGCACGTACCAGAGCAAGCCTCAGGTAATCAACGCAGCACGGCAGATCGTCGCTCGCACAAACCGTTATCAATCCCAGCTCAATGCCTGTGAAGCCGAATTTCAATGCCGCCGTTTTTATCAGGTCTGGCCCTTTTGCCGTAGCTAAGCAGTTTTAACATGTCCCTACTCATCGGTTCGTTCTTTGTTTTTGTAGTTTTTTTCACCTCGATGTTATCGGGTATCTTCGGCATGGCGGGCGGGCTGGTACTGATGTGGTTTCTGCTGCTCGCGTTCCCGGCGGCCAGCGCCATGGCGGTGCATGGGGCCATCCAGCTTACCGCTAACGGGTCGCGGGCATGGTTATCACGACGCTTTATTGTCTGGCGAACGGTCGCGCTTATGACGCTAGGCGTAATAAGCGCCGCCGGGCTACTGGTGTTGCTTGGCTATAGCGCCAATGCCGCCACGGTGTCACTGTTAATTGGCTTGATGCCCATTCTGGTGTGGATGCCCAAACGCTGGTTCCACCTCAACGCCAACCGAACGAGCCACGCGCTGCTTTGCGGCATGGCATCGGGTGGGTTAACCATTGCCGCCGGAGTGTCCGGGCCGCTGATCGATATCTTCTTTGTACGCTCTCGAATGGACCGCCGTGAAGTGGTGGCCACTAAAGCAATGATTCAGGTGGTCGCGCATAGTATTAAAATTCTCTTCTACCTGAGTGCTGCGCTGGCACTAGGTGCTGGGGATTGGGGCATGGTACTGCTGGCTGCACCGCTGGCTATCCTGGGCACCCAAGTAGGCACACATGTGTTACATCGCCTTACCGATGCCAACTTCCGTACATGGACACGCTGGATTGTGACCGGTATTGGCATTTTCTATTTTGCCCAAGGGGTGTACTTGTTAAGCCTGTAAACGCGGTCGTTTCTAGGCGGGTACGATAAGGCACATACCATTTATTGACACCTTCATTAACTGGCGCTATCGTCTCGATAGATGAAAATGAGAAACACTCTCTTTCTCTTATCGACGACTTGTTGACGAAGTGCAGGCAAATGACATGACCAGTGAGCAGCGACAGCTTCGCCAAACCCTTGGGTTCTTACGAACCTCGTTCGAGGCGATTCAGCACTCAATTGCAGGACGGCTGGACGACCCGCTGCCCTGCTGGCTGGATACTGGAATGCTTTCGATGCTGGCCGGAGAACTTAACCGCTGCTGCAAAGAGGCCAAACCGCTGTTTGCCCCTCAAGTAGTTGAGCAAATTTTTCTCGCCGCTCAACAGTGCGAGCTACTGCTAAAACAGTGCCCTGGTGTACTCAATAGCGCTATCTGCCACCGGCAGTTAGCCGCGATTATGCTGCCGCTCAACAATGCCCTTCAGCTAATCGTCATACCTCCTAAACGGCGCTGGCCTTGGCAGCGAGATTGAGTTCATCGCGCTCAGGTACATCGTTACTTAGGCACGTCACTAGCCCGGTACGCTGTTAATCAACGGCGCCATCAATGAGTCATCCAACCCCCATCTTTATCAAGCTAGGGTTTTGTTTTATGCCTGGCGACCTCATAACAAACCACAAGGAAGAGTGGTTGGCGCTCACTAGTAAACTGGTCTATTGTATCATCACTTTAAAGCAGTGCACGTAACAGGAGTTAGCTGAATGGCATTTGAAGCACTTTTTACCCCAACCCAACTTGGTAGTCTGTCGATTCCTAACCGCGTCATCATGGCACCGCTCACACGCGCACGCACACCGGATAGCGTGCCAGGCAAACGGCAGCAAGCCTACTATGGGCAACGGGCTGGTTCAGGCCTGATTATTAGTGAAGCAACCAATATCTCTCCCACTGCCCGTGGTTACGTCTACACGCCAGGCATTTGGACCGATGAGCAGGAAGCGGGCTGGAAGGAAATCGTCAATACGGTGCATGCCAAAGGCGGTCGAATTGCGCTGCAACTTTGGCACGTTGGGCGTGTTTCCCACGAGATGGTGCAACCCAATGGCGAACAGCCGGTCGCGCCCAGTGCGCTTAAAGGTGAAGGCGCCCAGTGTTTTGTTGAGTTTGAAGACGGTAGCGCAGGCCAGCACCCCACCAGCACACCGCGCGCGCTGGAAACCGACGAGATCCCCGGCATTGTGGATGACTATCGCCAGGCGGCGGTGCGTGCCAAGCGTGCGGGTTTCGACATGGTTGAAGTGCACGCGGCCAACGCCTATTTGTTGAATCAGTTCCTGGCCACCGGCACTAACCAGCGTACCGACCAATACGGTGGCTCTATCGAAAACCGTGCGCGCTTCCCGCTGGAAGTGGTCGATGCCGTTGTTGACGTATTTGGCGCTGACCGAGTTGGCATTCGCATGACGCCGTTTATCGAGCTGTTTGGATTAACCGACGATGAGCCTGAAGCGATGGCGTTCTATATGGCGGATCAGCTTTCCAAGCGTGGCCTTGCCTATTTGCATCTTAACGAGCCCAACTGGGCCGGTGGCGACATTCAGTTCCCTGACGGTTTTCGCGAGCAGGTGCGTGAGCGCTTTAGCGGCAGCCTGATCTACTGCGGTAACTATAACGCCGAACGTGCCGAGGCCCTGCTCGGTTCAGGCAACGCTGAGGCCGCCGCCTTTGGCCGTCCGTATATCGCCAACCCCGACCTGGCAGAGCGCTTTTATCAGAACGCACCATTGAACGAGCCTGATCACGCCACCTTCTACGGTGGCGACGAGAAAGGCTATACCGATTACCCGTTTATGGATAACGGTTATGATCGTATTGGTTAATACGCCGACGTAAATGCGTGTTCATAACAGCAAAAAGCACCACTTGTGTGGTGCTTTTTGCATATATATTCATGTTAGAACGCTGTTACTATAAAAGCTCTGATTACTAGGTCACGTCTTTTAAACGCTATAACTGCCGCTGCTTTTTAAACTGGATTGAATGCCGATGGATAATAATAACACCACTGTATTACTACTTTCTGTGGCCTCATTGCTACTGGCTGGCATTGCTACCGCTATTTTTATCTACATTGTGGTGCCTTGGCATAAGCGTCGGCGCGCCCGCGCTATTGCACGCAAAATAGCGGCTAAAGCCGCCGCAACCCCGCCAACGCCTGAACCTGCCGTTGAGCCAGAAGCAGCGGCCAAGCCCGCCCAAACGTTTAAACAGCATTCGCTGTTTATTCTTTTTAATCAGCCGGGAGAGAGTACTGACCAGCGTTTGGCCGAGTGGCTGAAAAGCCATAATGCCCAGTACGATTCGCTCAAGCATGTGTTCTTGATTAGCGGCCAACAGCCTGCCAACCCCATCACCGTCACGAATGCTTTTTTGCCTGGTGAGCTGCCCGACTTGTACCGGGATGAGCAAGGCACGGAAGCGGTGCGGGGTATCAGCTTGATCGTTAAACCACCGCTGCACAAACGCCGCAATCAGCAGATGTACGTGTATGTGGAGCTGGCCAAAGAAGTAGGCAGCCTTTTAAACGCGGATGTATTGGATATCCACCACCAGCCGGTAACGGAAGCGACCTATGCCTCCATTATCGGCTGATGAGTTCACGCTCAATGCCTTAGCCGTTGATGATCGCGCGCTGTTTACACCACGCCCTGGCTACGCAGGTAATCGTCATAGCTGCCGCTGAAGTCGACAATGCCATCGGGCTGCATATCGATAATACGTGTGGCGAGCGACGACACGAACTCACGGTCGTGGCTGACAAACATCAGCGTACCGGGATAGTTTTCCAGCGCGAGGTTTAGCGCCTCAATGGATTCCATATCCAGGTGGTTGGTCGGCTCATCCATCAGCAGAACGTTAGGATTAGTCAGGGTTAACTTGCCAAACAGCATGCGCCCCTGTTCACCGCCGGAAATGACCTTGATGGACTTTCCAATATCGTCGCTTGAGAACAGCATGCGCCCCAGCGCACCGCGTACGACTTGCTCGCCCCCCTGGGTCCACTGTCCCATCCACTCGAAGAGCGTCATATCGACGGCAAAGTCATCGGCATGATCCTGGGCAAAGACGCCGACTTCGGCCGCATCAGTCCACTTCACTTCGCCTTTATCGGGGCGCAAATCGCCCGCCAAGGTTTTCAGCAGGGTCGTTTTGCCGATACCGTTGGGGCCGATGATCGCAATACGCTCACCCGCTTCGACGGACATGGAGAAGCGCTCAAACAGCGGCGCACCGTCATCGTAGCCTTTGGTGATCGCATCCACGTTGACCGCATTACGGTGAATCTTCTTGTTCTGGTCAAAGCGGATAAACGGACTTACCCGGCTGGAAGGCTTGATGTCTTCGAGCTTGATTTTATCGATCTGGCGCGCCCGCGAGGTGGCCTGCTTGGCTTTCGAGGCGTTCGCCGAAAAGCGGCTAACAAACTGCTGAAGCTCGGCAATTTGGGCTTTTTTCTTGGCGTTATCCGAATGTTGACGCTCACGCGCAGCGGTTGCTGCCGTCATGTAGTCGTCATAGTTACCCGGGAACAGAGTGATCTCACCATAATCCAGGTCCGCCATATGCGTACATACGCTGTTCAGGAAGTGGCGGTCGTGAGAGATGATAATCATGGTGCTGTTACGCGCCGTCAGAATATCTTCCAGCCACCGGATCGTGTTGATATCCAGGTGGTTGGTAGGCTCGTCGAGCAGCAGTACATCAGGGTCAGAAAACAGTGCCTGGGCAAGCAGCACGCGCAGCTTCCAACCGGGAGCCACTTCACTCATTGGGCCGGTATGCTGCTCAATGGGAATTCCCAGGCCCAGAAGCAGTTCACCGGCGCGGGATTCGGCAGTGTAGCCATCCAGCTCAGCGAAGCGCACTTCCAGGTCGGCCACGGCCATACCGTCTTCTTCGCTCATTTCCGGCAGGCTGTAGATGCGTTCGCGTTCCGCTGCAACCTTCCAAAGCTCGGTATTGCCCATGATCACAGTGTCGATGACCCGCTCATTCTCATAGGCGAACTGGTCCTGGCGCAGCTTGCCCAGCCGCGTGCTGTTATCCAGCATGACCTGGCCAGAGGTTGGTTCAAGCTCGCCACCCAGAATCTTCATAAAGGTCGACTTGCCGCAACCGTTAGCGCCAATCAGACCGTAGCGATTGCCGTTGTTGAATTTGACGGAGACGTTCTCGAACAGAGGCTTGGCCCCGAACTGCATGGTGATATTGGCGGTTGCGATCAAGATGGTGACCCTGGTTAGCGGAGTAATTGCGCGTACAAAGGCTCGCGATTCTACGCGCTCTTGGGCAACGTTACACCCTTCGCCTAACGCAGTGTGCTATCGGGCGCGGGCAGTTCCAGCAGA
Source organism: Halomonas sp. AOP7-E1-9 (assembly GCF_052376035.1). Lineage (NCBI taxonomy): Bacteria > Pseudomonadati > Pseudomonadota > Gammaproteobacteria > Oceanospirillales > Halomonadaceae > Halomonas > Halomonas sp. AOP7-E1-9. The sequence goes on from NZ_JBQSVC010000003.1 coordinate 160,724, forward strand.
AAGCGTTGCCCATCAAGCGCTTGGCATAGCCGAGAGTGCAAAATATCGACAATACCGGAATGTTCACCGACCAGCCTTGTGGTCACAACATTAAGCGTAGGGTGACGCTGTTGAGCGTCCTGGCAAATCTCGGCAATATCACCCTCTTCCCCTGCATGCCTGCCCGGTGAGAGAAACAGCATCGCCAGAACGACCGGCCCATCGTGAAAATCGGGGTTATCCAGCAGATTTTGCAACAGCGGCTCGTTAAAGCGATACGCCTCACCTTCACGCCGTTCCATGGACGCTGCGGCCACGCAAGCAACCTCATCCGCTAACAGCACGCTCAACTGCCCGGCCAGCCGATTGCGCACGGCCGTAACTTCAGGAATAGGGCTGCCATGGTCGACAAGCGCAACCCGGGGGCGCGTATCGTTAAGATGCTCGCGTACGTTGTCAGCCAACAGCCTGGCCAGCCGCAGATCGTTATCCCCCCGTTCGTCCACCAACGGCTGAGCGACTCGCACACTCACGTGAGGAAAGCGCGCTTGTAGGGTCGCCATACGTTCGGGTAGATAGTCGGTCAAGGCCTTACTTGGCCCAAAAAAGAACGGCAAAACGATGATCTCGGTAGCCCCTTGCTCCGCGCTGCGCTCGGCGGCAGGCCCAAGGGTAAGTGCGGGAGTGCCCTCTAGTTCATCAGCCGGGATTTTATGGGAGTGGAGCAGTGACGCGGCGCACACCGTCTCGCCTGTTTGTTGGCTGAGCAAGGCCGCTATACGGCGTAAATTGCGGGTGGCGGCCGGGCGTAATGAGCCATTATCGACCAGAAAAATAGCGCGCATGAGTGCTCCAGGGGAGAGTGCCTGGTCATGTTACCATGGCATTTTAAACCACGTGACGGGGCCCATGTTGATCGATACTACTGCCATCAACCAGCAGCGCCACTGCTTCGATGCAGATGCGGAAATCTGGATTTTCGGGTACGGATCGCTGATCTGGAAAGCGGATTTTCCCTTCCTGGAAAAACGCAGTGCTTATATTACCGGTTGGGAACGCCGCTTCTGGCAAGGTTCCCATGATCATCGTGGCACGCTGGAAGCGCCTGGTCGCGTAGTCACTCTCACGCCTGTCCCAGGGGCTATTTGCCACGGCATGGCCTACCGCATTACTCACGAGACGTTAGCGCCATTGGATCATCGCGAGAAAAATGGCTACTTGCGCGAGTTAACGCCCCTGTTTTTTACGGACAATTTTACGGACAGTGACTCAAGCACTAACGAGGGTGATCAAGCGCAAACGCAAGGGCTGGTGTATCTGGCAACCGACGATAATCCCGCCTTTCTGGGCCCAGCGCCGCTTGATGATATGGCCCGCCAGATTGCTCACGCGTCTGGCCCTAGCGGCCCCAACCGTGACTACCTGGTTAACCTGGCCCAGGCACTGCGGTATTTAAACGTCGATGATGCGCATATTTTCGCGCTGGAGCAGCAGTTAAACCGCCTTTAGTTGCACTATCAATCGTACGGACACTACCAATAGCGCGGATAGCGGCGATGGCGTGCCAGGTTATTAACCAAAATTGCGATCGCCAGCATCACCACACAGCCCATGCCGATGGGCAGCAGCGGGTACCACCAGCCCAGATTATGCACACTGGCACCGCCACCTACCGCAATAAGCGCCGCAGCAGCACCGGGCGGATGCACCGTATGGGTTAATTGCATAATCAGAATGGAAAGCGACACCGAAAGCGCCATGGAAAGAGGCGTTGCCCCCAAAAGCTGGTAACAGCCCACCCCAATACACGCTGACAGGACACTGCCAAACAGCACATGGCTGGGCTGCGCAAACGGACTTTCCGGTGCGGCATAGATCAGTACCGACGTTGCCCCAAACGAACCCACAATCAGCAACTGCTGGGAAAGCCATGCCGAGCTTAACCAGCAAATCACCGCCATACCGGTAAATGCGCCCAACCATGACCATACAGCATCCTGCCAACCTACCCGATTGCGCTGAATACGTTCGCCCCGCATTTTGCCAAGATACGTTTTCATCTCGCTCTCATTGCACTAAAGAAGTGCGAAATGATGGCAAATTGCACCAAATAGGCAAATGATAAATGGTCATAGCGTTATGAATACGTTTCAAAACATTAACGAGAGAAACGATTAACGCCATTAATACAGATACTTAGCAAGCTTACTTAAGCATCTTAATACTGAGACTGATTACATAATGAGCCAAGAAAGAATAAATAGCGCCAACAAAATCCGTACAATGGCGCCAAACAGTGACCCGCGCAGCAGCGCTCGCACACCACCCCACAATAGATAAAGCCCGATGATTAACACCAGAAGGCTAAAAAATGACGCGTTGATCCCCAGCGAACGACTGAGCCCATCGACAAACTCTTCAAGGGCACCGAAGAAGTTGGTAAAAATAGCCAATAGGAACTCAACCACTGTACGAATTACATCGCCGATGGTTTCCCCCACCCTGTCAAAAAAACCGTTTGCCTGCATGCAATGTCCCCAAACGTAACCATCGTGTTGGTTGGCATTGTCAGCTAAAACCCAGCAACGGGCAAAATAATGCGCTCGTTTACAAGGAGAGAATTGCTCCTAAAGGGGGAAGCTGCCCTGTTACCATTTTATCCACTGTAGTCTCTGATAAGCTGCTAATTCATTTTTCTAACGGCTACTATCAATGCTCAACCAGCGCGCTCTGAACTATCTTAACGAGGTAATTCGCAGAGGTTCGCTGCGCCGTGCAGCAGCTTACTTGGATGTCGATGCGTCGGCGCTTAGCCGGCAAATAAAGGCGTTGGAAGAGGAGCTGGGCGTCAAGCTGTGCGAGCGCCACGGCGGAGGCATGCATCCCACCCAAGCCGGACAACTGTTGGTACACCATTTTCATACCCAGCGGGCTCAGGAAGAGGCTGTTTTATCACAGTTAATGGAACTGCAAGGGTTGACGCGCGGAGATGTACGTATCGCCGTAGGTGAGGGATTTATCGCTGACTTGATCGCCAGGCCTCTGGGCGACTTTATGTCGACGTTTAATGGCATTAATGTCGAGATCCGGATGGCCGGTGTCAATGAGGCAATATCACTGCTTAAGGATCGTGAAGTAGAACTTGCACTACTCTACGCCCCCCCGGTTGACCCAGCACTCTACTGCCATGTGGAAACCTGTCAGCCGCTGGATCTAATTGTGCCTCCTGGCCATCCACTTTGCACGTTGCACCGCCCTATCAACTTGAACGATTTACTCCCTTGGCCGCTAGGCCTTATGGATAACCCTTTTGGGATGCGCCAAATGGTCAACATGGTGGCCCACCATGAGCGCGTTCACCTTGAGGCACGTCTCCATACAAATTCGGTAGCCGTACTCAAGAACTTTGTACGCTCAGGCATTGGTGTCACCTTCATGCCCGAACTCACCATTATTGATGAGATTGAGCGTAACGAAATTACTAGTCTGCCCATGAAATATTCATTGATGAATGATGCGCGTGCACAGATTGTCAGCCTCCTAGGCCAAGAACTCACTGTTGCCGGGCATGCCTGCGTGAAACACCTTAATAAAGGCATGCGTTTTTTTTCCAGTAATGCGCCCCGCCTGTTGCGTTAAAGACAACACTTTAAGTATTGAATAGTCAACACATCAATGCTTAGTCTTCTTACGTCAATCATAAAAACACTCTAGCAAGATACATCCTGATAACTGCCGTTTATATTATAAACAAGGAGATCTTAATGTTAACGTCTCACTTTATGCCCAAATTACTTACGGGCGCATGTATGCTTGGTTCTGTACTGCTGATCGGAAACGCGTGTGCCGCCACGAGCATTAACTTGAGCTATAACGGTGCTCCAGATCCTGAGAAAAATGCAGTTCACGTATTTGCCACCAACCTAAAAGAGCTTGTCGAAGAGAAAACCAACGACGCGATCAAACTGCAACTTTTCCCGAACAGCATGCTGGGCGGAGAAGAGGAACGCATGGAGCAGACAATGAATACGCCCATGCTCAATATCGCATCGTTTGCGGGCGTCTCCCCTCTGGTCGATGAGATATTTGTGAGCTCCATTCCGTTTCTGTTTGAAGATTTCGATGCGGCCCGGACATTTTTCGATGAAGGTGATTACTGGCTAGCCTTAAGCGACACTCTTCAAGACCGAGCGGGTATAGACATGCTCGCCGTTGTAGAAGAGGGCGGGTTTCTGGCGTTTACCAACAGTGAACGGCCAATCAGCCATCCGGATGATTTCAAAGGCCTACGCTTCAGAGCAATGGACCCAAGCCAAGTCGCCCTCTATGAGTCCTTTGGCGCATCGGGCACGCCTATCCCTTGGACAGAAACTTACATGGCGCTGCGCACTGGTGTTGCCAACGGCCAGATGAATCCGCCGATGTATATCGCGCTTGCTAGTCTCTATGAAGTGCAGGACTACCTGACGCTTGCCAATATTCAATACTCCGACCAATTCCTGGTGGGCAATAGCGCGATGATCGCTGGCTGGGACGATGAGTTACGCTCGGCGTTTATGGAAGCGGTGAACGAAGCCAACCAGAATGCCCGTGAAACCAATGAGTCCCAGGTAGACTCGCGTATCGCCTACCTTGAGGAGCAGGGCATGGAGGTGATTCGCCCCTCAGAAGAGGATCTGGAAGCATTTCGTACCGTGGGTCAGCCCGCCTATCTGGCGTGGCTGGCGGAGCGTGGCATTGGTCAAAACTGGATAGATATGGCGCTTGAAGATGCCGACATGGGTGAGCTCAACGATTAACCAGCTGCTTGACGCGTAATTATCGGGGCCGATTAATGTCGGCCCTTCCCTTTCGTGTTGTCGGGAATATCATCATGTTGACCACGCTTCGCCACCATATACTGGCCATTAGCCGCCCGGTCACGCTTACCCTAGCTGGGTTGCTACTATCAGTGAATGTGCTCGCCATTCTATACGGCGTCTTTACCCGCTATATCGCAGGCGGTGCTCCCATCTGGACCGACGAGCTATCACGCTTTTTGATTATTGCTACCGTAATGATCGCCGCTGGCGCCGTATGGTCTGAAGGTGGACATATGCGGGTTGGTCTGCTGGAACGGCTCTTGCCGGCGCCATTGGCACGTCTTTTAAACCTGTACCAGTGGCTGCTTACACTATTTCTAGCCGTCGGTGGCACTTGGGTCAGCTACCGCTACGCGCTATCGGTTAATATGTTTACTACATCGGGTCTAGGTATCAGCCGCTCAGTGCCTCTGCTTTCCTTGCCATTGGGGTTTGCCCTGCTGGCTTGGCATATCCTGCTCTATGGTCCCGCCCCGCTTAAAACCGTGGAGGACAGGGCATGATTATTACCATGCTGGGCGTTTTTTTAGTCCATGTGCTACTCGGTTTACCACTATTTATTTCGCTGCTGGTTACAGCGCTGGTTGGCTTTATGTTTGTCGACCCCTCCATGATTCCACGTATGATGCCGCAGCAGTTTTTTGGTGGCATCAACGTTTTTTCCTTGATGGCGATTCCGCTATTCATCTTGGCAGGTAATCTGATGAATGCTAGCGGCCTGACAGAACGCCTGATGGGCCTTGCGCGGCTATTGGTCGGCCATCTGCGCGGAGGCATGGGGCATGTCAACGTGGTATCTAGCGTTTTCTTCGCTGGCGTTAACGGCTCCGCCGTGGCAGACACCTCTGCGCTCGGCTCGTTGCTGGTGCCGGCCATGGAGAAAGAAGGCTATTCACGGGCGTTTGCAGCCGGTTTGACAGCAGGCAGCTCGTTAATCGGTCCGATTATACCACCCAGCATCTTCATGATTCTGTATGCATCGCTAACCAACACCTCAGTAGGGGATCTGTTTCTAGCCGGTATTATACCGGGCCTTCTGCTAGGCATTGCCTTCATGAGCATGAATGCTTGGTACGCTTGGCGTCACAGACTGCCTAAAAGTGGCAATTTGCCGTCACTGTATCAGCTGCTGATTGCCTTTATTGTCGCCCTTCCAGCGCTAGTGGCACCTTTTATTATCGTTGCAGGCATTGTTCTAGGATTTGTGACGCCTACCGAGTCCGGAGCGCTTACAGCGCTTTATGTCGGGCTATGCGGTGTGGTATTGGGTAATTTACACCTGCGCCACTGCTGGCAGGCAATAGCAGATACTGCGCGTCTTACAAGCGCCATTTTTCTGATCATGGCCGCCTCAGCAACCATCAGTTGGTTACTTTCCTACGCTCAGGTGCCCGCGCAGTTTGTCTCTCTGCTTACGCCCTATATCGACAATGCTGTCATGATATTACTCCTGCTTAGTGTGATTACCTTCCTGACGGGCATGTTCATGGAAGAGGTATCAGCTCTGATGCTGCTAACTCCTATCTTTGCACCGGTCGCCATGATGGCAGGTATCGACCCGGTGCACCTAGGTGTAATTATTACACTGAATATTACAATCGCCTTAATCACTCCGCCCTTGGGTGCCTGTGTTTTCGTAGCCGCCGCGGTCAGCCGACTGGAAATTGTCTCATTATTCAGAACAATCTGGCCCTTTGTACTAACGGCTATCGCCGTGCTGTTGCTAATTATTTTTTTCCCTGCGCTAGCACTGTGGCTACCCACCTCTTTTGGATAAGACAATGTCTGCATATTTGCTCTCTGATAAGGCCTTGTCGCCGATTCCAAGCCATCCTGCTCCTCACTGGGAGCAGGTGAGCCGCCTGCCAATTGCCGATAATGGAGAACGCCTGCTTCCCATGAGTCTGGCCTCGCCATCGGTTCGCGTCTTCCCCGCCTATGCCCGGTTGGGTATACCCGGCGCCGTGAACGAATGCTTTGTACGTGAAGGTGTCTACCGCGCGCTGGTAGCTGCTGCTCGTAGCCTGCCCAAAGATATCGGGCTGATTGTGCTAGACGGCTGGCGCCCTTGGCGGGTTCAACAGTATCTATTCGAAACGCTACAGGAGGCGATTCGTCATCGTGAACCTACGCTGAGCGATAGCGAGCTTTTATGCCGCACCCGCGAGTTTGTCTCAATACCTAGCCGGGATAGCAGTGCTCCCAGCCCTCACTTAACAGGAGGGGCGGTTGACATCACACTCTGCGGCTTGGATGGTGTGCCGTTAGATATGGGCACACTGTTTGATGAGACGCTGCCAGCTTCACATACGGATCATTTTGAACAACTGGGAAGCCTTAATGAATCGCAGCGTCAAGCCCGGGGCCATAGGCGCTTGCTCTACCACACTATGGCCGCCCAAGGGTTTACTAACTTACCTAGTGAGTGGTGGCATTACGACTTAGGCGATCAGCTCTGGGGGCATTATTCAGGCCAAAGCAGCGCTCACTACGGTCCGGCCGAGCTTGATACCATCGAGAATCGCTGGCGTCGTCAGTTGGGCTAATCTATTGGCATCAAGCAAATAGCCATTAAGCCTTCAAGAAGCCAAGCAAAACAGGCTACATTAGGGCTGAATCTATTGTGTCCGCCCAATAAAGGAGTCTTCGCAATGCCCAGCGTTTTAATTACCGGTGCAACATCCGGCTTTGGTAAGGCCGCCGCCATGCGTTTTGCAAAAGCAGGCTGGTCATTGATTGTGACAGGCCGCCGGGAAGAGCGCTTGAAAGCGCTTGAGAGCGAGCTTTCACAGCAGGTGCCGGTATTAACCCTGACACTGGATGTACGCGATAGCGACGCGGTCACCAACGCTATCAGCAATTTACCCGAGCGCTTTTTGCCGCTCACCTGCTTGATCAATAATGCAGGCTTGGCACTGGCGCCCGAGCCTGCGCAGCAGGTCGACCTCAACGACTGGCATACCATGATTGATACCAACATCACCGGGCTGGTCAACGTCACTCACGCCGCGATGCCACTGCTACTGGCGCATGGTAAAGGTGCCAGCATCTTGAATCTTGGTTCTGTAGCAGGCCAGTGGCCTTACCCTGGCGGCCATGTATACGGCGCCTCCAAAGCGTTTGTTCAGCAGTTTAGCTACAACCTGCGCTGCGATTTATTAGGCACTGGCGTACGGGTTACCGACCTTGCCCCAGGCCTGGCGGAAACCGAATTCACCCTGGTGCGCACGAAAGGCAATCAGGAAGCCTCCGATGCTCTGTATCGCGGTACTACGCCGCTTCAGGCCGAAGATATTGCCGAGCAGCTCTACTATCTCGCCACGCTGCCCGCGCATATTAATATTAATCGCCTGGAAATCATGCCCGTGCGCCAGGCATGGTCGCCACTTAATGTTGACCGCGACCCTGTATAACATCGCAATCCACTAACACGCGTCTGCTTTTTATGCTGCTGCACGGGTGATACAACGCTTCTCCTTCACCAGTGTTCACTCGTACAGCAGCCCTCTTATTAGGCTTCTCTGCCTGTCCTTTTTTGCTGGCTAACCCGCTATTCTCACGCGCTTTTCTCCAAGCCTTCACCTTATGTCTACCCCTGCCATGCTTGACCTAAATATTTTAAACCTCTATTTGTTATATATAACAAGGCGCCTAATAAATTTCTCTACGCCGTCAAGCGTGCCCTGCCAAGGGACCGCCCATCCAGAGGTCGATGTGCATGAATGTGAACATGACGTTTCTTCAAGGGCTACTCTCCAATATCAGTACGCGTACACGCCTCTTGGGTAACGCGTCTAACACCGCACAAAGCAGTGGTGCGCACCTGCAAGCTCTCTCATCAGCCTGTGCAACGCTGATGGAGCGTGGCGGTGAAGCCTCCCAGATAATGACCGCCCAGCGTGCGCTCACTCATTATCAGCAGTTGGCGCCTGAAGAGAGACTGGCATTCTTTTCGCTGCTGGCCAGCGACTATGCTGCTGAGCCTAGCGCCATCCATAGCGCCTATAAAGCGTACTGTGCGTCGGAGGATAACGCCGCGTTGGAACAGCTGTTTAACGCTTGTGAACCGCGTCGTCAGGATTTATTGCGCCGTTTGAACCTTTGCCCAGGCGGCACCTTCGAGCTGGTCAAGATGCGTGCCGACTTGCTCAAGCAATTGCGCCATACGCCAGAGCTTGCCGCGCTCAACAGCGACTTCTCGCATCTGTTTAATTCCTGGTTTAACCGGGGGTTTCTGGTGCTGGAAAGCATCGATTGGAATACGCCCGCCGCCGTGTTGGAAAAGCTCATTCAATACGAGGCGGTGCATGCCATCAGCGACTGGCGCGACCTGCGCCGCCGCCTTGATCCAGACGACCGTCGCTGTTACGCCTTTTTCCACCCGGCCACCGGCGACGAGCCGCTTATTTTTGTGGAAGTGGCGCTTTGCAAAGGCATCCCCGACAACGTTCAGCGTATTTTGGAACATGGCGAAGAAGTGCCGCTAGAGGTAGCCGACACTGCGGTGTTCTACAGCATCAGCAACTGTCAGGCAGGACTTAAAGGGGTGTCGTTCGGCAACTTTTTGATCAAGCAAGTCGTACAGGAACTTAGCCGCGAGCTGCCGCAGCTTAAGAACTTTGTCACGCTTTCGCCGGTACCCGGTTTCGCCGACTGGCTCGCCGAGCAGCGAGCCTCGCAGTCACTGGTACTGTCAGAGACGCTAAGCACCTTTTTACAGGATCATGAAGCAACCGAGCTGCCCGCCGCCGCGCATAAAGAGTTCATGCGCCTGGCCGCCTATTACTTAACCGAGGCCAAGCACCGTAGTGGCCAACCGCTCAATCCGGTCGCGCGTTTTCATTTAGGCAATGGTGCCAGCCTTCATCGGCTGAATTGGTTGGGTGACACCTCATCCAAAGGGCTGCAACAGGCCCACGGCCTGATGGTTAACTACCTCTATCAGTTGGAGCGTATTGAGCAAAACCACGAAGCCTATACCCGCAACCATAGCGTGGTATGTGCCAATGACATTCGCCGTTTAGCCAATCAGGCAGGCCAGTATTTCAACAGTGAAGCGAACGCCTAACAGCGAGCGCTTTGGATAATAAAAAGGACCCTTTCATGAACCACAATCTTTATCTCAAGTTCTATCCGCATTTTGAACGTCAGCCCAATAAGGTGCTGATGGATACGCTCAACGGCAAGCGCTACCGGTACAGCGATGTTCTCGCTACCAGTCGAAGAATGGCCAGTACCCTGCTTGAGCTGGGCGTTTCACCGGGCGACCGAGTGGCCGTACAGGTCGACAAAAGCCCTGAGATCGTGATGCTGTATCTTGCCTGCCTTCAGGTCGGCGCGGTGTATTTACCGCTGAATACCGCCTATACCGACAGCGAAATCGCCTACTTTCTGGAAGATGCCGAGCCACACGTTTATGTTTGCCGCCCAGAGATGCTGCAACATGCCCGCGCTATCGCAAGCGGCGTTGCCCACGTAGAAAGCCTGGGCACCAACGCCGACGGCAGCCTGATGGAGAAGGTCGACAAGGCCTCCGAAACCGAGCAGGTGTGCGAGGTATCGGCCGACGACCTGGCGGCCATCCTGTACACCTCGGGGACCACCGGGCGCTCCAAGGGCGCCATGCTAAGCCACCAGAACCTGGCCTCCAATAGCCAGGCGTTGAGCGAGGCGTGGCACTATTCCGAGCACGATCACCTGATTCATGCCCTACCGATTTTCCATACCCATGGGCTTTTTGTAGCGTGCAACATTACGCTAATTAACGGCGCGTCAATGACGTTCCTACCCAAGCTAGACGTGGATGAGCTACTTGACCTGATGCCCCATGCCAGCGTGCTAATGGGCGTACCCACTTTCTATACCCGCCTGCTCGCTTCGCCGCGTTTAAACCGCGATATCGTTGCCAATATGCGCCTGTTTATTTCGGGCTCGGCGCCGCTGCTGGCGGAAACCCATGAAGCGTTTGAAGCACGTACCGGCCACGCCATTCTTGAGCGTTACGGCATGACCGAAACCAACATGAACACCTCCAACCCCTACAATGGCAAGCGTCGACCAGGCACCGTGGGCAAGCCCTTGCCGGGCGTAGAAGTACGGATTGCCGACCGCGAAAGTGGCGCCGCACTTGCCCAAGGGGAAACCGGCATGGTCGAGCTACGCGGGCCTAACATTTTTCAGGGCTATTGGCGCATGCCCGAAAAGACCAAGGCGGAGTTTCGTGATGACGGCTTTTTCATTACCGGCGATTTAGGCCTGATGGATGACCAGGGCTACCTGAATATCGTGGGCCGCGATAAGGACCTGGTTATCTCCGGCGGCTACAACGTCTACCCGAAAGAGATTGAGCAGTTGATTGATGACCTGCCCGGCGTAATGGAGTCGGCCGTTATTGGTGTGCCTCATAGCGACCTGGGCGAAGGGGTCGTCGCCGTGGTGGTCCCCAGTGCTTCAGACGCCGTTAGCGAAGCACTGGTACTGGCCGCGCTGAAGGACCAGGTAGCACGCTACAAACAGCCCAAGCGGGTTTTCTTTGCCGATGCGCTCCCTCGCAACGTTATGGGCAAAGTGCAGAAGAATCAGTTGCGTGACACCTACGCTGACACCTTTAAAAAGGAGCACACCGCCGCTAACGCTTGATGCTGGATCCCGCGCCGCAGGGGAAGGGCTAAGCCCTGACTGCGGTTAAAGAAAGCTTCATACAACAACGATAAAACAGGAAGATTGCCATGGTGATTTACGGAGTTGCCCTGCTCGCAGGGTGTATGTTGGTTGGCCTATGGGCAGGTGATGTGCTGGGCATGCTGCTGGGCGTCAATTCCAACGTAGGCGGCGTCGGCATTGCCATGCTGATGCTGATTTTTCTGGGCGGCTACCTGATGGACAAGGGAAAAATGCCCAGCGGTACCGAAAGCGGCATTACCTTCTGGAACGGTATGTATATCCCCATTGTGGTGGCCATGGCGGCGAGTCAAGATGTTGCCGCAGCCTTCGATGGTGGAATGATCGCGCTACTGGCAAGCCTGGTGGCAGTTGGTGCAAGCTTTGCCCTGGTGCCCGCTCTCACGCGTCTTGGCCAGCCCAAAGCGGCTTCCACGTCAGCGCCTACCACTGCTTCAAGCGTCAGTAAATCTCAGGATAAACACTCCTCCTCTTCTTCGGCTTCTGCGCGCACGCGCCCGGCCCGCTAACCTGAGGCTATCGTTATGCTTGAATCGCTTTTTACCCAACTCGAAAAACAGCACCTGATCGCCGCCTTTGCTCTGGTAGGCGGCGCCATGTATATCTCTTATCTAGTCAGCGACAAACTGACCAAGGGCCGTGTTCACGGCTCAGCTATTGCGATTATGGTGGGCCTGGCACTCGCTTACTTTGGCGGCGTTCATACCGGCGGTAGCCGTGGGCTTGCCGATATCAGCCTGTTTGCAGGGCTTGGGCTAATGGGCGGCGGCATGCTGCGCGACCTGGCCATTATCGCCACAGCTTACGGGGTGCGCTTTCAGGAAATTCGCGCAGCGGGTGTTAGCGGCATCATCGCGCTGTTTTTGGGCGTTATTGTGTCCTTTGTGGCGGGCGTTGCCGTGGCTTACGCATTCGGCTATCGGGACCCGATCTCGCTCACCACGATGGGTGCCGGTACCGTCACCTACATTGTTGGCCCCATTGCCGGCGCCTCCATTGGCGCCTCTTCCGACATTATTGCGCTTTCGATTGCAGCAGGCCTTTTCAAATCGATTCTGGTTATGGTGCTGACCCCCATCGCTGCCCGCCATATCGGTCTGGACAACCCGCGCTCTGCGATGATCTTTGGTGGCTTGATGGGCACCACTAGCGGTGTAGCAGCGGGTTTAGCTGCCACCGACCCGAAACTGGTGCCTTATGGTGCCATGACAGCGACGTTCTACACCGGGCTGGGCGCACTGCTAGCCCCTTCGGTGCTGTACCTTGCTGTGCGCGCCGTTTTTTAAAGGCGTATCTAGCTGGCGATGGGCAACCGTTTGCGGCTGAAGGCCGTTAACCCGACCAATAGCGCCGTGGTGGTAAAAATCGCTACGGCGCTCATCGCCATTCCCACTCCCGGCGAGCCCTGCTCGAATTGCCCAAATACGAATGTCGATACGGTGCTCATGCCTGCCGGCGCCACCATCAGTGATGCCACCAGCTCTCTGGAAGCAATGGCAAACACCAGCAGCATGGATACCAGAAGACTCGGCGCCAGCGCCGGCAGCAAGATACGCCGAAACGTCGCGACAAATCCGGCCCCGCACACTCTGGCAGCCGCCTCCAGGCTCTCACCCATCTGCCGTAAAGCCGCACTGGCATAGCGCACAGGGTAAGGAAGCAGCAGGCACGCATACGCCAGCAGCAGCATCGCCCCGGTGTTGTACACCTGAATGGGCCAATGGCTCTGGTTCCACGCCAGAATCAAACCTACCGCCACAACGACCCCAGGCAGGGTGTTGGGCAGCAGCGACAGTAAATCGAGCATCCCTTTGCCACGTACTTGAGCACGCACCACCATATAGCCAACCAGGGCTCCCAACACACCTGTGAGCAAGGCGGCACCAACGGCCAGGCTCAGGCTCGTTCCCAATGCCTGCATGGCACCGCCACGATTGGCAAACAGCGCCTCGAAGTGGCGTAGCGACAGGTTATCCAGCGTAAGTCCGCCCGACAGCGTTCCCGTCAGTGCTGTCGCCAATACGGCCAGCAGGGGAACGGCAACCGAGATAAACGCCACGGCTGAAAAAAGCACTAAGGTCGGCCACTTCCATTTTCCAAGCTCGGCGCGCTCCCCCGTCGCTGGCTTGCCGGTCTGGCTGATAAACGAACGCCGCGTTACCAGCCAGTGCTGGACGTAGAAGGCGGCCATCGCCAGCATCACAAGCAACAGTGACAGCACGGCAGCGCCGGGGATATCGATTGGCCAGTCGGAAAAGCGCTGATGAATCCCGGTCACCAAAACGTGATAGCCCGCCTGAGCGCCCAGCGTGGCTGGCGTGCCAAACTCCTCAATCGTGAGTGCAAAAACCAGCAGTAGGCTGGCCGCAATACCGGGCGTCGAGAGTGGCAGCGTGACGCGCCACAGCGCCTGCCATTTGCCTGCCCCACAAACGCGGGCGGCCGACGCGTAGCGTCCACCCACACTCATCATGGTGCGCGAAACGGCAAAATAGACCACGGGAAAGACGTTCAGCACCATCACGAACACAATGCCGTAGAAAGAGAACAGAAAATGGCTCGCTTCGATACCCATTAACTGCTGCGCATAGCCGCGCGGCTGAAGCGTCAACATCCAGGAGAGCGCCGCGATATACGGTGGAATCATAAACGGAATCAGAAAAATCAGATCCCAAATAGCGCCGCCCGGCACACAGGTAAGCGCCCGCAGCGCGCCAAGCGGTATGGCCAGCACGGCACAGGCCAAGACCACGGCAAGGCCCAGACGCAGCGTATTGCCCAGCAGTTTAAGCAGTGCAGGGTCGACAAGCGTTGGCATGAACAGTGTAAAAGCACCAGAGAGATCGCCGCGCGACCATAGCGGAAAAATGGCCTGCAAAACGATATACAGTAGCGGCAAGCCCACCAATAAAAGCAGTATCAGCACCGTGAGCAACAGCACGATGCCTGCCCCGTCCAAACGGGGCAGGTTGAGGGCTTTGATCGATTTCATCACCCGCCCGTCAGCCCACGAAAGCGTTCCAGAATGACGTCACGCTGCTCGTTCATTGCTTCGCTATCGATATCAATCAGCGTCAGCTCATTCAGCGTCGGGCGCTGTGCTTCGATATCGCTACGTGCTGGCATCAGGTAGCTTTCAGCAACCCGCTGCTGGCCTTGATCAGAGAGCATAAAATCGATGAACTGCTCGGCCTCATGTTGCATAGCGCTGGACTCGAGAATCATCATCGGGCGCGGCGCGATAACCGTACCACTTTCGGGGAAAATGACCTCAATCGCCTCACCGCTTTCCTGTTGGGTAAGCGCAATATAGTCGACGGCGCCAAACACAACAGACTTGGCGCCCTGCAATACGGGATTAAGCGCGCGTGCATTAGGCCCGGGCACCACCATACCGTTGTCCATCAGTGCTTCCAGCAACGACCACGTTGCGTCTTCTCCCGTCGCCGTCAAAAGGCCGGCCACCAGCTCAAAAGCGGCCCCCGACTGAGCGGGATCAGGCATAGTTACCTGGTCGGCGTAAACCGGGTCAGCCAGATCAGACCAGTCGCTGGGTGGCGGCGTATCACTATTTTGGTTCCAGACCAGCGACAGCGCCGAAACGCCTTGGGCGACGTAGTCATCCGCCTGCAGGAAATCAGGCACAGTGGCCGCATTAGAAGATCGATAAGCGTGCAAGAGACCATCTTCCGAAAGCGACGTAGCGCTATCCCAAGAGGCAGAAATGACGACATCTGCCAACGGATTGGCACGCTCGGCTTCCAACCGGGCCATTACCTGGCCTGTCGTACTTTGAAACACATTCACATCGATATTGGTTTGCTCGGTAAAATCGGCCGCCAGACGCTCAATCAGCGAGTTCGGCCCTGCCGAGTAGACCGTCAACGCCTGAGCATGAGCTTGACTACCCAGACTAAAAATTGCGGCGCCCGTAAGCGACACCAGCGCAGAGCGGGAAAGCAATCGAGAAAGCATGCGACATTCCTTATAGTGGGATAAATGTGTTAGCAAAGCTCCGCAGCATGCAGAGGGGAACAGGAAAGCGCCTCGCCAGTGGGTAGCCAAGCGCGTAGTGATGCGACGTCTACCGTCAGGCCAACGGATTCCGGTGGCACCAGCGTGTCATGCACACGCAGTTTTATATGGGTATGTTGATTAAGCGACAGCGTTAGTGCGGTGTGGTCGCCCTGAAACAGCCGACCTTTTACCTTGGCAATCACGTCAGCCTGAGTTGGCGACGTCAGTGTAAGTGCCCGGCGAGGTAGCAGAAGGCGTGCCGGGCCGGTGTAATCACGGTGAGCCATGACGCGTAACGTTTGGCCAGCAACATGAAAGCCATCTGCATCGAAGTGTCCATCAAGCACCGCACCGGCATCGATAAACGCGGCAATCGAGGGAGTAGCGGGCGCTTGATAAAGCGCTTCCGGGGAGGCCACCTGTTGCAAACGCCCCGCTTGCAACACTGCCACCTCATCAGCCAGAGAAAAGGCTTCATGCTGATCGTGGGTGACAAAAACGGCCGTCAGGGCGAGCTCTTCAATCAGGGCTCGGATTTCCAGTGCCAGATTGTCGCGAAGCCCTTTATCCAGATTGGAGAGCGGCTCATCCATTAGCAAAAGCCTGGGCTTGGCCACGATGGCGCGTGCCAGCGCAACGCGCTGCTGCTGCCCGCCGGAGAGCGACCCCGGCTGGCGGTCGGCATAGTCGCCAAGGCCGACCAGCGACAGCGCCCAGGCTACCTGTTCTTCGCGCGCTTTGGGGTTAACGCCTTGCATTTCCAGAGGAAACGCTACGTTTTGCGCCACGCTCATATGCGGCCAAAGTGCATAATCCTGAAAGACCATGCCGAGCTTTCGATCGTTGGGGCTCAAATGACGCTGAGGCTGAGCCACAAGCTGCCCATTCAGGGAAATATGCCCGCTATCGATGCCGGTTAGCCCAGCGATACAGCGCAGTAATGTCGTTTTACCACAGCCGGAGGGGCCTAGCAGGGCCAGCACTTTGCCGCTCGATAGGTGAAGGTCGATACCATCCAGCGCTTTTTTATCACCAAACGATTTCTGCAAACCTTCAATAGCAAGCGCAGGAATGGGCATAGAGTTAGCACCGTCATCAAAAGGAAGTACCCTAACGAAAAATGATGACAGTCGTTTGACAGCGGCAATGACCGTTAAAGCAGCACCAATGCCCCTTTTGCTTCACGACAAAGGTGCTGCGTTAACTCAGTTAGCAGGCGGCCTCCGCTGCGCCAATAGTGCCAGTAAAGAGGCACATCAATAGCACGCCCCGGCATCAGTTCCACCAGCGTGCCTTTAATCAATTCATCTCGCACTTGAAGCTCTGGCACCATCCCCCAGCCAAGCCCGCTCTCCATTAGCCGTACAAAGCCTTCGGAAGAGGGGCATAGGTGGTAATCAAACCCTCCCGTTACGCCAAGTTCCGCCAAAAACCGATGCTGTAACTGATCATCGGTTCCAAACACGATTGCCGGTGCACGGGCCAACACCTGGGCATTGATGCCTTCTGCCAAGTAGCGGTGGACAAAGGCCGGGCTTGCCACGGCAAGATAAGGCATGGCACCTAACGCTACGCTGTTGGCACCCGCAACCGGGCGTTCGGCAGCACAGACACATCCTGCTACTTCACCAGCACGCATGCGCTTTAGTCCTACCTCTTGGTCCTCCACTACCAGTTCCAGCAATACGTTCTGGTTGGTACAGAAATCCCCTACCGCTGATGCCCACCACGTCGCCAGGCTATCGGCGTTAATCGCCAGGCGCAGGCGTTCCGGTACGGCCTCGCTTAATACCGGCACCTGACCCTTTAAGTCGCGTTCAAGTAAGCGCACCTGCTGCACATGGTTAAGCAGTTGGCGTCCTACCTCGGTGGGCGCAGGCGGTGTGGCACGCACCAGAACGGGCTGACCAATACGCGCTTCAAGCAGCTTGATCCGCTGGGAGATAGCTGACTGCGATAACCCCAGCACCTGCGCGCCTCGCTCAAAACCACCCTGCTCTATGACGGCGGCCAACGCCGCCAATAATTTGTAATCCAGCAATCACTTTTCCTAATGAGACATCAGCATTATTCGTTTTTCTTATACAGGTAATCTCCGCACACTGACCAGCGATATTCACTGCAGTATTCATAACGCACTTCATAACAGGAAAGAGAGCATGTGGCAGAGTTACAGCAATGGCCTGCTGGTTGGGATGGGGTTAATCATGGCGATTGGCGCTCAAAATGCGTTTGTGCTTTCGCAAAGCCTGCGCCGCGAACACCATATTCCGGTCGCTCTACTATGCATTGTTTGCGATGCCGTGCTGGTGACCGCAGGCGTGTTTGGTTTGGCGAATCTGCTGGCTCAAAATCCCCTTTTATTGGCCATTGCTCGCTGGGGCGGGACTGCATTTCTGCTTTGGTACGCAAGTCAGGCACTACGCCGTGCCTGGCGCCCTAACGGACTTGAGGCAGGCGGTACGCCCCCACGCTCTCTTGCTGCGGTCATACTGGCGACACTCGCGGTAACGCTGCTCAACCCGCATGTTTATATTGATACCGTATTGCTGATCGGCTCACTCGGTGCTCAGCAACCTATTCCCGGCGCCTATGCCATGGGGGCTGCCAGTGGCTCAGCACTCTGGTTTACTGCCTTGGCACTAGGCGCTGCCTGGCTGGCGCCTTGGCTATCACGCCCCTTTACCTGGCGGCTAATCGATATTGGGGTTGCGATGATGATGTTGACGATTGCTGTCCAACTGATGACAGAAGGGTTGTAGCCCATCCATAGTATGAGAGCTTTAAACTTTTAACGTAGATTAATACTACTTTCTAAAATAAAAAATTTAACCACGCGCCAACTAATTTTCAATTTAAAGCTTAACTTTTATAAACACTTGAGTGCCTAAATCCCTGCTAGCTTTAAATGGCTTCCGTCTTTCATTACGGATAATGCTTTATTAACCGAGAAGGAGCCGACTGATGGTTATTAAAAATGCCAAGGAACTTTTCATTCATCTGCTTTCCGATACGAACAGTGCTGAAAAGCAGATAACTAAGGCGCTGCCCAAGATGGCCCGCGCAGCTGACGACCCTCAATTAGCCGACGCTTTCAAACACCACCTTGAAGAAACCCAAGGCCAGTTGGAGCGGCTTGAGAAAGTCGCGGATAGCCTGCCGGATATCCGTATCAAGCGAATCAAGTGCCACGCGATGGAAGGCTTGATTGAAGAAGGCCAGGAACTCATTGAAGCCACCGAGAAAGGCCCTGTACGAGATGCAGGCTTAATTGGCGCAGCGCAAAAAGTAGAGCACTACGAGATTGCGACATACGGCACTCTTTGCGCCCTTGCCGAGCAGTTAGGCTATACAGACGCTAAAAAAATCCTGGCCGAAACACTTAAAGAAGAGAAATCGACAGACGACAAGCTAAGCAAACTGGCAGAAGCCAACGTTAACAAAAAAGCGGGTTAACGGCTGCTTGGCAAACGGGTCTCAATAGCTGGCTCACACCCATTATTACGACTATCAGATATTATTCGTAGCAGGGGGAGCCAGCTATTAACGGAACTGCCCTGATGCTATTGATCGCCTATTGTGGGCGCATTATGTCGTAACGGCTCGCTCACATCCTCTCCTCACGATTCCCATTTTGATCTCTGCCTGCCCTGGTTTGGCCTTAGCCAACCCATAGTTGATGCTTGAGTTAACGCAAACAGGCTGATATCTTATCGATAATAACTATCATTAGCATAGGGAATTTCATCTCATGTGCAGCATGGAAAAAAGCACCTCGCGGGAGAAAACACCGCCACCACGTGAAGTGGAAAGTCGAGAGTTACTGGGGTCAGAAGGCCAGTTGGTGATTCATCACGAAAACCGGCGCTATCTGCTACGTTTTACCAAAAGCGGAAAGCTTATTTTAACGGCTTAACAACTGACCGTTACGCCCCCTTAGCATTTGCTATTAGTACGTCCCAAGCTTAATGCCAGCCAGGTAGCCGACGCACCCAGCCAGCACCTATTACCTTCTTATTGTTGGAATGGTCTGGCCCATGAAACGCGCTTACTCGCTTTGCCCGCTTTATCTTACGTTTTGCCCTCTATTGGTAGCACCTGCCTTGGCGCAACCAGAGATTGAGCCTCACTCCTTTGATCCTGTCACTGTCACCGGTACACGAGTGCCCACGGATCTTTCCCGTGCCCCACTCATCATCGATATTATTGAGCGTGATGATGCAGTGTTGGCCACCGCGAGCCGAGTGGAAGACGTACTTAGCCGTCAGCCTGGCCTACACGTTGCAGGACAAGGGCGCCGCAACGGCCAAACGCTGAGCCTGCGTGGCTTTGGCCGTGAGGGCGTACTGGTCCGCCTGGATGGTGTTCGGCAAGATATTTCCACGGGTCATATCGGTAACTTTTTCCTTGATCCCGCCTTGATTCAAAATGTCCAGATTGCCCGCGGAGCGCTCTCTAGCCTTTACGGTAGTAACGCGATGGGCGGTGTGGTTAGTTTTAACAGCGTAGATGCCGATGACCTGCTTGCGCCCGACGAGGAAAGCGGTGTACGGCTTTCTGTCGGTGGCGCAAGCGCCAGTGACGAGTTACGTGGCAGCCTTACCGCTTTTGGTCGTCGTGATACATCAAGTGGCCGCGTCGATGGTCTTCTCTCAATAGGCCGTAGCAAGTCCGGTGATATTCGTCGCGCCGGTGGCGAGATGGCCGATGAAGATGCCTCGCTCAACAGCCTGTTACTAAAAGGTGGCTGGCAGCCGGATGACGACCAGCGGGTGTTTGTTAGCTGGCAACATTACGACGAGCACACCACCCAACCCGCTAATCCGCAACAGCGTTCTACAGATGCCAGCAACCCGCTGCGCGACCGCGACGTTCAGAGCAACAATGTGCAGCTCGGCCACCGTTGGCAGCCAGGTGCGGCTACCGAGATCACCTCACGACTCACCTTTAGCCAGCAAGATATTGATGAGCCAAGGGCCAGCCGCACTCTGGAGCGTGCGGGGCTGCAAAGCGACGGCTATCACCGAATGGAGCATGGCTGGCTTTCTCAAACGCTGGTATTTGGTGCTGAACTGGAGCAGGCCCGCCAACGTCCTGAAGGCGATGCGAATGGTTTCCCACGTGCCGATATTGATACGCAAGCAGCCTACCTGGATACAACGCTCACCGCTGGCCGTTACCTGACGGAGGGCGGCGCGGGAGCGTTCGACATTGGATTAGGCGCCCGCTATGACCGCTACGATGCCACCGGCCAGGGCGAGGCCAACAGCGTACATGATCAGATTTCCCCACGTTTTCGCGTTGCCTGGCGGCCCGACGACGCATTGATGCTATTTACCGGATACGCCGAGGCTTTCCGCGCTCCGAGTCTTTCTGAGCTATATGCTAATGAACGCCACTTTGCGGGGTTCTGTGCCGGGCCGTTCTTCTGTACGCCCGACAACTACTGGATACCCAACCCGGACCTTGTCCCTGAAACCAGTCATACCTGGGAGAGCGGCGTGGTTTGGCATCAGGGAGATTGGCAAGTGCGTGCCAGCTACTTTGATACCCGTGCCAATGACTTTATCGATACTCAGGTCGATATTATGGCAGGCACCACTCAAGCCGTGAACGTTCAGCGCGCCCAGCTGTGGGGCTATGATGCCCGCGTTTTCTGGCAGCCCAGCGCTTTTTCTTTCCTTACCAGTTTTGCAGGCCTTTCCGAAGTCTCCGGCAAAGACCGCGACACCGGCGCGCCGCTAGGCAATCAAACACCGCTGGAAGCGACCTTAGGCAGTGATATTGCACTGTACAACGGTAATGTGCGCCTGGGCTGGCAAGGTCGGTTTGCCCGTGATTTCGACAAACAGGGCGATGACGAGCGCTTGCCAGGCTACGGGCTACACGATGTACACCTGGCCTGGCGCCTTACCCCCGCCATTGATACCTCGCTACGCCTGGCCAACCTGGGCGATAAAGTGTGGTACCGCCCCGATGGCAGCTTAGGCGATGGGCGCAGCCTGTTCGCCACCCTCAACTGGCAGTGGTAATGCCACACCATGCACCCGATGAAGGTGAGCTCATGACGCAATCCCAACAAATCGCTATTCTGGAAGCCTTTGATGCTGCGCGTGAAGCACAGCCGCGCCTGCCCGCTATTGATATTGCCGAGCGCTTGGCCATTAGCGAAGGCGAGTTACAGGCGGCTCGCCTGGGGCGTGGTATATGGACACTGCCCCTGCCACCCAGTGAGATCGCAAGCTATCTACCCACGCTTGGCCGCGTAAAATCACTGACCCGCTCGCGCCTGGCCGTCCTTGAACAAACCGGGGACTATCCTGAACTGCGCGGCGGGGCCCAAACGGGACTACTGCTCGACCCCGGCGGTTTGGATCTTCGCTTGCTGTATTCCCACTGGCACTGGGTGTGCTTGATTCGTGATGCCATGCCTTCACAAGATGGCTCAAAGGAGTGGCGCTGGAGCCTGCAAATATTTAACCAGCATGGCTGCGCCGTGCACAAATGCTTTGCGCTGGAAACACCGCTTCCCAGCGCCTGGGACGCGTTAGCAGCACTCGGCACCCAGGACACTCCGGCGTTCACCCAGAGTGCACCACGCCTTAAACGCCCGCTTCCCAACGCCCCCGACCTTGCGGGCGAATGGGGAGCGATGCAGGACGTGCATCAATTCTTCGCTCTGCTGCAGCGCCATCGTCTGGAGCGTATTGAGGCCAACCAGCTGATGGAGGGCCACTACACCCGGGCGCTACCGGCTAACATACTGGAAAACCTGTTTCATCAGGCAAGCCAATACGCCTTGCCGCTCATGCTGTTTGTCGCCAGTCCCGGCTGCGTGCAAATCCGTACGGGGACGCTGCCCACGCCCCAGCGCGCACGGGGTTGGCTGAATCTGTTTGGCGATAGCTTTACCCTACACTTGGACGACACCGCCATTGATCAGGTGTGGCAAGTGTCTAAACCCAATCGTGACGGAGGCGTCACCAGCATTGAAGCGTTTGACGCACAAGGCGCATTAGTCCTGCAAATATATGCCGAGCGCCGCGAGGGCAATCCCGAATCCAGCGCCTGGCGACAGTTATTGAATGAGCTTAATCAGCGTGAGGCCGTGGCATGAAGCAGCCTGTTCGACTGCTCTCCGGCGTTTTGCTTGCGCTATTTTTCAGCCTGGAAACGAGCGCCAGCGAACGCTGGGTTGTGCTGGGTGGCGATATTGCTGAAACGCTTTCAGCCTTGAAGGCTGACATCAATCTGGTCGCCCGCGACGATACGGTTCTCTATCCTGAGACCCTGACAGCGCTGCCCTCTGTGGGTTATTTACGCCAGCTCTCGGCCGAAAGCGTACTGTCGGTTCAGCCTGACCGTATCCTTGCCAATCAGCATGCCGGCCCTAAAGAAGTGCTTGAACAGCTGGACGCTGTCGGCGTTACGCTGGATGTGGTTAGCGCACCCGCGACGCTAGCGGCCATTGCTGAAAAGGTTCGCGCGGTGGGTAGCTACACTGACCGGCATGAACAAGCCAACGCTTTAGCGCAAACCTTGACTGACAAGCTTGAATACCTGGCTGATTTGCCCCCCTTACCTTCAACCCGGGCGATGTTTATTCTCCAGCATAGTGGCTTAACGCCGCGCGCTGCCGGAAGCCAAACCTCGGCGCATACGGCACTTGAAGCCGTCGGGCTGGAAAACGCCTTTGCAGCGATGGAGGGCTACCACAGTGTTGGCGCCGAGGCGTTGGTGCGCGTGGCACCTGAGCTGATCATTATGTCAGCGCGCGGTTTAGACGCTATGGGTGGCCCAGAAGCCTTGTGGCAATTACCCGGTATGGCACTTACTCCAGCAGGCCAAGCGCAGCGGGTAATCGTTATCGATGATCAGGCACTGCTGGGCTTTGGGCCACGTGCGCCCGACCAGCTGTTAGCCTTACGCCAGGATGTTGAAGCGCTGCTCAACGCCTCGCCCACTGCACTGGCTGCGCCGTAATGGTCAGCTTAACGGCTTATCGTCAGCGTACGATGCGACCGATGGGGCGCGCTCCACGAGTCCTTATCGGTTTAACGCTTACGCTGTTACTTGCCTTGGCATGGGGCGCAGCGTCAGGGGCATTAGGGCTCTCCCCATGGGCACTGCTAAGCGGCAATGCCGATACGCTTAGCACGCAGGTTTGGTGGCAGCTGCGCTTACCGCGCTTGCTGCTGGGGGTTGCCGTAGGCGCCATGCTCGCAGGCAGCGGCGCTGCCATGCAGGGGCTATTTCGCAATCCCTTGGCCGACCCAACGCTGCTCGGCCTTGCCAGCGGTGCCGGGCTATTTGTGGCGCTATGGATCGTTATTTTTCAGGATAGCGCCGTCAACAGCCTTTACGGCCAGTTTGCTGCTGGCTTTTTGGGCGCGCTGAGCGTATGTGTCATCGTGTTTGGCTTGGCCAAACGTCAGGGTGGGAGTGCCGCCGTTATGACCCTGCTGCTAGCGGGCCTGGCGATTAACACTCTGGCCGGCGCTGCGGGTGGCGTCCTTGCGTTTATCGCCAGCGATGAACAGCTGCGCCAACTGAGCCTGTGGGGTATGGGCACGCTAACCCATGCCTTATGGCGAACCACCGCTATCGCCCTGGTACTGATTAGCCTGGCACTGTGGATGCTAATGCGCAGCGCCAGCGAGCTTGACCTGCTTCAACTAGGCGAAACCACGGCCCATGCGGCGGGACTGGACGCCAACCGCCTCAAACGCCGTATTGTCGTGGCCACCTCACTTGGCGTCGGGCTGTGCGTAGCCCTCACCGGTGTCATTGGCTTTCTTGGCCTGCTGGTTCCCCACTGCCTACGGCTTTGGCTAGGGCCCGGACACAGGTTACTCCTGCCTGCCTCAATGCTGGGCGGTGCTTTGTTATTAGTGGTCGCCGATACCCTGGCGCGCACGATAGCCTCTCCTGCCGAGATCCCGGTCGGGCTGCTAACGAGCCTTTTGGGCGGGCCCTACTTTCTGTATCTGCTTATGCGCCGGAGCCCGTCATGCTGACCCTGCATCAAGCGGGGCTAACCTCAATTCCCGCACTAGCACCTATGAATGGTGAGATCCATCCAGGCGAACTGCTCGCGATTGTAGGGCCGAATGGCGCAGGCAAGAGCACGCTGCTCAGCATGCTGTCAGGCTATCGCCGCTGCGAACAGGGCACCGTACAGCTGGATGGTCGCTTGCTTGATGAGTGGGAGATCACCGCGCTCGCCAGCCGACGTGCGCTTGTCGCTCAGCAGGAGCCTGTCGGCTTCGATTGGCGAGTGGAAGAATTGGTGTGTCTAGGGAGCAACCCCGATAAAGCACTCATCGCCGAGCTGCTCGATGACCTGGACCTCGTCCCGCTCGCCAAGCGCAGCGTACTCTCGCTTTCGGGCGGCGAGCGCCAGCGAGTGATGATCGCCCGCGGCGCCTGCCAACTGCTCTCGCGGCGCTCAGACGCAGCCAAGGATGGCGGCCTACTTCTGCTGGATGAACCCACCAGCGCCTTGGATATCGGCCAGCAGCAGCGGCTAATGCGTCAACTACGCACCTGGGCCACACGGCATCATATGGCCATCGTATGCGTCCTACATGACCTGAACCTGGCCGGCACTTACGCCGACTACGTTTGGTTACTGCAAAAGGGGCAGCGTATAGCGCATGGTAAACCACATGACGTTCTCGTACCCGCCAGCATTGCTGATGTGTACGAGGCAGAACTCCATGCACTCACGAGCCAGACGACCTCTACCCCGCTACTGGCACTAATGCGTTAATGCGCGCTTGAAGAGCGTTAACCCGTTCTTAATACGGCGTAGTATGCTTAGCGTATCCACCTATTAGTGGGTCATCGCCTGACCTGGCGCATCGCCAAGCCCTGTTATCCATGAGAAACTGGATAAATGAACGAGAAACCACCCGTAAGCTCACCGCCAAAGCGCCCATCAAAAGAGCCCCTAACGCTAGTACGCGCCTTATGGGTAGGCCTTGCTGCGCTGAGTTTTGGGATTGGTGTTCTCGGTATCTTCCTGCCCTTGCTGCCCACGACCGAGTTTATGCTGGGAGCCGTTTACTGCGCTTCCAAAGGCTCACCACGCTTTGAAGCGTGGATCCGTTCGCGGCGTTATGTTGGGCCTTTGATTAAAAACTGGGAGCGTGAGCGCGCTATTTCCAGACGCGCTAAATACATCGCGGTAAGCAGTATTTTTGCCAGCGCAATGATCCTGCTCTGGCATTTAGGCGAGGGCTGGTTACGCTGGGCTATCGTTGCGCTGCTGGCGTGCATCGCCTGCTGGCTCGCGACGCGACCTGAACCGAGTGCGCGTGATTGAGATAACCGGAGGATACATGTCTAGGCTTTGTACGAAAAGTTGGCTCGCAAGCAACGCTCTATGCAGGCTACGCATACCATCG
>NZ_JBQSVC010000004.1:0-174514 GCF_052376035.1 Halomonas sp. AOP7-E1-9
AAACCCAACGCTTCCTCAAGCCCAGTAAGTAATCGACTCACCATTGACTGGCTAATGCCCAACATCTCTGCAGCCGCCTTGGTGGTGCCGTGCTTCATAAATGCATCAAATGCTTCAATCTCTTTTATTTTCATTATCTTGAACTCACTCTAAAAACCTTCGCTAAATCATTAACAGATAAAAACGAACTTTATAAACCATAAGCTTGCAATTTTGGCCCACCACTAGAACATTAATGCATACTAAATAGAATCATTGAAACAAATTTCATACTTGTCTATGTTGAATAAGCTGGGTTTAAAACTGCTGCTGGCAACGCCGTTTAATAAAACTTCTAACAACTGCTGCGGAGATAAGTATGAAACTCACCCTAAGCTTAACGGCGGCAACGCTTCTCGCTGCGTCCACCGCCTATGCTCAAAGCTATCCTTCCGAACCCGTCACGCTCGTTGTTCCTTATGGCCCGGGCGGCGCTTCTGACCTTGCGGGCCGGGCCTTGGCGGAGTCTGCGCGCGAATATCTAGGCCAGCCTGTCACCGTCGTCAATCAGGCCGGCGCCGGTGGAATGACCGGCGCTCGCGATGTGACACAGGCCGAGGCCGATGGTTACACCCTGCTGTTGGCCCGCGTCGGCATGGCGCTGTCACCGGCGGTCAATGAAAACAGCAGTGTTGACTGGGATGAGTACACGTTTATCAGCCCACTTGAAGCCACTCCCATGATTCTGGCCGTGGCCGATGACTCCCCCTACGAAAACGTTGAGGATCTGCTGGAAGGCATCGAAAACAACCCTGGAGCAATGAGCTACGCCGCTTCTGGCGCCACCGCCATTGATGGTTTTACGGTGCAATCACTGCTTGCTGATGCGGGAATGGACCCATTGACGGCGGCAACATTGATTCCTTATCGGGGCGGCGGCGAGCTGGCAACGGCCCTGCTAGGTGGGCACGTTGATTTTCTCGCCATCGCGGCAGCGTCACTGATGCCGCATATCGAGAGTGGCGATATGCGCCCGTTAATGGTGTTCTCACCCGAGCGTATGGAAGCATTACCGGAAGTGCCCACCGCTGAAGAGCTGGGCTATGAGCTGGCAGGCCAGGTTATTGGCTGGAGCGCTTTGTACGGCCCGCCTGACCTGCCCGAAGAAGTGATGGATACCTGGAGCCAGGTAATGGAGCAGGTTGCCGAAGATGAGACGTGGCTCAGCCGTGCCGAAGGCCGTGGCTCGATTTCTACCATCGGCAGTGTCGATATGGAGACGTATGCAGAAGAGCAATACGAGTTCTATCGCTCCTTGGCTGAACAGTTTGGCTATCTGGAATAAATACACGCTAAACATCGCGTAACGACGGTATATATCACTTCATCGCTGGAGGGGTCATGGGTATAACACGCGGCTTGGTTATTACAGTGCTGTTCGGGATCGTGCTTTTTTTACTGATCCCCGCCTATGTGCCCCGCCCACGCTTTATTCCGGGGTTTGCACCACCGCCTGATATGTGGCCACGAACGGTTTCCATGCTGGGCATGGCGCTGGGAGTGCTGCTTGTCGGGCTATCGTTTTCCCGTAAAACCGAAGCACTCGCTGACCCTGAAGATGCCAGCGCCCTTCGCGGCGGTACACCTCTTGTCACGTTGCTCACTCGCTTCGGTTGGACAGTACTGGCCTTTGCGCTCTTTATCGGCGCGGTGACGCTATTAGGGTTCTTGTTATCGAGCATCCTGCTGTTAATGGCGATGCTGGTACTGACGGGTTATTGGCGCCACAAAATAGTGGCAACCATCGTAGCCATCATACTTCCAATGCTTCTCTACCTGTTTTTCTCCAGCGCTCTCAATACGCGTTTCCCGGTTGGTAGCCTTTTCAGGGTTCTCGGAATTTAACTGTCGCGTACAGGACTGACCACTATGCTCAACGATCTGCTGGTTGCCTTTCAGGCGGTGGCCACCTTTGAGAATTTCCTGATCATGGCCGCCGGTATCTGGGGTGGAGTGATTATTGGCGCGATTCCCGGCATGACCGGCACCATGGCCGTTACGCTGGCGCTGCCCTTCACCTTTTACATGCAGCCTATCCCGAGTATTTTGCTGCTTGTCGCGCTTTATAAAGGCTCGACCTATGGCGGCTCGGTATCGGCGATATTGATCAAAACCCCAGGTACTGCTTCAGCCGCCTGCACCACCCTTGATGGCTACCCTCTGGCCCAACAGGGAAAGGCGGGCAAAGCCCTTAACATGGCGCTCTACTCCTCATGTACCGGGGATTTTATTTCCAATCTCTCACTGTTTTTTATCGCCGCGCCACTGGCACTTCTCGCACTGCGTATCGGTCCTCCCGAATATTTCATGCTGATGATTTTTGCGCTCACTACCGTGGCGGGCGTATCCGGGCGCTCGCTACTGCTTGGGCTGGTTTCTGCATGCCTGGGGCTTTTGTTGGCCACCGTGGGTGAAGATATGTACGGCTCGTTCCGCTTTGACCTGACAGTGGATATGCAGAGCGGCTTGGCCGTGGCACCCGTGCTGATTGGCCTGTTTGCGATTCCCGAGCTTCTTAAGATTATTGTGTTTCGTCACAACCAAAACCATAAGCCCATGCAGCTGGGCGATAACCGCGTAACACGCAATGAGCTGCGCCGTTCCTTAAAAGCAATGCTCAAAGGCAGCATGATTGGGGTTGTGATGGGGGCCATTCCCGGCATTGGCCCTTCGGCGGCGGCCTTCTCCTCCTACGGCGAAGCACAGCGTAGTTCAAAGAACCGCGAAAACTTTGGTAAAGGCGAGCTGGAAGGCATCGCGGCATCAGAGTCTGCCAATAATGGCTGCTGTGGCTCCACCATGATTCCATTGCTAGCACTAGGCGTACCGGGTGACGTGATTACAGGCGTAATGCTGGGCGCTTTTATGATTCACGGTATGTCGCCAGGCCCCATGCTGTTTGAGAACAACCTTCATGAAGTTTACATGCTGTTTATTGGCATGCTGTTCTCATCCATTTTGCTGTTTGGGGCCGGCAAGGCAACGATGCGCTTTTTCTCGCATATCTCACGTATTCCGCCTGGCTTGATGGCGCCGATTGTCCTCGCCCTGTGCGTATTCGGTATTTTTTCGATCTCCAACAGCATGTATGACGTCATCGTGCTGCTGGCGATGAGCGTATTTGGCTTTTTCATGTTCCTGTTCGCCATTCCCGCCGCGCCCTTTTTAATCGCGTTCATTCTTGGCCCAATGCTGGAAGAAAACCTGCGTCGCGCCCTTGCCCTATCTCGTGGTGATCCCAGCATTCTGGTGTCATCGCCGATCACCTGGTTGTTCGCGTCTTTGGCGATATTTGTGGTGGTAGTAACGATTCGTCAGCAACTTAAAAAAGCCCAGGTTTGAGCCAACGACTCCCCTATTGCCGAGGATTTAACACCATGCAAGCTAGTACCACGCCGAACGCTCACCCGCAGTTGGCAGCTTCAATATCACACCTTGCCGACCTGATCGCTTACGACACAACGAGTGCGTACTCCAACCTCGAACTTATTGACTACATGGAGAAATTCTTCACCAATCTAGGCGCGGATGTGACGGTGTTACCGGATAAGAGCGGTGAGAAAGCCAACCTGGTCGCTCGTTTGGGCCCGGCCGACCTACCTGGCATCGTTCTCTCTGGCCATACCGACGTGGTTCCTGCCAACCCGAAGAGTTGGCTAAGTGACCCTTTCAAAATGGAGCAGCGCGGCAGCCGCCTGTTTGGTCGCGGCACCTGCGACATGAAAGGTTTTGCAGCGTGCGTCATGGCGGCAGCACCGGCGTTTGCCAACGCTGAACTACAGCGCCCCGTCTATTTCTGCTTCTCTCACGATGAAGAAGTGGGCTGCCTGGGGGCGCCCGCCATCGCACGCTATTTATCAGAACTGAAAGTACCACCGGCGTTGGCGATTATTGGTGAGCCCAGCGAAATGAAGCTGATCAACGGCCAGAAAGGCAAGATCGCCATGCGAGTGACGGTGCGCGGTGAAGGGGGGCACTCATCGTTTTCTCCCCAGCACGTCAACGCTGTCGAGTATGCCTCACGTATCATCACCATGATCGCTGAACGAGCACGACGATATGAGCAGGATGGCCCCTTCGATCACGATTTTACCGTTCCTCATGCCACCACCCTTACCACCATTATTGAAGGCGGTGTAGCAACCAACGTTACCCCCGACATGTGTAGCTTTATCTTCGAGCTGCGTAGCATTGATCAAGATGCGGCCGCCACGGATATTCAAACGCTGATCAACGATATCGAGTCGGCCCTGCTGCCCGAAATGCAGCGCCAATCATCAGATTCCGCCATTGAGTGGCAAGAGTTGTTTGCCTACCCTGCCATGGGCGATGCCACTGACAGCGAGATGTTTAAACAACTTGAACCCATTCTTCCCGAGCGTGGAGGAAAAGTGTCTTATGGCTCTGAAGGTGGCGTTTTCGAAGTTGATGGCGGTATACCTTCCGTAATACTTGGGCCTGGCTCCATTCGGCAAGCCCATAAGCCCGACGAATTTATAGAAATAGAGCAACTCAACCAATGTCTCGCTTTCTTCGATAAATTAAACGCTTGGATGAGATAATGAGGACTGAACAAGCAGTAGTGGTTATACATCCAAAACAGCCCAGAATTCGTTGAATTGATGGGTAAAGACTGCTGTAACAGGATTGATTTTATTTGACTTGGCCCCAACTGGCGGCATTACTTTAATTCACCATCCTGCACTTATTACAAAAAATAATTTACGTAATGTGCAAAAAAGAAAGCCACTCCAAAGGAGTGGCAAAAGACCGTGACTAGCAATGAGAGGGAGAAACCATGACAACAAACTGGCGGCTCGCTGTCGTGGTCTGTAGCGACTCATTAAACGCTACAAGCACAATATAATCATTATCATTTAACTCGTCAATACAAATGCGAATACTTTTTATTTATTTTTACATCTTACCCTGAGAGCTGTAACCAGAGCGGAAGCGTGAGCATGGCGAGTAGCGTTTGACCGGTGATAATGGCTGCCATTAGCTCAGCGTCACCGCCTAACTGGCGGGCCAGAATATAGGCCGAGGTTGCCGTGGGAAGTGCTGCAAACAGCAGCGCCACGTCCCGGCTAACGGTATCCAGGCCTAGCGCCCACGCCAGCACCAATACCAGCGCTGGCATTAGTAACAATTTGACGCTGTTGGTCGCTAGCAGGCCACGGTCAATGCGTAACAACGCGGCCGGGCGTAGTGCCACCCCCACGGCAACCAGCCCTAGTGGTAGCGCGGCACGCCCTAGCAGGCCGACGGTGTCCTCACTCCACCCTGGCAGGCCAATGCCGCTCAGGTTTAATCCTATGCCTGCCAGGCAGGCGAGGATCAGCGGGTTTTTCACCAGCGCCATGACGCTTTTACCCATGCTCGCACTGCCTAATGTGCCAGCAGCCACAAAACTTGCCACACACATGATGTTCACCACGGGCACCATCAGCGCTACGGCAACCGCTGCCGTGGTTGCACCTAACTCGCCATGCAATGCCGCGGCCCCCGCTACGCCTACATAGGTGTTAAAGCGCACCGCGCCTTGAAACACCGAGGTAAACGCTGCAGGCGTTAGCTGTAGCCAATGGCGAAACCACCAGATCAGTAGCCCAAAAAACGCAATGGCGCCTAATAGCACCAGGGCCAAGCGCCCTACCGGTACCTGGCTGACATCGGCGGTGGCCAGCGTTCCCACCAGCATGGCCGGGAAAAGCACAAAGTAAATTAGCCGCTCCATTTGCGGCCAAAAATCTGCACCGGGCCAGCGCCAGTAGCCCATGCCCGCTCCTAATAGAATGAGTAGGAACAGGGGCCCTAACGCAGTGGTAATACTCTCCATGGGTTTTCCTTAGTGACTGCGACATCACAGCACAACGACATCGACACGTTTACTGTTACCATGAAACGACACCCCGCCTCACGGCCTGCGTAGCGGTATTCTGCCATGAAGATACTACCTAAAACTGCTGGTTTTTCAGGTTTACAGGGACTCAAGGTGCTGATTTTAGTCACCGGTTTAGCACTGGCGATGTCTACATGGTACGTATTTTTTCATCAATATCACGATAACAGCCACGTTACCTGGTTCCCTTCCGCCGCCAGTTGCGATGTCCATGCTCACCCTTGTTCAGTCGCACTGGGCAGTGGGCGCCAGTTGACCTTTCATATTGATATCAACGGCCCTATAGAAGCGCACGCTGCTTTACCGTTGGAAGTCGATATTCAAGGCATTCCAGCCCATCAGGTCAACGTGGATTTGGTTGACCGCTATCGAGATTCGAGGATTGAGCGCTTTGTGCTGGATGCCATCACGCCAAGCCGTTTTCGTGGTCAAGGCCAAGTGGATAAAGAGGTGCAAACTGCTACGCCCTGGCGGGCACGCGTGATTCTTGAAACACCGGAGGGAGATATGGGGAGCTGGTTTGACTTTGAAGTGGTAAAGAAGAGCTAGCCAGGCAGAACTAGTCAGACAGAACCGGCATAACCGGCGCGGCTTCCAAACGGTCAAGCATACGCATGAGCGCGCTCGCCTGGACGCCTTCACGGGTATCGTGCAGCGGATTTTTCTGCCAGAGGCTTTCTGCATACCCCCACCAATCCCAGCACCCTTGCGGGTTCGACAAGCTGCTGTCAGCTTGTGGGTAAAGCACTATCTGCTGGTGGCTGGCGGCCCAATGATTCAAACCGCTATGGCTAACAAAGGTATCACCAATAGCGTTAGCGCTCATTTGGCAGCCGTGCAGCGCAATAGTGACCGGGCATGCTCCCTCTTCACATGCCGCGGGAATAAATACATACCCCGTGTCCGCTAGCCCTTTAACCGCAAACTCCGACTGATCGAAAGCGACCAGCTCTCCCGTTGCGGAAGTAGTTGTGGAAGTAGCTGCGGAAATAGAAGCGTCACGTTCGGGATATAACCAGGCAAGCATTTCTTGCGCAACATCTTCATCACAGGCCAGCACATGGCTACCACCGCCCTGGCGGCAGTTGCCCAATTCCTGCGGACCAACGGCCTCCTCCTCGCGTAGCTGGACTGGCCAGCCATGCCCCGCTGCCTGACTACGTACCCGTTGCAGTTGCTCAGGTGATGTCAGCCAGCCCAGCCACTGCTTGACCAATAGCTCAGCCAGCTCGGGCTGTACGACATCATCAGCATCGCCATACCAGATAAAGGCACGGAGCTGAGCCAGGTCTTCACGAGCACCGACCCGGTCATGCCTTTCATAACCCGCCCAACGTGCGTCTAGCCTGTCCAAGGCTGGCTGGCCTGCACGGGTTTGCATGCATTGATTAAGCGCAAGATTTAAGGAGCCCTGCGAACAGCCCCAAGGCCCTGCCGCCAGCACGCCTACACGCTAAAGCGCTCAGGCCAGGCAACCGCTAGCTGGGTTGCCATATAACCGCCTGATGAAACGCCAACGACGCTTGCCTGCTCTGACATGGCATTCAGCGCGGGCAAACGCTCAGGCGTTTCAGCCATTGCACTGGCTGCCAGCGGGCCGCTTAGCAACAACAACGCACTTAGCGTGTGAGCAACCCGCAGGGCCATAGGCATGGATTATTCAACGCCTAACAGTTCAACCCGGAACGTGAGCATTTCATTGGGGCCAATCGGGCCTTGGCCGTTTTCGCCGTAAGCCAGGTCAGCAGGGATATACAGCATCCAGCTATCGCCAACGCTCATCATCTGCAGGCCTTCCTGCCAGCCTTCAATAACTTGATTGACCTGGAAGCTAACCGACTCGCCGCGCTCAAACGAGCTGTCGAATATCGTGCCATCCAGCAGCATGCCTTCGTAATTCACCTCAACAGTGTCCTCAGGCCCGGGCGTTGCACCATCGCCCGACTCAAGCACTTCGTACTGCAGGCCAGAATTCGTCACCTCTACGCCCTCACGCTCGGCGTTTTCTGCCAGGAACTCTTCGCCTTCCTCGAGGTTTGCCTGGCCGATCTCAGCGGCTTCCTGTTCACGCGCCTCCAAAGAGCGCTCCTGGAAGGCCATAATGGCCTCAACCATTTGCTCTTCGTCGAGCGCCAACTCATTGTCCTCGAAAACATCGCGCATGCCGTCGTTAAACGCATCCAGGTCAAGGTCGCCGATATCCGCTTTCATGCTTTCACCCAGCGTAACCCCAAGGCTGTAGGCAAGGCGCTGATCGTCAGTTTCAGGGGCCGCAGCAACAAACGGTGCCACTAAAAGCAGACCTGTCAGAGCCGTTGAGGAGAGCAATGTTTTCATAAAAAAGTAACCTTATTCGACGGCGCAATACGCCAGATGTTAAGTGCTTCAAAGCCTAACACCCGCTTCAGGGTGTATCTACCTGAAACGGGTGCTGTTGTTACGACTGTAGTTAAGACCGTAGTTAAGACCGTAGTTAAGACCGTAGTTAAAACCGTAGTTAAAACCATAGTTAAGACTGTAGCTACGCCTGTTACGACCTCGCTTTTACCAAGAGGTTTAACCTTGTGCAGCAATGCTTACGTCAATCGTGATGCCTACAACGAAGCTACACCACCAAGGTGGGACAATGCGCCGCACCGGCCACCCGTTGAGATACACTGCCCAGCAGCATGCTTTTTTCGCCGTTAGTGCCTTGAGCACCAATCACGATCAAATCGCACTCTCGCTTCCAGGCGAAGCGTGCAATGGTACGTGAAGGCCGACCTCCTTTAACAAAAGCACGCACGCTCGTGCTGTCCGCGCCTTGCTCAATGGCATGGTTTTTCGCGTGTATAGCGATCTCGGTGGCGTACTCTTTTAACGCATCGTCGGGAATATCCAACTGATTGGGGCGTACCATGGAAAGTGACGCCTCAAGCAGGCTGTGGTGCTTGAATACGCACAAGAAATAGAGCTCAGCGCCCGTTAGCAGATGTAACCCTACTGCTTTATCGAGCGCCTTAATGGCGCCTTTCGAGCCATCCACTGGGACTAAAATGCGGTTAAACATGCAGTTCTCCTTAATGGAAGGCTAGCGGAACGCCAGGTCGCGTAGAAACAGCGCAATCTGCGGGAACATGATGAGAAGCGCGGCCGCCAGAATGAGCATAAAGATAAACGGCGGCGTGCCTTTAATAACTTCCCAGTAAGGCCGCTTAAAGATCGCAATCGCGGTAAAGATGTCGCAGCCAAACGGTGGTGTGGCCGAGCCAATCGCCACCTGCAGGGTAATCAAGATGCCGACCAGTACCGGGTCGAGTCCTGTTGCGGCAATGGCAGGGGCAAAGATAGGCGTAAGCACGAGGATAACCACGATAGGGTCAACGAACATGCAGGCGATAAAGAAGGAGATACAAATCGCGATCAAGACACCGGTCGGCCCGGCATCATTCACGCCTACGGCTTCCAGGATCGTTTGGGGAATTTGAGCGAAGGAAATAATCCAGGAGAAGCTATTACCGACTGCTACCAGGATAAACACCACAGCGGTAATCAAGCCGGTAGATTTGGCAATCGTGTAGATATCGGCCATTTTGAGGGACCGAAACACCACAAATTCCAGCAGCACCGCATACAGCACACACGCTGCGGCAGCCTCCGTAGGGCTAAAAATACCGCCATAAATACCACCGACAATAATAACCGGGAAACCCAACGGCCAGAGCGCTTTTTGAACCGCAACGCCACGCTCTCTCCAGTTGGCTTTCGCCTCAGTCGGTACATCCTTAACGATGGCGTAGGTAATACAGTAGGCTGAAAACATCAACAGAATCAGAAGACCGGGGCCAATACCGGCGATAAACAGCTCACCAATCGATGTGCCCGACACGACCCCGTAGATAATCATGCCAATACTCGGCGGAATCAAAAAAGCGATATCGCTGGCATTAATAATCAGCGCCAGCGTAAAGGAGTCGGAGTAGCCGGCTTTAAGCATTTTGGGCCGCAACGGCGAACCCACCGCGACCACGGTTGCTTGGGTTGAACCTGAAACAGCGCCAAACAACGTACAAGAGGCCGCGGTACTGACCGCAAGCCCGCCCTTAATATGGCCGATAAACGACATTACCATCGCGATCAAACGGTTAGCCGATTGGCCGCGGGTCATAATATCGGCCGCTAAAATAAACATGGGTACCGCGATCAGTGAGGCTGGCCGTATGCCTGCCATCATTTGCTGAATCAGCGTATCCATCTGGCCGAAGCCGTTAAACATCATGTAAAAACCGATGATCGCCGCTGCAATGAGCGGCACCATCATGGGAAAGCCCAGCAGTAGCAGGGCAATCATGGTGACTATCATTATTGTCGTCATAGCTCTTTCCTCAGGATACGATGCCCTGCGTCAAACTTCAGTTTCGGTATCTTTATAACCATCGACCACACCCGTTGAGAGATACACATCCCGACTCGTGAGGTTTTTAATGGCGGTTAGCAGGTACTGAATACCCGTGATGAAAAAGCCCATCGGCACCCATAGGTAAATTATCCAGACCGGCAAACTTAACGAAGGCAGCACGCGTCCTTTGCTATACAAGTCGAGGATATAAACGATCGAGTAGTAAAACAGGAAGAACATAATGAAAGAGGTGACGAGCGAAATGCAGATCATCAACGCTTTACGCCCACCCACCGGTAAAGCGTCGTAAATTGCCGACATGCGTATATGACGCCCATGGCGCGCCGCATAGCCAATACCAGCAAACGTAATCATGATGATCAAAATGCGGTTTAATTCACCGGAGAACATGATGCTATTGCCAAATACAAAGCGGGCAATCACATTGGTGACCGTATTCAGCGCCATTAGCAAAACCCCTAGCGCCAATATCACTGACTCGATTTTGCTAATTGCAGTGTCGATCACTCCCAACACGCCGGGTAAACCAGAATGATAGCTCTTTTCGGATTCTTCATCGGTCATGGCCGGACTCCTTTTTAACGGCATGTTTAGCGGCATGACGATGGCTAGCAACGGCCAATAACATGCTAGTCATCAAGGTTATTCCACGTTCAAAGTTGAAGGGTGAGAGAGCAGTACCGACATACGTTTAGCGTAGGGGGTACTCAAGCTTTTCGCCTTTTGTATGGGGCTACTATCCACCAACGTTGCTCCCCTTAAAGGTATCGATAAACAATAGAAAAGGGGCAGCCGTGGCTGCCCCTGATATGAGTCACCCTTTCTGCCTTAAACGGCAACTCAACATTACGGGTTTGTGGCTTCCAGGTCGGCTTTGAACTGCTCCAGCAGTTCAGCGCCACCCTCACCCGTCATTTCGAGGAAGGCTTCTTCCACTTGTGGCGCCCGTTCACGGAACATCTGAATCTGCTCTTCGTTCAGACGCGTAACGGTCACATCGCTAGAAGCCGCCTGGATTTTCTCCAGCGCTTCGTCGGCCAAGCCCTGGATGTGCTCCATGGTTTGGTCATAAGCAGCTTCAGAGGCATCTTGAACCAGCTGCTGGTCTTCTTCAGAAAGATCTGAATAGAAGTCCTGGTTCGCCATCATGGCGGTGGTGAACCAGCCATGGCCGGTAAACGTCAGGTGCGGAGAGACTTCATAGAGACCGCCCGACTCGATCCAGAAGATCGGGTTTTCCTGGCCGTCAAGAATCCCGGTTTGCAGACCACCGTACACTTCACCCCACGGCAGCGGAGTGGGTGTTGCACCAAACGCGCTGTAGGTTTCTGACAACAGCGGGTTGGTCATGGTACGGATTTTCTTGTTCTGCAGATCCTCGGGCGAGCTGACCGGCTCATCGGTGGTAATCACCATTTCGCCTTCTGGGTACATCTTAAGAAGTTCAAGCCCCTGCTCAGCGTAAAGCTCGGGGAACATCTCGTTAATCGCTTCGCTTTCGTCGAAGAACGTTAGCACCGTATCTTGATCGGTAGGCAGAAGGTAAGGAATAAAGAAAATCTGAGCTTCTGGAATCAGCGCGCCGGTAAAGCCCGGTGACTGGTTAACAAACTGGAGAATGCCGTTTTGAGTCTGCTCCATGATGTCGTCAGACTCGCCCAGTTCGCCAAAGCGATAAACCTGAACGGTGTGGTCGGAATTATCTTCGATATACTCTTTGAATGCGTAGGCGAACACATCCTGTACATCACCTTCGTACTCTTCGTGAGCGTAGCGCCAGTTGTCTGCCTGGGCAGCCGCGGTCATGCCCAGCAACAGTGCGCCAACGCTAGCCGTCGTTACTAACTTGCTTGCCTTCATGCGATGTTCCCCTTGCAGTGGTAAGCGCGCCGTACGAGTGCGCAAAAATTCTGCCTTTGTTTTTTTACATTCGCTTTTTAACATTCGCTGACACGCAAAAACGTTATCCATTGCTGTGGGTCAGCGGACGCATAACGAAAGATTATTCAAAAGCAGCTTATTTTCAGGCTAGCGCGGTGACTCGAAGTGGTCAAGCCGGGCTGCCAGGGTTTGCCAAGCGTTAACCACGCTTTCGCGCGCGCTTGGCTCACCCTGACAACCTTTGTCAAGTTCGGCAAAAAACAGCTTATCTTGCAGCCATTTCTCGCTATCGTTCGAAAACAACGCGCAGTTTGTTAATCGCTGGTCGCTGTCAGAATTTTCGATCGCCCACCTTTGCCAACGTTGAAGGTTTTCACGTTCGGCCTGCAGCTCAGCCTGCTGAATCGTTTTACGCAGAGCGGAAACAGAGGCGCTGTGTCGTGCCTGGGGCTTTAACGTGCGGCGTAAATGACGCAGCACTTCTGTGGTCTCACGCTGCCATAGCTGACGCCGCTCACGCTGTGGCGCCAGCGCTTCTGGGCGTGCTTCAAGCCCATTCACAAACAGCCAGCCGTGAAATAACAGCTCGCACACATCGACGCCTAATGTGTCCTGTAGCGTCAGGCAGGCGTCTTCAACGCCGGGGGCTTTATAAAACGAGAGGGCAAAATCCCATAATGGCATCTGCTCCAGGCGGCGCAATCGGTTAGAATCGAGCATTGGTTTACCCACTTTTCATTGGGAGAGAGCATGATCGCACTGCGCCAAGTCGCCCTGCAACGCGGCACGCAAACGCTACTCGAGAACGCCGACTTGACCCTGCACGACGGTATCAAGGCGGGTATTATCGGGGCAAACGGCGCTGGTAAATCGAGCCTTTTCAAGCTCCTGCTGGGTGAATTAGGCCCCGACCAGGGCGATGTTGAAATGAGCGGTGGGCAACGCATCGCACATATGGCCCAGGAAGTTGAAGCGCTTGATCGGCCAATTATCGAATATGTGCTGGATGGCGATAAGGCCCTGCGCCAAGCTGAAGCCGAACTGCTCGCCGCCCAGGAGGCGGGCGAAGCGCACCGCGAAGCCGAGCTTCACGGGCTAATCGAAACCCTGGATGGCTACCGTGCAGAGTCTCGCGCCGCCCAGTTACTGGTTGGGCTTGGCTTTTTCCAGCCAGATCTTTCCCGTCCGCTTTCCGACTTTTCAGGCGGCTGGCGAATGCGCGTTAACCTGGCGCGTACGCTGTTTATGCCCTCTGACTTATTGCTGCTGGATGAGCCCACCAACCACCTGGACCTCGACGCGCTGCTGTGGCTGGAGCAGTGGCTAAGCCGCTACCCAGGCACCCTGCTGCTGATTTCCCACGACCGCGATTTTCTGGATGCAGTATGTGACCACATTGTGCACATGTACCACCAGACGCTTGAGCTTTATCGGGGCAACTACTCTCTCTTTGAGCGAACGCGAGCCGAGAAGCTAGCCCTGCAACAAGCCGAAGCCGCCAAGCAGCAGGCCCGCCGCGAAGAGATTGAGCGCTTTATTGCACGCTTCAAAGCTCAGGCAACCAAAGCGAAGCAGGCGCAAAGCCGGGTAAAAATGCTGGAGCGTATGGAAGATATTGCCATCGCCCACGTCGATTCGCCCTTTCACTTCACGCTACCGGCCGCCGATAAAACCTCGCACCCGCTGCTGGTACTTGATCAGGCCCAGCTGGGCTATCAGGGTAAAGAGCGTGACACCGTTCAGCTCGACAAGGTCAATATTACGCTGCTGCCGGGCAGCCGTATTGGCCTGCTGGGGCCTAACGGTGCGGGTAAATCAACGCTGATCAAGTCCTTGACCGGCGAGCTTGAGCTGCTAAACGGCAAGCGCGTTCCCGGTGAGCACTTGGCGATTGGCTACTTTGCCCAGCACCAGTTGGAAGGGCTAGATGTCACCTCTACCCCTTTTGTGCATGTCCAGCGCCTTTCACCTAGAGCCAGCGACCAGGAGATTCGCAACTTTCTGGGCGGCTTTGGTTTTAAAGGCGATGACGCCTTTGGCAAAGTGGCTACTTTCTCAGGCGGTGAAAAAGCGCGTTTGGCACTGGCGCTGGTCGCCTGGCAAAAGCCCAACTTGCTGCTGCTGGATGAGCCCACCAACCACCTGGATCTGGAAATGCGCGAAGCGCTTACCGAGGCGCTGGCCGGTTTTGAAGGCACGGTGATTCTGGTATCCCACGACCGCCACCTGCTGCGTGCTACGGTCGATGAGTTCTGGTGCGTGGCGGACAACCGTGTAGAGCCGTTTGATGGCGACCTTGAGGATTATCGCGCCTGGTTGAAGGCACGCCTTGAGGAGAGCCGCCGCGACTCGCGCAGCGAGAAAAACGAACGTCAGAACCAGCAACCCAGCGGGGATAGCCGCGACGCGCGCAAGGCAGCCCGTAAGGCCGCTGCCGAGCTGCGTGAAAAGCTGCGTCCGCTGAAAAAAGAGCGCGACCAGGCTGAAAAAGCCATGGAAAAAGCCCAGGCCGAACTGGAAGACGTAGAGTCTGTGCTGGCCGACCCCGAGCTTTATACCGACAGCAGCCGCAAGGCCGAGCTTACCGATGCGCTGGCCCAGCAAGCCACCATCAAGGCCCGCCTGGACAGTTCCGAGCAGCAGTGGCTAGCAGCGGAAGAGTCGCTGGAAGCCATGGAAGCTGAGCTGTTGGCCAGTGAAAACGCTTAGTGCCAGGATGTTTGTACTCTGCGAAACCAAATAGCTAGCTTTCCAGCAGGAACGTCACCGGGCCATCGTTAACCAGCGCCACCTGCATATCGGCGCCGAACTGGCCGGTGGCCACCTTCGGCCAGGCCGACTGGGCCTGGCTGACCAGCGCATTAAACAGCCGTTCACCTTCGGCAGGGGGAGCGGCGCTGGAAAAGCCCGGGCGCAGGCCCTTATGGGTTTCAGCGGCCAGGGTAAACTGCGATACCAGCAGCAAGCCACCGTCTACCTGCTGAAGATTGAGGTTCATTTTGCCTTCGGCGTCGCTAAAGACACGGTAGTGCAAAAGTCGGTGAAGTATTTTCTCAACGGCGGCGTCAGTGTCGCCCTTCTCAACACCCACCAGTGCCAATAACCCTTGCTCAATAGCACCCACCGCTTGCCCCTCGACACTGACGCTTGCCTGGCTCACACGCTGTATCAGTACTTTCACTTGCACTTCTCCTGACGATATCAGCGCCTAGTGTACCTATTCACGTCACCAGGCGCGGCATAACATCAGATCGCAGTGGGGTTCGCTGAGCAGCGCTTGCGTTAGCTGGCTGGAGTGAAAAGGCTGGCTACGGCTACTCATCACCGCCAGGTCAGGCGAATGGTACCTGATATAGTCCTGGGTCACCTCGCACGGCGTGCCGGGTTCAAGCACCAGCTCAATATCGGGGGCATCGTCGAGCTCGCGCACCAGTTCATCAATCTGGTGTTTTAATGCCTCCCGCAGGTGCGCCACTTCCTGCTCACGCCACTGAGCAAAAGTGACCTCAGAACCCAGTGCCTCTTCACCGGGCACTGTCCAGGCATGCAGCAGTGTTAGTTTTGCATCGGGAAAGTGGCTTAGCGTCTGTTTTAGCATGCGGCGAGCGCTCAAACAGGCATCAACGGGTATCACAATATGCTGCCAGGGCTGGGTGGGCGTGTACTGGGTAATCACCACAGGACACGGCGCATTGCGTACGACGCGCATTAGCGTGGTGCCCGCCAACAGCGCTTTCTGGCCACGCTTGCGGTGCATCCCCAATACAATCAACCTGGCCTGCTCTTCATGGGCCTTGCGTGCAATTTCAACATGGGGTTCGCCGGTAACGGTTTGCACCACGGTCTTGGGGGCTTCCAGCGCGTAGTCTTCACGAATATCGGTCAACGTGGCGCCAATATCTTCATTGATCGCATGCTCTACTGCTTGCAGTAGCCGATGCGGCAGATGGGGGTCCAGCACATGCAGAACATCCAGATGGGCGTTGTGCGTATAAGCAAGGCGCAAGGCGCGCGCAAAGCCAGCGCGATTTTCAGCAGAGAGGTCAGTGGCAAACACAAACGTGCGGGTCATGGCATAACGCTCCTCAGACAAGCATCCAGGCAGTCGTTTCACAGACACCCTTCAGCATGGTGGGCGAAGCCATATCCCGCAAGCTAACGATTCATTTTAGCGTGTAGCGCGTTACCACCAGGCATGAAAATGGTGCACCGGCCCGCGCCCTTTGCCAACGCTTAGTTGAACGCTGGCCTCAAGAGCAGCATGCAGCCACCGTTTAGCATCGCTAATAGCCGCAGCGGGGGCCTGGGCAGGCGCATCCATGGGCAGCTTTGCCAGGCAGGCCGCAATAGCGGATGACAAGGCGCAGCCGGTGCCGTGTAAGTTCTCTGTTTGGATACGTGACGCAGGTAGCCACTCGTGACCATCCGGCGTTGCCAGCAAGTCAGGGCATGTCTCGCCACGCAAATGCCCCCCCTTTAACACGACATAAGGCGCGCCCAGCTGGGCCAAGCCTGGCAACATGGCTTCCATGGCGTCCAGGCTCGTAGGTGAGGCGGTATCCAGCAGCACGGCGGCTTCTGGCAGGTTAGGTGTGATCACATCGGCCAGCGGTACCAGAATGTCGCGTACCGCCCGAATCCCCACATCGTCTACCAAAATATCGCCACTTTTGGCGACCATCACCGGATCAAGCACGATCCAGCGTGGGCGGCGCTTGCGCAGTACATCAGCAATCACGTCAGCGACATCCTGGCTTGCGACCATGCCAATCTTGACGGCATCCAGCTCCACATCGTCCAACAGGGTTTCCAACTGCTCACGGATCGCCTGGGGGGATACCGGATAGACCGAGGAAACGCCGCAAGTATTTTGCGCAATCACCGCCGTAATCACATTGGTGCCATAGACGCCCAGCGCCGAGAACGTCTTTAAATCACCCTGCAGCCCTGCGCCACCGGAGGGATCAGAGCCTGCAATCGTCAGTACATTTACGTTTCGTGTCATGGGGTTTCCTAAATAACCGACGGTAGCCACGTGGCAAGCTCGGGGAACAGCGCCAGCGCCAATAGCATTCCCAGTTGCAAAAGAATAAACGGAATGACGCCTCGGTAGATGGCGGAGGTCGGCACACTTTGTGGCGTTACGCCCCGCAGGTAAAAGAGCGCAAACCCAAACGGCGGCGTTAAAAACGAGGTTTGCAGGTTAACGGCGATCATAATACCTAGCCAAATGGGGTCAACGCCCATGGCCAGCAGAACCGGGCCGACAATCGGCACCACAACAAAGGTAATTTCGATAAAGTCGAGGATAAACCCAAGCAGGAAGATCACCAGCATGACCACGATCGTGGCGCCTACAACGCCCCCCGGCATCGCTTCAAACAGGTGGGTCACCAGTTCTTCACCGCCGAAGGCACGGAAAACCAGCGAAAACAGCGCCGCCCCAATCAGGATTAAAAACACCATGCTGGTGACTTTAGCGGTGGAGTACACCACCTCGCGCAGCATGGGAACACTCAGTTGGCGATTAAAAGCGGCCAGCAGCAAGGCACC
The DNA here is from genome assembly GCF_052376035.1 of Halomonas sp. AOP7-E1-9. NCBI lineage: Bacteria > Pseudomonadati > Pseudomonadota > Gammaproteobacteria > Oceanospirillales > Halomonadaceae > Halomonas > Halomonas sp. AOP7-E1-9. The sequence continues at coordinate 17,775 of NZ_JBQSVC010000004.1, forward strand.
AAACGCGCCCACGGCGGATGCCTCGGTGGGCGTCGCAATGCCGCCCAAAATAGACCCCAGCACGGCAACGATCAGCAGTACCGGGGGTAAAAGCCCTTTTATGAGTAGCGGCCAGATACTGCCGGTATGCCCAAGCTCTTGCATCAACGCCTGACGATCAGCGGCAGGAGCGGCGCCCGGCTTAAGCCACGCCACCATCAGTAAGTAGATAATATATGCGACCACCAGTATCAGGCCGGGCACCAGTGCGCCAACAAACAGATCCCCTACGGAAAGCGTTTTCGGGCTCCAGGCGCCCATGGCAAGCTGGGCCTGTTGGTAGGCATTGTTGAGCACGTCGCCCAGTAACACCAGCGCAATGGACGGTGGAATAATCTGACCAAGCGTTCCGGTCGCACAAATAGTGCCGGTCGCAAGCGCTGGCGAGTAGCCACGCTTTAGCATCGTAGGTAGCGAGAGCAGGCCCATGGTGACCACCGTAGCCCCTACAATACCGGTAGACGCGGCCAGCAGCATACCGACCAAGACCACGGCAATGCCCAGCCCCCCACGTAGAGCGCCAAACGCCATGGTCATCGCGTCTAACAGTGTTTCAGCGACCTTGGACTTCTCAAGCAGCACACCCATCAGCACAAATAAAGGCACCGCCAGCAGGGTGCTATTGGTCATGATGCCGTAAATTCGGTTGGGCATGGAGTTCATCCAGCGCGCTTCAAACGGCACCGCAACGCCCATCGACTGAAGCAACCATCCCAACCCGGCAAATGCCAGCGCAGTGCCCGCCAGCGACAGCGCCACCGGATACCCCAGCATTAAAACAACGCAAACCGTGGCGAATAGTATCAGCGGCATACCTTCCAATAGAGTCGCCAGCACTAGATGATCTCCTCATGCTCAGAAATAGGCGCAGGCAGTTTGCCGCGAATGATCAATATTTTGCGGATTAACTGGGCTACCGCCTGGAGAAGCATCAGCGCCACCATCGCCAGGATCATTGACTTGAGTAGAAAGACGGCAGGAATACCGCCATTGGCGGAGCGTTCCATGATCGACCAGCTGCTGTAAACGTAGTGAAAGCTCGTGATCGCAATAAATAGCATCACCGGGATCAGTAAAAACAGCGTACCGAGAAGATCGATCCAGGCACGGCCGCGGTCGGACATGCGCCGATAAAAGATATCCACCCGCACATGGCCCTCGTGACGCAGCGTCCAGCCAGCGCACAGCATAAATACGGCGGCATGCATATACATTACCGACTCTTCCATCACAATACTGTTCATACCGAAGGCGTAACGCATGACAACGATGGCGAACTGAACCAGCATCATGATCACAACCAGCCAGGCAATGGCCCGGCCAACTCTCTCCGTCACGCAGTCGAGCCAGCGGAGCAACCGCGGCTCATGAGCATTGGCGTGCATGTTAAATGTCCTACACAAAGAAACGGCCTGGAATCATCGCTGATTCCAGGCCGAACGTCATCCCTAAACAGGCAATTATCTACCGGTTAAAGCGGCTTAAAACGCACATATTCGCCCGTTTGACGGCCTTAAGCGTTAGTTGGCGTTTTCAATCGCCAATAGACAGGCGTTAGGTAACGGTAGATCAACGGCAATAGGCAGGTGATCAGAGAACAGATGATCCATTACCCGCACCTCAGCGGCCTCCAGCGTTTGCGAGAGCAGAATATGGTCCAGCGCACGTCGTGGCTGCCACGAGGGATAGCTCAATAGCGGTTTAACCGGATGAAGCGGCAGCGAGGCACTAAACCGCTGATGGGCGTGCAACTGATCCGGCGTGCAGTTGAGATCGCCCATCACCACCACGTGATGTAGCGGCTCAATAATTTCACTCAAGTAGTCAAGCTGACGCCCACGCCCACGCTGGCTAAGCGCCAAGTGAGCAATAAAAATATGTAACGCATCCGGCCCGTTACCAAAACGTACGTGAATGGCCCCGCGACCAGGTAACGTACCGGGCAAACGGTGCTCTTCAATCTTCGTAGGTGTCAGACGCGAAAGCAGGCCGTTACTGTGCTGGGCGATACGCCCCAGATTACGGTTTAACTGTTTAAAGTGATGCGGAAACCCGGCCTGAGCGGCCAGGTACTCCACCTGATTGATACGACTGGAGCGAAAACTGCCGCCATCGGCCTCCTGAAGCCCCACCACATCAAACTGGCTCAACACATCGCCCATAATATCCAGACGTTTAACGCGCTGAGGGTTCGGCAAGAAGTGCTGCCAACTGCGGGTAAAGTAGTGATGATAAGCAGACGTTTGGATGCCCACCTGCAAATTAAACGTCAGCAAGCGAAGGTGCCCCGTTTCTAGCAGAGACGATAACTTGCCCGGCTGATTCACTGTTGTCAGATTGACCATCTGCTTATCACCCCATGCCCTTACACCTTACTGCGCGCGCTCAGTACGCACGCGCTCGATGAGTGCTTCTGCCACTTGCGGCATATTCTCAAGGCTGCCTGCGGTGCTGGGGGTAATAACGTAACGGCCATCAACCACCAGCGCGGGCACACCCATCAAGCGCATTTCACGAATACGACCGTGGGCGTTGTTAACTTCGCTGCGTACGCCAAACGAAGTTAAGGATTTTTTGGCATCTTCTTCACTGACACCATAATCGGCAAAAAAGTCGGCAATATCGTCCGCATCCGTTAACGCGCGGTCATCCTGGTGAATCGCCGTAAAGAAATCAGCATGCAAATCGTCTTCAATGCCTAGCGACTCGGCAGCATAAAAAGCCGTCGCGTGAACATTGGAGTTTCCGCCCATGACAGCGGGCATATGCACAATACTTACGTCATCATCTAGTGTTTCGTACCATTCAGTGATGGGTGCTTGAAGGCGGTTGCAGTGAGGGCAGCCGAACCAGAACACTTCGGTCACTTCGATGTGATCCTCATCGACCTGAGTCGCGACCGGTGAATCAAGCAGCGTATAGTCTTTACCTTCTACCAATTCCTGAGCGCTGACAGATGCTGAAAGGCCTAAACCGGTCAGGGCAACCAATAACGTTTTGAACATGCGACAATTCTCCAAGGGATAAGCGAAGATAGGACTATCTCTAACGCTATCAGGTTCCCTCACCGATAGGAAAGAGCATTCATTTTCAGGATACCACTTAGTGTAAACCAAAGAGGTAGTTAGCCACGGCCTGCATATCCTCCTCGCTTAGCCGAGTCGCAATATCGTGCATGCTACCGCTTGGGTCGTTCGTTCGTTCACCGCTAGCAAACGCGTGTAACGCCGTCATCGTATAGGCGGGGTACTGACCAGCAATCGCCGGGTAAACGGCGCTGCCAACACCGCCACCCGTGGGCGTATGGCATGCGCTGCAGGCAGGCACACCACGCGAGCGCACCCCTGCACGATAAATCTCTTCTCCGCGTGCCAATAGCGCCTCGTCTTCCGCATTGGCATGGCCCAGATTAGCCTCCTGGGCTGCATAATAGGCGGCAACGTTCCACGCATCCTGGTCAGAAAAGTCGTCAACCATGCCTGTCATTTGCACAACCACCCGCTCGCCATCACGAATATCTCTAATCTGTTTGGCCAGGTAAGAGGCTTGCTGCCCCGCTAAATGCGGAAATGCACTGGCCGGACTGATGCCCGTTTGCCCATGACAAGCCGCACACGTTTGCGCGCGCTGTTGACCGGCGGTGATATCCGTTGCTTGCGGGTCAGCAGGCTGCGCAGAAACGATAACGGGGGCACTTAAAGCAGCCGCCAAGCTTGCCAGCGCTGCTTTCACACAGATGTTCGTAAAGATTTTCGTAAAGACGTTCATAACGACGCTCATGATGACTCTAAGGACGGTTCTAATAACGACTCACTATGCGATTCAAGGGCTACGCTATTCATAACGGTGGGCGCTATCTGGCATGTCAAATAGGGTGCTCAACCTACCGATTAGTCGCTGTTGGCTTAAGCCCAGTGGTACACTAACGCCCCAGGTCACAGGTATCACCGCTTTTTAGCACAATGCTTGACCTGACTGACGGGGTAATTCGTCGCAGTGCGGCGTGCCATGTCATTATACGCGTGGTTAACGCAGACTGTTTTATAGGTTCGATTTTCAGGATTCATTCCATGTCCACCCCTCAAGATAGCCCCGTCGCTCGGTTGAACTACCCTACCGCCAAATTTGTTATCAGCGCCCCAACACTGGCTACCTGCCCTGACGATACGGGTGCGGAAGTGGCGTTTGCAGGACGCTCTAACGCGGGCAAATCGAGCGCTATCAACGCGCTCACGCAACAGAACGGCCTCGCCCGCACTTCGCGCACGCCAGGGCGCACGCAGCTGATCAACTTTTTCAGCGTCATGAACGACGAGGCGCGGCGTCTGGTTGACCTTCCAGGCTACGGTTATGCGAAAGTGCCAGAAGCCGTCAAAATCGAGTGGCAGCAGCATTTGTCTGACTACCTGCGGGGCCGGTTTAGCCTGCGCGGGCTGGTGCTGCTGATGGACGTTCGCCACCCGCTGAGCGAGTTTGACCAGATGATGCTGAGCTTCGCCGACCAGCGCAATATGCCGGTACATATCCTGCTAACCAAGGCCGACAAGCTGAAAAAAGGCCCGGCAAGTGCCTCGCTGCAAAAAGTCCGTTCTCGCTTAAAAGAGTGGGAAGACCTGGTGTCAGTTCAGCTTTTCTCATCGCTCAAGCGCCAGGGCGTCGATACACTTTCGCAAAAGCTTGACCAGTGGTTGCATACGCCACCGGAAGACACCTCAGGCCACTGAACCGTCCAGCTTATCCAATATACCCGGCAGCTCTTTAATATGTGCGATGCGGTGTACCCTGGGCGGCAGCGCCTGGCTCTGGTCGCTTGAGACCCACACCGCGTGCATGCCCAGTTGCTGAGCCGGTAAAATATCCTCTTCCCACGAGTCGCCGACGTGCATCGCGCACTCGGGCGTGACATTAAGCCTTGAAAGCGCCGTTAGAAAGGGCGTGTGTTCCGGCTTGGGCGCCAGAAGCTCGCCTGCAGCAATCGCCACCGGAAAATACGCCGCCAACGGCTGACGCTTTAAATGAATATTGCCGTTGGTAATGGCCGCCAGCTGGTAGCGCTCGCCTAACGCGGAAAGCAGGCCCGCCGCTTCCGGATGCGGAGAAACCTGGATACGCAGGCGATGAAACTCGTTCATGGCCGCTGCCGCCCACAAAATGGCCGCACTCCGGGGCAGGCCCTCGGCTTCCAACTGCGCCTCCAGAGCGCGCAGGCGTAGCCAGGTAAAGTCGCCGCGCCGCTCGGGCACATCTTTAGCGAACTGCTGGCGGCGCTGTAAATAGTCCTCCACGCCCGCCTCATAATCCAGCGACAGCGGCGCCTCTTGACGCGTTGCGCGCCAGATACTCAGCGCCTCAAGTAACCAGCCGTAATGCCCCTCCTCCGTGCGTAGCATCACGCCCTGGTTATCCCAAAGCGTATCGTCTAAATCAAACGTGATAGCTGCTAGTGCGGTCATGGTGTGTTTCCAGAAGGGCGGCGCTTGGCGCGTGGGTGGGCGGCGTCATAGCTGGTCGCCAAATGCTGCCAGTCGAGCCGAGTATATACTTGGGTGGTGGAGAGGTTTGCGTGGCCTAACAGCTCCTGAACCGCACGCAGATCCTGGCTTGATTCAAGCAAATGGCTGGCAAACGAGTGACGCAAGCGGTGAGGATGCAAGTGCTCGGGCAAGCCCCGGCTAACAGAGAGTTGGGCAAGACGTTTTTGAATGGCTCGATGCCCCAGCCGCGCCCCACGCTGGCCCACAAAAAGCGCCGTTTCACCCTCAGGTGCCATAGTTGCCCGGCAGGCAATCCACTCCGCCAGGGTGTGCTGGGCGCGCTGCCCGACAGGCACCTGGCGTGGTTTACTGCCTTTGCCTATCACACGTACGCGGCTGGTCTGCAGATCGTGAAGGTCCAGCGCGGCAAGTTCTGCCAGGCGCAAACCACTGGAGTAAAAAAGCTCCAACATGGCCTGGTCGCGTACGGCCAGGGGCGAACCATCATGCGGGCTATCCAGAAAATGGGCCAATGCATCCACATCGACCGGGCGCGGCAGGTGGCTGGGTTGCTTAGGCGTGCGCAGTAGCGCGACCGGGTTATCGGCAAGAATCCCCTGCTTGACCAGGTCATCGGCAAAGCGCGAAAGTGCCGCTCGGCGCCGTGCAAGGCTGCGTGCGCCAAGCCCGCGGCTGCGCTCTGTGCCTAGAAAAGTGCGCAGCAGCGCCGTATCCAGCAGCGCTGGGTCCTGTATTTCGCGCTGCTCGGCAAACCGGCACAGGGCGCTTAAATCCTGCTGATAGGCGGCGACGGTTGCCGGGCTTGCATGTTGGCCTAGCGCGCCGATATAGCGTGCCACCGCTGCGGCAAGAAGCGACTCAGCCATACGTTTCCAAGCGAATTAAAAGCCGTGCCACGATATCCCCAAGATACTCGGTAAACAGCGTATCCATGCTGGCGCGATAGCAGTCAGGGTTGGGGCTTGCCAGTAGCAGGTATCCCAGCGACTCGCCCGCCGAGAGGCGCGAGATAGCGCAGGAGCCCGCTTTACGTGGCGCTTTAGTATGCGGCAATAGGCACTTCCAATCGCTAACGCTTAACTTGGCACAGCGGCTGGTTTTACCGTCCAGTAACGCGGCCAAACGTGTACTGGCGTGCTGGTCCAGCACATGGCGCGGAGGCTGGGGCATGGTGGGTTCGCTATCGCTTAACGACGCCGGGCACCAAAGTGCCATCGCGGGCGTATCAAATCGCTCGTTAAGCTGAGTCGCCAGAGCTTGCGCTAAGGCGTCACGGCTATCCGCTTCGACCAGCGCCATCAGGGTTTCCCGTAGGCGCCGATACTGAGCTTCGTTGTGCCGAGCAGTTTCCAGTAAGTGCTCCAGGCGATCTTCGGCCTTCTCCGCCCGCTGACGCAAGTCCAGCACCAGCCTCTCAAGCAGCGATACCGCACCATCAATATGCGGGTGCGGCACTTTAAGCTGCTGCAACAACCCTTCACGGCCTACAAAAAAATCGGGATGCCGGGCAAGCCAAAATGCTACCTGGTCTGGATCGAGCGTCTTGCGCGGTTCAGGGGCTTGAGACATCACCGTTCTCCTTGTATCCGTTACGCGTCACTATCAATTAAGTGCTACGCGACCATCAAAAACGCGTGTAGCCGGGCCGACCATGATCAGCGACGCTTCCGGGTCGGGCCACTCGATCGTCAGCTCGCCGCCGGGCAGGTGAACGCTCACCGGGCTTTTCAGGATGCCCTGGCGGATTCCGCTAGCAACAGCGGCGCACGCACCGGTACCACAAGCAAGCGTTTCGCCACTGCCCCGCTCAAATACCCGCAGACGAATCTGGTTAGCCGAAAGAACCTGCATAAAGCCCACGTTAACACGCTTGGGGAAGCGAGGGTGCGCTTCCATCAACGGCCCAAAACGCTCAACCTGGGCGCGCTCAACGCTTTCCACCTGCAATACCGCGTGGGGATTACCCATGGATACCACACCAATGTGAAGCGTTTCACCGTCGACCTCAAGTTCGTGTAATGGTTGGTCGCCTGGGGCTTCAAAGGGCAGTGCTGCCGGGCTAAAGCGCGGCCGCCCCATATCGACACGCACAAGGCCATCGTGCTGTACGTGCAAAACCAGCGGGCCACCGGCTGTTTCTACGTGAATCTCATGTTTGTGGGTCAAGCGCTGGTCGCGCACAAAGCGCGCAAAGCAGCGAGCGCCGTTGCCACAGTTCTCCACTTCACTTCCGTCGGCATTGAAAATACGGTAGCGGAAGTCCATCTCGGGGTTGCGGGGCGGCTCAACCACCAGCAACTGATCAAAACCAATCCCAAAGCGACGATCAGCCAGCTGTTGGATATGCTCCTCACGCAGCCGGGCACGCTGGGTTACCAGGTCAACGACCATAAAGTCGTTGCCCAGGCCGTGCATTTTGGTGAAATGCAGAAGCATTAGCGCGCTCCTTCAGGCAGCAGCGCTTCGCCCGCCCAAAGGCTTTCGACCGTTTCACGGCGCCGTACCACGTGGCACGTATCGCCATCGACCATTAGCTCGGCCGGACGCGGACGGCTGTTGTAGTTGGACGCCATAACAAAGCCGTAAGCACCTGCTGAACGCACCGCCAGAAGATCGCCTTCGGCAATCGCAAGCTCACGCTCTTTACCCAGAAAGTCGCCGGTTTCGCACACCGGGCCGACCACGTCATACACCGCACTTGGGCGAGTTTCACGAGTGTCCACCGGCACGATAGCCTGCCACGCCTGATACAGCGCCGGGCGAATCAGGTCGTTCATGGCCGCATCAACAATGGCGAAGTTCTTGGTTTCGCCGGGCTTCAGGAATTCAACCCGCGTCAGCATGACGCCTGCATTGGCGGCAATAGAGCGGCCTGGTTCAAACAGCAGCGTCAGATTTTCGCCGCCTTCCCAGCGCGACAGGCGAGCCAACAGCTGGCTTGCGTAATCAAACGGCTGCGGGGGCGTTTCATCCCGGTAAGGCACGCCCAAACCGCCGCCCAGGTCCAAATGATCAATCTCGATACCCCGTTCGCGCAGGCGCTCCATCAGCATCAATAGTCGATCCAGCGCGTCCAAAAACGGAGCGGTTTCGGTCAACTGCGAACCAATATGGCAATCCAGCCCCTTCACCTCAAGATTCGGCAGGCTGGCCGCCAGCTCGTAAACCTCAAGCGCGTCATCGACCGCGATGCCAAACTTGTTGTCCTTGAGCCCGGTGGAAATATACGGATGAGTGCCCGCGTCCACGTCCGGATTAACGCGCAGCGAAACCGGGGCAACGTTACCCAGTTCCCCCGCTACAGCGTTTAAGCGCTCCAGCTCAGGGCGAGATTCAACGTTGAAGCACTTGATGCCGACTTCAAGCGCACGGGCCATTTCGTGGGGCTGCTTGGCAACACCTGAGAACACCACTTTTTCAGGGTCTCCTCCGGCTGCCAGCACGCGCTCAAGCTCACCAATGGAGACAATATCAAACCCGGCGCCTAGCCTTGCAAGCAGGCCCAGCACCGCCAGGTTAGAGTTGGCTTTAACGGCGTAGCAGATCAAATGCGGGTGACCGCCAAGCGCTTCGGTGTAAGCGCGAAAGTGGCGCTCAAATGTTGCCTTGGAATAAACGTAACAGGGCGTGCCGTGCTCTGCGGCAATCTGCGAAAGCGGCACATCTTCGGCGTAAAGCACGCCGTCGCGGTAGTTAAAATGATCCATAATGTCGTCTCTCCTGCAGCCGCTTACCCAGCCTGTTCGGCCACACCGTTATCGGGTGAGTTATCGTCGGGCAGGTAGAGCGGTCCCTTCTGACCGCAACCCGCGACGAATAAAGCGATGATCGCGATAAGCGCTAATGTTTTCATGCCTGACCCTGCAGTAACGAGAGCGCCTCGCGGGCACGCTGTGCTGCGGCACGCACCTGATTGGGCGCCGTCCCGCCAATGTGATTACGCGCGGCCACCGAGCCTTCCAGCGTCAGTACGTCAAAAACATCCTGCTCGATGATAGAGGAGAACTGTTGAAGCTCTTCCAGACTCATTTCCGAGAGATCTTTTTGGGTTTTCAGGCCGTAAGCAACCGACTGGCCGACGATTTCATGGGCATCGCGGAAGGCAACGCCTTTACGGACCAGATAGTCGGCAAGGTCGGTGGCGGTAGAGAACCCACGCCGCGCCGCTTCATACATGCTGTCTTTTTTCGGCTCAATGGCAGGCACCATATCCGCGAACGCTTTCAAGCAGTCGCGCACCGTATCCACCGCGTCAAACAGCGGCTCTTTATCTTCCTGATTATCCTTGTTGTAGGCCAGCGGCTGCGACTTCATCAGCGTCAGCAGGCCCATCAAATGACCATATACGCGGCCTGTTTTACCGCGTACCAGCTCCGGTACGTCAGGGTTTTTCTTCTGCGGCATAATGGAAGAGCCGGTGCAGAAGCGGTCAGGCAGGTCGATAAAGTCAAACTGGGCGCTGGTCCACAGCACCAGTTCTTCGCTCATGCGCGACAGGTGCATCATCAAGATGCTGGCAAAGCTGGTGAATTCAATCGCGAAGTCGCGATCCGATACGGCATCCAGCGAGTTCTCTGCCGGACGCTCAAAGCCCAGCAGCTCAGCGGTGACGTGGCGGTCAATCGGGTACGTAGTACCCGCCAGCGCAGCGGCGCCCAGCGGCAGTACGTTAACGCGTTTACGGCAATCCAGCAGGCGCTCATGGTCACGGGCGAGCATTTCCTGCCAGGCCAGCAGATGATGACCAAAGGTGACCGGCTGGGCGGTTTGCAGGTGGGTAAAGCCGGGCATGATGGTATCGGCTTCGCGGTCGGCAAGCTCGATCATGCCTTCGCGCAGGCGCTTTAATTCCACCTCAATGACGTCAATCTCGTCGCGCATAAACAGGCGGATGTCGGTCGCTACCTGATCATTACGCGAACGACCGGTGTGAAGCTTCTTGCCAGTGATACCGATCTTGTCGGTCAGGCGTGCTTCGATATTCATGTGGACGTCTTCAAGCGGCACCGACCAGTTAAATTCGCCGCGCTCGATTTCACCTTGAATTTCGGTCAAACCGTTAATAATCGCGTCGCGTTCTTCGTCGGTCAGCACGCCTACGCGGCTAAGCATGGTGGCGTGGGCAATAGAGCCCTGAATATCCTGGCGCGCAAGGCGCTGGTCAAAGGTGACAGACGCGGTAAAACGCGCCACAAAGGCATCGGTAGGCTCGCTGAAGCGACCGCCCCAGGACTGATTCGTAGCTTGGCTCATCGGAGGTATATCCTGCTGACAAAACAAAAGAGTCGATGGCGGAAAGTGTAACAGAGTCATTGCGCTTATGGCTTGAGTTCGGGCCGCCTACATTTGCAGAGTAATGGCGTTTGGCCCGCCGAGCACTTATCTTTAAGGCAATTCTTTAAGACTGCTCTTGGAGACAGCTTTTGAAGACAGTGGCTTAAAACAGCTTCTTAAAAACAGCCAGTTATTTTTACTGTGCGCCCGGGTGCTTTATGATGAGACACATCATAGCTTGACGCGCCGCGTCAGCGGCAAAGGGAGAATAACGTGTCATCCATCACCAAACTGCGTATTGCTACGCGGAAAAGTCAGTTGGCCATGTGGCAAGCCGAGCACGTCCGTGACCGCTTGATGGCTGCCCATGAGGGCCTTGAGGTTGAGCTGGTCGCGCTCTCTACTAAAGGCGACAAAATTCTCGACACCCCTCTGTCTAAAATTGGCGGCAAGGGGCTATTTGTTAAAGAGCTGGAAGACGCCATGCTGGATGGCCGCGCGGATATTGCCGTCCACTCGATGAAGGATGTCCCCATGCTTTTCCCCGAAGGCTTAGGGCTTTCGGTTATTTTAGAGGGCTCAGACCCTACCGATGCGTTTGTATCCAACCATTATAAAAGCATCGATGAATTGCCTGAAGGGGCCAAAATAGGCACCGCCAGCCTGCGTCGCGGGCTCCAACTTCGTGAAGCTCGCCCTGACCTGCAAATTCTCAGCCTGCGCGGCAACGTGCAAACCCGGCTGGCCAAACTAGACGATGGTGAATTCGATGCCATTATCCTGGCGACCTCTGGCTTAAAACGCTTGGGCCTTGAAGAGCGTATTGCCCAGGCACTGCCGCCAGAAGTGTGCCTGCCCGCCTGCGGCCAAGGCGCGCTGGGCATTGAGTGCCGCCTGCATGACCCGGAACTGATCGGCCTGCTGGCTCCGCTGGATGACCCGGACACCGCCACCCGCGTACGTGCAGAACGCGCCATGAATACGCGCCTGGAAGGCGGCTGCCAAGTACCGATTGCCGGTTTCGCGGTGCTCGACAAGGCCAATGAGACGCTGTGGCTGCGCGGGCTGGTGGGCAATCCTGAGGGCACCGAAGTATTGCGTGCTGAAGGCCGCGGCTCAATGTACGAGCCTGAAGCACTGGGCATTCGCATTGCCGAAGAGCTGCTTGACCAGGGTGCAGGCGATATTTTGGCCGAGGTCTACGGCAACCACGTATGACACAGCCAGTGCTGATCTGCCGACCTGGCAAGCGCGGTGAAGTGCTTGCCAATACGCTGCGCGCAACGGGCGCCTGGGTAGAGCCAATGGCGGTGATGAGCCTTCAAGCGCTACCAGAGGACCCGCTGATGCGCCGCGTCTGGCTGGATATTGACCAGTACGACAAGGTAATAGTGGTTAGCCCCTTCGCGGCCCTGTGTTTAGGTAACGCGCTGGATCGCTACTGGCCACAGCTACCCACTGGCATTGCTTATTATGGCGTGGGGAGCGCTACGGCAGAGGCACTGTTTGACCAGTTGGGCGTACGGGTACGCATCCCATCAGCAGCGGCTGACAGACCCGGTGCTGACCAACAAAAGGCTGGAAATGAGCGCGGCGATAACACCAGCGAGGCACTTTTAGCGCTCGCCTCACTGAAGAATGTCGCACATCAGCGGATATTACTGGTGGCGGGAGAAGGTGGCCGAACGCTACTGGCCGAGACGCTGACAGAACGCGGTGCTCAGATGACCCGGGTCGCTGTGTATCGGCGCATTTTTCATCCGCCTTCGGCCTCACTCCAGGCCCGCCTTGCTACGGGAGATTTTCGAGCACTCATCGTCACCAGCAGCGAACTGCTCGAACATCTGGCAAAATGGTGTGATCAAACAGCGTTGAACCAACCGCTAATCGTTTCCAGTCAGCGTTTAGCTACACTGGCCGGTACACTGGGTTTTTGTGACCTCAAGGTGGCGTCGGGAGCAACGCCAGCTGCCCTTGCAGCTGCGTTGGGCAGGTCCTGTAATCCTATGGGTGCCGATGTCGATCAAGGAACTTAATTAAGGGCTAGCGACAGATGAGCAAACAACCAAACGACCAGGAAGACGTACAAAAAGCGTCCGCCGACGCGCCTCAAAAAAGCGCCACGCCGGGCGAAACTGCCGCGTCTACCTCAACTCCCTCGCCATCAAGCGCGGTTGAAAGCAGCCCACCCGCAAGCTCGGCTGCCGAACCATCAAGCAACGCGCCTAAAAATGCTAGCTCTCGTCGGCGTGGCAAAAACAGCGGCAAACCTGACGCGGCCTCTGCCACCGCCCCCCCTCCCAGTACGACGCCTAACAGCGAAAAACCGACAGCCAGCGTTACAGAACCTGCCACGGCTAAAAAAGAGCCCGATGGCAATACGGCAACGCCCAATCGCCCCTCCGGTAACGGTGGAAAAGGCACAACGCCGCCTCCCCCAAGTGGAGGTGAGCAGTATAAAGGCCGCAAAGGCGGCCTGTTAGCCTTGGTGTTGGTACTGGTGCTGGGCGTGGCGCTTATTGTGGTGGCCTGGCAAGGCTGGCAACGCCTTAATAGCCAGCAACAGCGCATCAATGCGTTAAGCCAACAGACTGACAGCAGCGCGACGCAGCAATCCGTGAGCGAGCTTGAATCACGCATTGAAAGCAGCGAACGCGAACGTACCCAGGCCCTTGATGGCACGCTGGAAGAGTTACGCAGCGAGCTTGATAGCTACCGCAGCGACGTCAACAGCACGCTGGATGACGTGCTGAACCAGCTTTCCCAGACGCAAGACACCGACGACCGCGATTGGCTACATGCAGAAGCGGCCTATCTGCTGCGCCTGGCAAATCAGCGCCTCCAGCTTGAAGGCGATGTTGACGGTGCTGCTGCGCTGCTGCGTACCGCCGACGCCCGCCTGGCGGATGCTGACAACCCAGCGCTAACCGCCGTGCGTCGTGATATTGCTAACGAGCTTGCCGAACTGGATGGCGTGCCGCGTGTGGATCGTACGGGACTCTATCTAGCGCTTAATGCGCTGCAAGAACGCGTTTCCAGCCTGCGTCTTTCGCAGGAAGTGGAAGAAAGCGCCGTCACCTCCGGCATTGAGCAGCCGCCTACCGGCAACTTCCAGCGTCAACTGGCACGTTTTGGTGAAGAGCTTAAAGACCTGGTCGTGATTCGTCATCACGACGAACCGATGGAAATGCTGGTCACTCCCGAGCAAGAGTCGTACCTGCGCCAAAGCCTGCGCTTGATTCTTGAGCAGGCCCAGCTTGCCCTGTTGAAAGAGGAGCAGCCGCTGTATGAAGCCAGTATCGATAAAGCGCTGGAATTACTTAACGGCTACTACGACCTGGACAGCGAGGCCACGCAAAGCGTGATCTCAAGCCTTCAGGAGCTTAAGCAAGCGGATATTGAGCCCGAACTGCCGGATATCAGCGCCTCCCAGCAGGCCATGACCCACTTTATTGAAAACCGCTTCAGGACGCGCCAGCAAAATGGCGAAGAGGGAGGTGATGCATGAGAAAACTTATTCTCCTGCTGGTCGCGGGCCTAGCCGTCGGTGCCCTGTTTGGGCACCTGATGATGTCAGTACCTGGTTATTGGTTAATTCGGGTAGGTGAAACCTCGGTCCAGACCTCGTTCTGGTTTGGCCTGATTCTGCTGCTGGCCGCATTTATTGTGGTGCATTTTGCACTGCGGCTGCTGACCGGCATCCTTCGTCCTGTGGGCCGTTTCCGTACCTGGAACAGCCGTGCGCGTAATCGCCGTGCCATGAAGCGTACCGTGCGTGGTTTGGTCGCCTTGACGGAAGGCCGCTGGAAAAAAGCCGAAAAAACCCTGGTCCACGCCGCCAATGACTCCAGCACGCCGCTAGTTAACTACCTGTCGGCCGCCCTGGCAGCACATTACCAGGGTAACCACACTAAATCTCAAGAGCACCTGAACCAGGCCCAGCTCACCACCGAAGGCGCCGACACGGCCATTGGCTTGATGCAGGCGCAGCTGATGATTGATCGACAGCAGCCTGAAGAGGCGCTGGCAATTCTGAATCGCCTGGACAGAAAACTAAGCGACCACCCGCAGGTACTGAAACTGCTCAAGCAGGTACACCTGAGCGTCAACGACTGGGAGGGCTTGCGCTGGCTGCTGCCACGCCTGGCTGCCCAAAAGCTGATTGCCCAGCAGGAGCGCGAGCAGCTTGAATTCAAGGCGTACCGTGAGCTGATTCTGTTTGAAGCTAAAAATCCCGGTAATATCGAGCGTGTTCGCGGCCTCTGGGCAGACATGCCCGAGTACCTGCGCGGCAACACCGAACTGGTCGTGCTGTATACCGATGCGCTGGTCCAGTCGAACGAAGAGAGCATCGCCGAGCGTCTGCTAAACCACTCGCTGGATCATCACTGGGATGCCCGGTTGGTGAAGCGTTATGGCCTGCTTAACGTGCATGCGGCGCGCCAACTGACAAAAGCTGAAAAGTGGCTGCAAGAGCGCCCCAATGACCCCGAGCTACTGCTAACCTGTGGCCGCCTCTCCCTGCGTACCGGTAAGTGGGAAAAAGCTCTGGAGTACTTTGAGGCCAGCCAGCGCCAGCGTCCCAATGGAGAGGTGTGCGCCGAGCTTGCGCGTCTCTACGCAAGCCTTGGCGAACACAATAAAAGCCAGCTTTACTACCGTCACAGCGTAGAAATGCTAGCGCAGTCACTGCCTTCGCTCCCCCAGCCCAGCGATGCCAGCGACAGCCAAAAATCGGATACGCAAGCGACCAAAAAACGCGCTTAAGGTACACTACGAAAAAAGGGGCGTCCTACGAGGCGCCCCTTTTTTATGCCGTTGATCCGTCCTGAATAGCGTTTCCCGTCACGCCTGCGGTGGAGGCGTTGCCGCCTTTAGAGACTGCTCTTCAGCTTGCGTGGGTACGGGCAGCTCTGACGTACAGTGTCCGCAGCGGGTCGCTTTGATAGGCACCGTCATAAAGCAGTAGGGGCAGGGTTTTTCGACCGGACTTTTGGGCGCCTCTACCTCTTCACGCTTTAAGCGGTTGATGGTTCTCACCAGCATGAAGACCACAAAGGCAACAATCGTAAAACTGACGACCGCATTGATAAACAGGCCAAGGTTGAGGGTCACCGCACCATCTGCCTGAGCCGCCGCAAGTGTGGGGTACGATGCTGACGTTGCTCCCTCTCGGAGCACGACAAACAAGTTAGAGAAATCGATACCGCCGACCAACAGGCCGATCACCGGATTCATGACATCTTTTACCAGGCTTTGCACAATCAGTGTAAACGCGCCGCCGATAATGATGCCCACCGCCATGTCTACCACATTGCCTTTAACGGCAAACTCGCGGAACTCCTTGAAAAACCTGGCCATTGATGCCTCCTTACGCATTCAGATTATGAGCTTATAGCGTTTTTGTGTGCAAAGCCTTTGGGTTCAATGACTTATTAAAACGACGCTGAATGTTGAAAAAACGTTTCGCTAATCACTGACACCCGCTTAGTATCGGTATTTACCGCCTTTAAAACGACCTCAAGCATTCTATTTGCGACACCCGTTGAGTTGCCTTTCAGATTGCTTTGTCAGTATAAGCGTCATTCGTGCCAATATGCAGGCAAGCAGCACGTATCTAGCGCAGGGGCTCACAACAAGACACCAGCGACATAGAACGATAATAAAAAGAACATCAATGATGTTAGGTGATAGAGGTAAAGACCATGACCACCGATCAATCCCAAAAAACCATGCCAGTAGGTCACTCGCACATACCGCAAACGCTCGGTTTTCTGCTGCTGGACAACTTCACCCTCATTTCGCTGGCGTCAGCGATTGAACCACTGCGTATGGCAAACCAGTTGGCGGGGCGAGAGCTTTACCGCTGGTATACCTTGACTCAGGACGGTGCACCGGTGCGCGCCAGCGACGGCCTTAATGTGACGCCGGACGCCTCTATCCATGCGCCGCTCTCACTTGATTGGGTAGTCGTATGTGGCGGGGTCGCTCCTCAGCACAGCGTTAGCCGCGAGCATATTCAATGGCTACAGGCTCAGTCGCGCCAGCTGCGACGCTTGGGTGCTATCTGTACCGGTAGCTGGGCGCTGGGTCAGGCGGGTTTACTGGATCATTATGAAATCAGCATTCATTGGGAGTGCCTGGCCTCTCTTCAGGAAGCCTTTCCGAAAATCGTCCTGACGACGCGGCTGTTTTCCATTGACCGTGACCGTTTCACTGCCTCGGGCGGCACGGCGCCGCTGGATATGATGCTCAACCTGATCACTCACGATCACGGCAAGGAGCTTTCCGCCGGTATTTCCGAAATGTTCGTCTATGAGCGTATGCGCAACGAGCAGGATCAGCAGCGCGTGCCGTTAAAACACGTGCTGGGTACGACGCAGCCCAAGTTGCTGGAAATCGTCGCGTTGATGGAATCCAACCTTGAAGAGCCGCTTGAGCTTGATGAGCTGGCAAGCTATGTCGATGTTTCCCGCCGCCAGCTGGAGCGACTGTTCCAGCGTTACTTACACTGTTCGCCTTCCAGGTATTACCTAAAGCTGCGCCTAGTCAGGGCGCGCCAACTGCTCAAGCAAACGCCTCTCTCGATCATTGAGATTGCCTCGGTATGTGGCTTTGTTTCTACCCCGCATTTTTCCAAGTGCTATCGAGAATGTTTTGGTATTCCGCCACGCGATGAGCGCTTGGGCATCCATACACGCCAAAAAGCGCCGGAAAAGATTCCTCCGCTGCTGAAGCGCTGGGGAGCAGAACCTGTCAGCAACGAGCCGGCATCAAGCGCGCTGCTGGCTCTGGCCTATGCCCAGGGCGAACCCACCTTTGCCAGCGTTCCTCTTGGCTAAACGGGTGTACCACCGCTGAACTAGAGCTGCCGCAAGGCGGCTCTTTTTTTGTACCGTGTTTTCTGTTTATTCACCAGGCTTCCTGCGCCTGCATTTCTCATGATGACGCTTTTGGAATTTCCATCGTCGTTTCCAAGAGCAGATAGGCACCACCTCAGCGCTATGCTCCCTACATAAACAATTCAGGAGCCACGTTATGAACCCTGCCGAATTACACCAGGACGCCATCATCATTGACGGCCTAATCATTGCCAAATGGAATCGCGAACTGCTGGAAGACATGCGCCGTGGCGGCCTGACGGCAGCCAACTGCACTGTCTCGGTTTGGGAGGGGTTCAAGGCAACGGTGGACAATATTGTCGCCTCCAACAAACTGATGGAAGAGTGCAGCGACCTGGTTCGCCCGGTGCGTACCACCGCCGACATCATGCGCGCCAAGGAAGAGGGCAAGACCGGAATCATCTTTGGTTTCCAGAATGCGCACGCCTTTGAAGATCAGATCGGCTATGTCGAGATCTTCAAACAGCTCGGCGTAGGCATTGTGCAGATGTGCTACAACACCCAAAACCTGGTCGGTACTGGCTGCTACGAGCGTGACGGCGGGCTGTCCGGCTTTGGCCGCGAGATCGTTGCCGAAATGAACCGTGTGGGTATGCTGTGCGATCTTTCCCACGTAGGCGCCAAGACCTCTGAAGAAGTCATTCTTGAGTCCAAAAAGCCGGTGTGCTACTCCCACTGCCTGCCCTCCGGACTCAAGGAACACCCGCGCAACAAGTCGGATGCAGAGCTCAAGTTCATCGCCGACCACGGCGGCTTTGTCGGCGTCACCATGTTCACCCCGTTCCTCAAGAAGGGCGTTGATTCGACCATCGACGATTACTGCGAAGCGATTGAGTACATCATGAACATCGTGGGTGAAGACGCCATCGGTATCGGCACCGATTTCACCCAAGGCCATGACCAGAACTTCTTTGAGTGGCTGACCCACGACAAGGGCTATGCCCGCCGCCTGACCAGCTTCGGCAAGATCATTAATCCCGAAGGTATCCGTACTATCGGCGAATTCCCCAACTTGACAGAGGCGCTTCTCAAGCGCGGCCTGAGCGAATCTCAGGTCAGAAAAATCATGGGCGAGAACTGGGTTAGAACCTTGAAGGATGTGTGGGGCGAATAAGTACATGCACAGCCTGTACTGCCGTTCGACGAGATCCTGGAAGCCACTGAATAACTCAATGTCTTTTGAATAAATATAAGTGTAAGGAATACAACCGTGACCAAAACCGCCCCCGAGCTCCCGATTGACGTCGACAGCGAAACCGGTATCTGGACAACCGACGCGCTGCCGATGCTGTATGTCCCGCGCCACTTCTTCGTCAACAACCACGTCGCCATTGAAGAGGCCCTGGGTGCTGAAAAATACGCCGACATCCTCTACCAAGCGGGCTATAAAAGCGCTTGGCACTGGTGTGAAAAAGAGGCCGAACTCCACGGTATGGAAGGCGTGGACGTGTTCGAGCACTACATGAAGCGTCTTTCGCAGCGCGGCTGGGGCATCTTCGTGACTGAAGAGATTGACCTGAATGCAGGCACGGCCCGCGTGCGCCTTGAACACAGCGCCTTCGTGTATCAGATGGGCAAAGTGGACCGTAAAATCGAGTACATGTTCACCGGCTGGTTTGCCGGTGCCATGGACCAGATTCTGAGTGCGCGTGGAAGCTCGCTGCGCACGGTTGCCGAACAGACCCAAAGCGGCGCCGAAAAGGGCTGTGAGTACGGCCTGTTTGTTGTCACGCCCAAGAACTGAGGATCGCTGCCATGGCATTTGAGGCACTGTTCAAGCCGATCCAGATCGGCAACCAAACCATTCGTAACCGTGTGGTCAGTACGGCCCACGCCGAGGTGCACGCCACCGACGGCGGCATGACCACGGACCGCTACGTCAAATACTACGAAGAGAAGGCCAAGGGCGGCTGCGGCCTGTGCATCTGCGGCGGCTCGTCGATTGTTTCCATCGACAGCCCCCAGGGCTGGTGGAGTTCGGTCAATCTCTCGACCGACCGCATCATCCCGTACTTTCAGAACCTGGCCGATGCCGTGCACAAGCATGGCGGCAAGATCATGATCCAGATCACCCACATGGGCCGTCGCTCACGCTGGGATGGCTTCGACTGGTCGACGCTGGTATCGCCGTCGGGCATTCGCGAGCCAGTGCATCGCTCGACCTGCAAGACGATCGAAGTAGAAGAGATCTGGCGCATTATCGGTGACTTCGCCCAGGCCGCGCGCCGGGCGAAGGAAGGCGGTCTCGACGGCGTTGAGCTCTCTGCCGTACACCAGCACCTGATTGATCAGTTCTGGAGCCCGCGCGTCAACAAGCGCACCGATGAGTGGGGCGGCAGCTTCGAAAATCGCATGCGTTTTGGCATGGAAGTGATCAAGGCGGTGCGCGCCGAGGTGGGCAATGACTTCGTGGTGGGCCTGCGCATTACCGGGGACGAGTTCCACCCCGATGGCCTCGACCACGAGGAGATGAAGCGCATCGCGGCCTATCATGACGCCACCGGCATGATCGACTACTTCGGCGTGATAGGCTCTGGCTGTGATACCCACAACACCCTGGCCAACGTCATTCCCAACATGTCGTTTCCGCCCGAGCCCTTCCTGCACCTGGCCTCGGGCATCAAGGAAGTGGTCAACGTGCCGGTCATCCATGCCCAGAACATCAAGGACCCCAATCAGGCCCAACGTATTCTTGAAGGTGGCTACGTGGACCTGGTGGGTATGACCCGTGCTCATATTGCCGACCCGCACATCATCGCCAAAATCAAGATGGGCCAGATCGACCAGATTAAGCAGTGCGTGGGTGCCAACTACTGCATCGACCGGCAGTACCAAGGACTCGACGTGCTGTGTATTCAGAACGCCGCGACCGCACGTGAATACATGGGGCTGCCGCATATTGTCGAGAAAAGCGAAGGCCCCAAACGCAAGATAGTCATCGTGGGCGGTGGCCCGGGGGGCATGGAAGCGGCACACGTATGTGCCAAGCGCGGTCATGATGTCACCCTGTTTGAAGCCCAGGATCAGCTCGGTGGTCAGATAACCCTGGCCTCGAAAGCCCCCCAGCGCGATCAGATTGCTGGCATCACTCGCTGGTACCAGCTGGAGCTGGCACGCCTTGAGATCGACCTGCGCCTGAGTACCCGTGCCGACGAAGCGACCATTGCTGATCTGCGCCCGGATATAGTAATTCTGGCCACCGGCGGGCAGCCGTTCCTCTCCCAGGTACCGGAGTGGGGTTACGACAGCGACCTGGGCAAGAGCTTGGTGGTCAGCACTTGGGACATTCTTAGCGGCAGCGTAGCGCCGGGCAAGAATGTACTGGTCTACGACACTATCTGCGAGTTCTCCGGCGTTTCAGCGGCCGACTACCTGGCAGACAAGGGATCAAAGGTCGAGATCGTTACCGACGATATCAAGCCGGGTGCCGCGGTGGGTGGCACCACCTTCCCGACCTACTACCGCAGCCTGTACGAGAAAGAGGTGATCATGACCTCGGATCTCGCCCTGCATAAGGTATATCGCGAAGGCGACTCACTGGTGGCGGTGCTTGAAAACGAGTACTCCGGCGCGCTAGAAGAGCGGGTGGTGGATCAGGTGGTGGTGGAAAACGGCGTGCGCCCGGATGAAGCCCTCTACTACAGCCTCAAGGAGCAGTCGCGTAACAAGGGCCAGACCGATATCGAAGCGCTCTACGCGATCAAGCCTCAGCCCTGTCTGTCTGAAAGCGGCGATGGCTTCGTGCTGTTCCGTCTGGGTGACTGCACCGCGCCACGCAACACGCATGCCGCCATTTATGACGCGCTGCGGTTATGCAAGGACTTCTGACCCACTAACGCTGTAAGCTGAATGTCATGGGCCATCAGGCTCATGACATTTCGTACTTACGGTGTCTCTGAGAGGAGAGACGCCATGCTTGATACCCTCCTACCGATACTGCTGTTTTCTGCGCTGTTACTGGCTGCCATTGGTGCTGTGCGCCGTGTGCGTCTGTGGCGCCAGGGGCGGCCCTCTCCTGCACCGATTATCCGCGGCCTGATGCAGGTACCCAGGCGCTACCTGGTGGATCTACACCACGTTGTCGAGCGGGATAAACTCATCTCCCATACCCACGTGGCCACCGCGGGCGGCTTTGTGCTGGCCGCATTACTGGCAATTGTGGTACATGGCTTTGGGCTTGATAGCACTATCTTGGCCTGGGTATTGCTGGCCGCCACGGTGAGCATGTTCTTGGGTAGTTTAGTGGTTGCCAAGCGGCGCAGCCCGCCACCCTCACGGCTTTCCAAAGGGCCGTGGATGCGCCTGCCCAAGAGCCTAATGGCGTTCTCCATCGGCATGTTCGTGGTGACGCTGCCCACTGCCGGTATTCTGCCAGAAGGCTTTTTCCAAAGCGGAGCAGGCTGGCTGGCTGCACTGGTGCTGGCCGGTGTCATCACCTGGGGCCTTGGCGAGATGTTCTTCGGCATGACCTGGGGCGGGCCGATGAAACACGCTTTTGCCGGCGCCCTGCACCTGGCCTTCCATCGCCGCCCCGAGCGTTTTTCCAAGCGCGCTGGCGGAGAGCACCGCTCAACCGGGCTCAAATCGTTGGCGCTGGATGACGAAAGTGCCAAGCTCGGCGTTGAGGTACCGGCTGACTTCACCTGGAACCAGCTGTTAGGCTTTGATGCCTGCGTTCAGTGTGGGCGCTGTGAAGCCGTCTGCCCGGCCTTTGCCGCCGGCCAGCCGCTCAACCCCAAGAAGCTGATTCAGGACATGGTAGTCGGCATGGCAGGCGGCACCGACGCCCACTATGCAGGCTCGCCCTACCCCGGCAAGCCGGTCGGCGAGCATGGCGGCAGCCCCCACGACCCGATTGTTGCCCGCACGGGTAGCGCATTGGTGGATGCCGAAACGTTGTGGTCCTGCACGACCTGCCGCGCCTGCGTTGAAGAGTGCCCCATGATGATTGAGCACGTTGATGCCATCGTCGATATGCGCCGCTTTCTGACCCTGGAACACGGTAATACGCCCAATAAGGGCGCCGAAGTGCTAGACAACCTGATTGCGACCGACAACCCCGGCGGCTTCGAACCTGACTCACGCCTGCACTGGGCGGCAGACCTCAATCTGCCGCTGATGGCCGACAAGCGCGAAGCCGAGGTGCTTCTGTGGCTGGGCGACGGCGTGTTTGACATGCGCAACCAGCGCACGCTGCGCGCGTTTATCAGTGTGCTGCGTGCTGCCGAGATCGATTTCGCCGTACTGGGTAATGAAGAGCGTGATAGCGGCGATGTCGCCCGCCGTCTGGGCGATGAGGCTACTTTCCAGAGTTTGGCGCGGCGCAACATTAAGACGTTGAGCCAGTACCGCTTCGCACGCATCGTTACCTGTGACCCGCACAGTTTCCACGTGCTGAAAAACGAGTACGCCGATCTCAGCACCGCCGACATGCCTTCCCGGTATGAGGTTTTCCATCACAGCACCTATATCAACCAGCTCGTCACCGACGGCAAGCTCACGTTCAAAGCCTGGAAAGGCGGCAACGTGACTTATCACGACCCCTGCTACCTGGGCCGTTATAACGGTGAATACGAAGCCCCACGCGCGGTGCTCAAGGCGCTAGGGATTGAGGTTAAGGAGATGGCTCGCTCTGGCTATCGCTCGCGCTGCTGCGGTGGCGGTGGCGGCGCACCGATCACCGATATTCCTGGCAAGCAGCGGATTCCCGATATGCGTATGGAAGATGTTCGCGAAGCCGGTGCTGACCTGGTCGCGGTAGGCTGCCCACAGTGCACTGCGATGCTTGAAGGCGTGGTAGAACCCCGCGCTGACATCAAGGATATCGCCGAACTGGTCGCCGACGCGTTGATCATCACAACGCCTGACGAAAAGGCGACCCAAAGTAAGCCCGCGCCAGCATCACCGCGCGCCACCCTGGAGGTAATGCCATGAGCGAGCTTGTTCGTCGTGACCCTCGAAAAGAGTGGATCGCCCGCAACCGCCTGCACCCGCAACATCTTGAGATGCTCGCCGAACTGGGTGGCGGCGCAGTAGCCAGCGAATGGATGGGGCCTAACGGCGTGATGCGCCGCAACCCCCATGCGGTCGGCTTCATCGGTCCCAACGGCATTCGGCGCATTGATCGTAGCGGCGTCCAGCAGGCGGCACAGGCGCCAGGGCGCAGCGTTGAGGCCAAGGATACGAGGACGCCGGTCACTATCGACACTCCCGCCTTTATGGTGGCGGTCGTACCGGATATGGCTGGTGGGCGCCTTTCCTCCCACGACCGTGATCTGTTAGGGCTTGCCCGCCAGCTAGCCGATGCCGACCCGGCCCAGCCTGGTGCCGTACTGGCCGTGGTGTTTGGCGAGCATAAAGAAACCACCTTTGACGAGGCGGGTATTGACCGGCTACTACACTTGGAAGGCGAGCGTTTCTCGGGCTACCTGCCGGAGCTTAGCGTCGCCACCTTGCAGAGCGTAGATCGTGAAATGATGCCCCGCTACTGGCTGCTACCCGACTCAAGCGTTGGCGGTGAGCTCGGCAGGCGCCTCGCCACAAGGCTTGGCGAGCGCCCGGCCGCTCAGGTCTGGCAGGTCGAGGCAGACACTGAAAGCGCAACCGGCTGGCGCTGTACCGCACGTGGTGCGGCAGGTAGAAACGACATTACCCGCGTCCTGCCCCGTATCGTACTGGCCTTGGCCGAGTGCGCCGACCCGGTCAGCGAAACCCGCCACGCGGCTGAGCCGATCACACTTTCTAACGGGCTTCCCGAAATACTCGGCCGCATTGAGGACATGGGCGAAGTCGCGGTGGACCCGGCCAGCGTATCGCTCGCGGAAGCAGAATTTATCCTTTCTGCTGGCAATGGCGTGAAAAGCTGGGATAGCTATCATCACGCTGCCGAGGTGCTCGGCGCCACCAAAGGCGCCTCACGGGTGGTGGTGGATGACGGCTTTATGCCGCGCGACCGCCAAGTGGGCGCCACCGGCACCTGGGTCTCTGCCCGCGTTTATGTAGCGGTAGGAATTTCCGGCGCTATCCAGCATCTTCAGGGCATTCAGAGCTGCGAGAAGGTGGTGGCGATCAACCTCGATGAAGGCTGCGATATGGTCAAACGTGCCGACCTGGCAGTGATCGGCGATGCCAGCCAGATACTCGCTGCCCTTGTTACACAGGTTGAGCAGTACCGCGCTGAACAGCAGGAGAATCGCGATGCCGCATGATGTCAGTAACAAAAGTGCCAAGCAATCAACCGCCAACGCGCTGAACGTCGCTGTACTGGTTTCGGTAGGCCAACACCCACTGACCGCGCGCGCACGCCGCGCCGACCAGGATGCCCGAGCGGTAGAAATGGCCCTGACGCTGGAAAACGCCTCGGTCAGCCTGCTACATGCCGGCCAGCAAAATAGCGATCATGAAGAGGCCATCCGCGGCTATCTCGGCATGGGTATCAACTCTGTTGGCTTGATCGAGCAGCAACCCCACGCCGATGTAATCCCCGCGCTGGCCAACGCGTTACGCGCCAGCGCCCCGCAGCTGGTGCTGACCGGTACTCGCGCCGAAACCGGCGAGGCCTCGGGTGTAACGCCCTACCTACTGGCCGAGGCGCTTGGCTGGCCGATCATTACCGGTCTAGCGGCGGTAGAAAAGGTCGAGCAGGGAGTGATCACGGTGCTGCAAGCATTGCCGCGCGGCAAGCGGCGGCGCCTGCGCATTCGTCTACCGGCGCTTGCCACGGTGGACAGCAGCGCTCCCGCCGCCCGCCAAAGTGCCTTTGGCCCCGCCAGGCGCGGCGAGTTAGCCCATCAAAAAGCGGCCAGCGAGCTTGATGAAGCACTAAGCACTTGGCAGTTCCAGCCAGCGCGCAAGCGTCCCAAGCGGCTTAAGATCGTTAAGTCATCATCGGCGCGTGACCGTTTCAAAGCCGCCGCTGCCAAGTCCGGCGGTGGTGGTGGGCAGACGCTTAACGACGTCACCCCAGAACAGGGTGCCGAAGCGATCTTCAAACTGCTCAAGGAGGAAGGAGTACTGCGCTAGGCGCACTGCTTCACGATAACGATACTGTCAGCCCGCCTTCTCGGCGGGCTTTTTAGTCCAGGTTCATGAGCGGCAAACGTACTACTTTCCCATAAAGCCCGAGTATAGCCGCAGGCGCTGCCTTTCCAAATGCAGGCCAATCCCCGCATGTACCATCAGCACGCTGATCACCACCGCCCCGCCCGCAAGCGTTGAGGCCGTGGGCTGCTCGCCCAACAACCACCATACCCAGAGCGTACCCAGCGCGGTTTCAACCAGATAGAACAACGCCACTTCCGTCGACGGCAGATAGCGGGTCGCGCTGTTGATCAGCACGGTGGCCAGCGGCATCTGAATAAGCCCCATCACCGCGAGGACGCCATAGCGCGGGGCATCCAGCGCAAACGGCGAAGCCAAAGGCAGCGCGATTGCCGCAGAAAGCAAGCCCCCACCAGCAATCACCACGATGCGATCAATGCTCGGAAAGCGGCGCAGCACCGTCAAATTACCGCCAATCGCCGCTGCCGCCGCCAGCGCATAAAGATTGCCTACCAGCATGCCGTGAGCGCCCTCGCCCATAAAGACCAAACTCATGCCCAGCATGCAGACGGCGATCGCAACCAGCGTGCGCAAAGCGACACGCTCTTTGAGAAACACCCGTGAAAACAGGGCAGCGAACAGCGGCGCAGTGCTAAGGATCACCACCACGTTGGCTACGTTGGCGTTCATCACCGCGAGTACGAAAAGCGCCGAAATCAGCCCCAACAGTATTGCCGAAACCAGCGATGAAAAAGGGTTCACGCGTAGCGTGGCCAGTCGGTTGCCTCGACAACACGCAAGCCCCAGCACACAGAACATCAAAAAGCCGCGCCAGAAGACGATGGTCCAACCCTCGGTATCGGCAAGGCGGATCAGCAGGCCGTCGAAACTGAGAAACACCACCCCCAGTACCACCATCAACAGACCGCGCTGATAACCACTTAACTGCATGATATTGACTCCCGGTTGGCAGAAAAAGATAACCGCTCACCCATGGGCGAGCGGTTAAGCGTAACAGTTGAGCGCAGGCTCACGGCCCAGGCCGTGTTAACGGCCAGGTGACACGGCCACCGGCGCAGTTGAAGCCCTCTGCTGGCGAGGGCGAACTACCCAGAACCCTACGGCTCCCGCCATCAGCAACATGCTCCCGCAGCCGACCGCCAGCATATAGCCACCCTGCACGGCACTGCCAGGCACACTAAACTGCTCGGCGAACCCGGCCAACGTGACCGCGTACTGTTGCCAGAGAAATACCCCGATGGCGCCACCGGAAAGCATGGTGCACAGGGCAATCACACGGGTGCCTGTCACCCAGCCACTGACGGCCTGAGCATCAAATGTATGCAGAAACGTCTGGTACTCTTTCTCGGCCTGGCTGACATGGGTAAACCTGGAAGCCAGCGTAATCGCCACCAGCGCCATCAAGGTGCTTAGCAGTACCGGGTGCAAATATACCGGCAGGCTAAGCCACTCGGCCTGAATCATCATCGACAGCGCGACGTTACCCACAAAGCCCACCGCCAAGCCCCAGCCCGCGCCTGCGGCGGTAATCCGCTTGCTCCAGATGCTCATCAAAGCAACCGGCCCCCAGGAAGAGGCAAATAGCGTGGCGGCAAACCATACCACTGACATAACCGCAGGCGGTTGAAACAGCGCCAGCAGCAGTGCTATCAAGCCCGCAGCGAGCACCGCAATACGGCTTTTTCGCATGGCCGACGTCTCATCTTGCGAGGCTGAGAGGATATCGTTGGAGAGGCTAAAGCCGATGATCGACAGAAACGTCGAGCAAGACGATAGCCCCGCCGCAAAGACGCCCGTTAGAATGACCACACCAAGCCAGGTTGGCAGCACGTTGAGCGCCACCCAAATCATGGAGCGCTCCGGGTCCAGCCCGGCATCGTAAAGATTGATGGCCGCCCCGGTCATCATCATCAATGCGTAGAAGATGGCCAGCGCCACTGCCGTCAACATGGCCGAACGCATTACCACGTGCTCATTGCGGGCCATCAGGTAACGGCTGGATTGCCAAGGACTCGCCGCCAGCACCGCTGCCCACACAAGGCCGAGTGTTAGTCCCCAGGTAAGCGCCTCGCCAGGCGAGGAGAAGTTGGCCTCAGGCCCTTCCAGCACGCCGTGCCATAGCGCAATGCCGGGCTTGTCGGTTTGGGTAAGCAGGCCTTCCACCACACCGTTCCACCCGCCCAAATCTTGAATCACATAGATCGAACCGCCCAAGGCTGCCAGCGAGAAGATCACAAACATGATGGTGTCGGTGAGCATGACACCGGGCGATCCCGAATAGAGAATAAAACCCGTATACGTTGCCCACACCAATACCAACCCGACCCAGTACGGCATACCGGTCAGCTCAGAGAA
Organism: Halomonas sp. AOP7-E1-9; assembly: GCF_052376035.1. Classification (NCBI taxonomy): domain Bacteria; kingdom Pseudomonadati; phylum Pseudomonadota; class Gammaproteobacteria; order Oceanospirillales; family Halomonadaceae; genus Halomonas; species Halomonas sp. AOP7-E1-9. The sequence continues at coordinate 45,901 of NZ_JBQSVC010000004.1, forward strand.
CATGATGCCCGCGCCCTGCATAACGCCTAACAGATACGCGCCAAGGCCGATAATTGTGGTCAGCCCGGCAATCACCTGAACACGGCGCGAGGCAAAGCGCTTGCCAAAAAATTCCGGCACGGTACGTGCCCCGCTGCGCCGAAGGTAACGCCCAAACACCAGCGCACCCAGCAGGCATCCCGAGGTGCTGACGGCCGCGAAGATCAGCATCACAAACGGATAGCCCTGATAGGCAAAACCCGTTTCACCGAGAAACGCGCTGGTGCTGAGATAGCTTGCTACCAGCGTACCCAGGATAAAAAACGTGGGAGCATTGCGGCCAGCAACCAGATAATCATCCAGACCTTTGACGCGCCGTCCGGCGAGATGCCCGATAACAAAGTAGCCCACCAGGCTGAGCAGTATTGCGATGGTGTAAATCATGAGAATAGCCGTCAGGTTATTAATATTGTTTAGCCATGGTGCAATGCTTTGGCTGTCTACTCTTTGCTATTAGCGGCAACGCATGCAGGAATCACGACACGATATCCGCTAACCAATAGGGGCGCCATTGAAATGGCGCCCCTATTGGCAACAACAAAGTACAGCAACAAACCTGACTATCGCGCTATTTTGGGCACCGCATTGAGCTCGCGCCACTCCTTGTGAAGCCCTTTGTAAAGGCTGAAACACATCAGCAGAAGCACCAGCGTAAAGGGTAACCCTGTCGCCACCGCGCCTGCTTGCAGCGCGCTAAGCGCCGCGCTACCGCCACCGTAAAGCAGCACACCAGCGATGACACCTTCAAGCGCGGCCCAGAACACCCGCTGCCCCTTGGGCGCATCGGTTTTCCCACCCGCGGTGATATTGTCGATGACGAGGGAGCCAGAATCCGCCGAGGTAATGAAAAAGACCAGCACCAGCACAATCGCCAGCGTCGAGGTGATGCCAGTGAACGGCAGTAGCTCCAGCATGTGGAACATGGCAAGCGAAACGTCGCTGATGCCGTTGGCTAATTCGCCCATGCTATTTTCGGCCTGAAACAGTGCCGCGCCGCCAAAGGTGCTCATCCATACCAGCGTGACCAGCGTCGGCACCAACAGCACCGCAATCAGGAACTCGCGTACCGTGCGCCCCCGGGATACACGGGCAATAAACATCCCCACAAACGGCGACCAGGAGATCCACCACGCCCAGTAGAAGATGGTCCAGCCGTGATACCAGACGTCATCATCGCGGCCAATCCAGTTCGAAAGCGGCAGGATATGGCTGACATAGTCCACTGCCGTGGTGCCAATTCCCGTTATAATCATCAGCGTCGGTCCGGCGATTACCACAAACAGCAGCAGCACTGCCGCGACCACCATATTGATGTTCGAGAACAGCTTGACGCCGCCGTCGATTCCCCGCCATACCGAAAACAGTGCAATCACTGTAACCACCAGGATGATTGCCATCTGCGTTCCAAGGGTATTGGGTATGTCGAAAAGATAGGCAAGCCCGCCAGCCGCTTGGGTAGCGCCAAAGCCAAGCGACGTTGCCAAGCCAAAGATGGTTGCCAATACGGCAAGAATATCAATGGCATGGCCTGCCCAGCCGCGCGTTCGCTCACCCAAAATCGGGTAAAAAGCAGAGCGCAGGGTTAGCGGCAAGCCTTTATTGTAGGTAAAAAAAGCCAAGGATAGCGCGACAACGCCATAGATCGCCCATGGATGAAGCCCCCAATGAAACATGGTGGCGCCCATAGCGGCGCTAGCGCCCTCCGGTGTACCTGGGGGAATATTCAAGGGTGTACCGTACCAATCGGTGTAGTAGGCCACTGGTTCAGCAACACTCCAGAACATCAGCCCGATACCCATACCCGCCGCAAACAGCATGGCGAACCAGGAGGTGCGCGAGTATTCCGGCTTGGCATCATTTCCGCCCAAGCGTATCCGCCCAACCGGAAGACAGATAAGCGCCAGACAGAACACTACAAAAATATTACCCGCAATCATGAACAGCCAGTCGAAATGCTCAATCGACCAGTTCTTGGCAAGGCCAAGCTGGGTATTCGCAGCATCGGAATAGATCAGCGCATAAAGAATAAACAGCAGAATGGCGAGTGCGGAGAGCGGAAAGACGGGGTTATGGAAATCCAGCCCCATCACCTGCTTGTTATCCTGACCGGGGGTCAAAACAGGATCATCATGGTCCATAGGTTATCCTCATTGTTATTTTTTTCTGTACGCTAACCGCCAAGGTGGCGGATAGGGCGTTTAAATTTTTAGGCGATACTCACTTGCGCAGTTATTCAAAACCGACCCCGGCATAGCTATTGCCGCGTTGCCAGCGCTATTGCCGGCCGATTTATAGGTACACTGACAGACCAACAACCAACACAAGAGAGGATGCCGTCATGATGATTGTCGAACTGATTGATGGTGATGATTTTCGGGCACAGCTGACCGCGCTGGGTATCGATATTCCAGAGAACGCCGACCCCGATACATGTGCTCAAATCGCCGCTGAGGCCCATCGCAAGCAGGAGATTGTCGAGCTGCCAACGTTGGTGCGCAAGCTTATCGATCAAAAGGACATTCTGCTGCCTTCGGTACGCCACGCTATTGAGCGTTTTCTGCCCTTTGAGTAAGGGCATGAGCTGATTGATTAATGCGTTGATGAACGGATTGGCAATTGCTAGACGCAGGCTGGCCCGCCAAAGCGGGCCAGCCCATCATCAGCGTGCAGTTAGCCCTGCGCCAACTGCAGCGATACGCTATCGCTTCCCAGATTGCTGAGCATGCGCTCGGAGTACCAATCAATAAAGTCGATGACGCCAAACTCGTAGGTTGGTGAATAGGGGCCGGGCTGGTAGGCCTTGGAGTTGATACCGCGCTGATTCTCTTCCGCCAGCTGGCGATCCTGATCGTTGGTGGCGTCCCACACGCGACGCATGTTTTCCGGGTCGTAATCCACGCCCTCTACCGCGTCCTTGTGCACCAGCCACTTGGTCGTGACCATGGTTTTCTGCGGGCCAAGCGGCAATACACGGAACACGACGGCATGGTCGCCCATGAAGTGGTTCCAGGAGTTGGGCAGGTGCAGAATGCGCAGCGAGCCCATGTCCGGGCTGGTCAACCGGCCCATCAGCTTGTTACACGCTGGCTTGCCATCCATGGTCATGGACACCACGCCATCAAGTAGCGGTGTGCGCGTCAGGCGGTTACGCTTGTCAAAGCGCTTGAGCCGCCAAGGCACCTGCTCGCCGTTCCAATCGGCCTGCTTGCGGGTCACCAGGTCTTTATATTTGTCCGTCGCGCGCGGGTCTTCGGTATCGTCAAACTCGATTAGCGAGTTCAAAAGCTCTGGGTGCGCACCATTACAGTGATAACACTCGCGGTTATTCTCGATGACCAGCTTCCAGTTGGCCTGCTCAATAATACTCGACTCTACAGCGACCTTGACGTTATCCATCTGGTACGGCTCAAGGTAGTGCTCAAGCGTCTCCAGGAGGTCGTCGATGGCGGGCGGGTTATCGCTCAGATTAATAAATACAAAGCCCCCCGCCGTGCGCACGTTAACCGGCTTCAGCCCGAACTGGTTAAGGTCGAAGTCCGTACCCATGTCGCTTCCGGCAAACAGCAAGCGACCGTCAAGCTCGTAAGTCCACTGATGGTAGGGGCATACCAGTTTAGCGACTTTTCCTTTGTCCTTGGTGCACAGCCGTGAGCCACGATGGCGACATACGTTATGAAAAGCATGAATCTGACCTTCACCGCCACGCACAATCACAACGGGATTATCACCGATTTCCAAGGTCATAAAGTTGCCCTTGGCCGGGATCTCGCAGGTCATCCCTGCGAATAGCCACTCTTTTTCAAAGACTTCCTGCATGTCGAGCGCAAACAAGCGGGCGTCGTTATAGAACGGTTGGGGTAGAGAAAACGCGTGCGCGCGGGACTGTAGCATATCAACCGTCGCTTCACGCATGGCAGCCAGAGGGTCGTTGAGTGTGTCATCCATTGTCTTGTTCATACCAGATATCCTTTTAAATACCGCCTCCCTTACCCAGGGTGGCGACAGAGTCATTAACCAAACGTAATTGTGTTGTTGTTAAGTTGCTGAACCTGGCGATTGTGTGAAGCGCGCAGCGCTTGCTACTTGTTGATGGATTGTGGTCCACGCCATTTGCTTTCAATTGTCTGCCCACGACACTATGTGGCGTGGCGACGACGTGGGCGGAGATTTTTGATAGGCAGAAGGTGCCGCAAGGTAAGTGCGTGTCGCTAACAGGCAAGCTGGTCATAAAGCGCGTACCCAGAATGCAGGTTAATGGTGCTGGACCGTGCAGACAGGACGGGCCGGTGAAGGCAACGCGATAGCACGGCCATATTGAGACGACGATGACAACGAACTTCTTTAATCCCGTCACGACCCAAACCTGGACCAACGGCCGCCACCATGTGCGGTGCGTCAAGATCATTCAGGAAACCTGGGACGTTCGCACGTTCTGCTTTATGGCTGAACAGCCGGTAATGTTCTTCTTCAAGCCGGGCCAATTTGTGACACTAGAGCTCGAAATCGATAATCAGCCCGTTATGCGCTCCTATACGATTTCAAGCTCTCCCTCTGTGCCTTACAGCTTCTCAATCACGGTCAAACAGGTGCCGGGAGGCCAGGTCTCCAACTGGCTGCATGCCAATTTAAAGGTCGGCGACGAGCTAGTGGTCCATGGCCCGGTGGGCAACTTCAACTCCATCGACTTTCCTGCCGAAAAGGTACTGCTTCTCTCAGGCGGCGTAGGCATCACACCGCTAATGTCGATGACGCGCTGGCTCTTCGATACCAACGCCAACGTCGATGTGGAGTTCATCCACAGCGCCCGTGCCCCGCGCGATGTCATTTTCCATCGCGAGCTGGTGCACATGTTCTCGCGCATCCCCGAATTCAAGCTCCATATCGTGTGCGAGAAGAAAGAAGATATCGGTGAGGCATGGGCTGGCTACCGCGGTTTTCTAACCCAGCCCATGCTTGAGCTAATGGCACCGGACTTCCTTGAGCGGGAGATCTTCTGTTGCGGCCCCGTACCGTATATGAATGCCATCAAAGCGATTTTGCGCGCCAACAACTACAACATGGACCACTACCATGAAGAGCTGTTTGGCGAGACGCCGGTTGACGTTCAGGAAGACGTCCTGGAGCTTGCCGAGCAGGCCGAAGTGGAAGCCGAGCTAGCAGAGCCTGAGGATCTGATCAACATCGAATTTGCCCAGTCGGGCAAAAGTGTACGTATACAAGCAGGCGAAACGGTTCACGCCGCAGCCGCCAAGCTGGGGCTGCATATTCCCAAGGCGTGCGGTATGGGCATCTGCGGCACCTGCCGAGTGGAGCTGAAATCTGGCGAGGTGGAAATGGAGCATAACGGCGGTATCACCGACGAAGATATTGAAGAGGGCTACATTCTGTCCTGCTGCAGCAAACCGAAAGGCGACCTCGTGGTCGATTTCTAACGCGGTAGCCCCTCATTCATCCACAACACTAGCCCAACCCCAAAACGGATACTGAGCTCCTCGGTATCCGTTTTTTGTGCCGTACACTCGCCTTAAGCGGACACAAAAAAACGCCCATGGCACGTAGCCATGAGCGTTATTAGCGTTGGTTACCCGCTTCTTTTAGCGCTTAATCAGGCAACACCAAGCAATCCATGCGGATCAAGCACGAACTTGCTGGCCACGCCCGCATCGAACTGCTCGTAACCTGCTGGCGCATCTTCCAGCGAAATCACCTGGGCGTTAACGATCTCGGCAATGTTCAAACGCCCGTGCAGAATGGCCTGCATCAGCTGGCGGTTGTACTGCACTACCGGCGTCTGGCCGGTATGGAACGAGAGCCCCTTGGCCCAACCCTGGCCAAAGCGCAGGCTCAGGCTACCAGTTTGTGCAGCTTTCTCGGTCGCACCCGGATCTTCCGTTACGTATAGACCAGGAATGCCGATAGAACCGCCTTCGCGAGTGACTTCCATCATCTGGTTAAGCACCACTGCCGGCTGCTCTTTACCGCCATGCCCGATCGCTTCAAAGCCCACCGCATCAATGGCGCTGTCCACACTAGGCTCGCCGACCACTGCGGCAATCATCTCGCCCAAACGGTCATGCTTGCTTAGATCAATCGGTACAAAGCCCATCTTGCGGGCGTGCTCCAGGCGATCCTTGTTGAAATCGCCAATCATCACTACCGCTGCGCCTAACAGGCGTGCCGAGGCGGCAGCGGCCAGCCCTACAGGGCCTGCGCCCGCTACGTACACGGTGGAACCCGCACCAACGCCCGCTTTCAAGGCGCCGTGGAAACCAGTCGGAAGAATATCGCTCAACATGGTTAGATCGCGAATCTGGCTCATGGCCTGATCACGGTCCGGGAACTTGAGCAGGTTGAAGTCAGCGTAGGGCACCATTACGTAGTGCGCCTGACCGCCCACCCAGCCACCCATATCAACATAGCCGTAGGCACCGCCCGCTCGGTCATCGTTAACATGCAGGCAAAGACCGGTGTGGCCCTCTTTACAGGTGCGGCAGCGGCCGCAAGCGACGTTGAAGGGAACGGATACAATATCGCCAATGTTTAGAAACTCGACGCCCTTGCCTTTTTCGATCACCTCACCAGTGATCTCGTGCCCCAGCACCATACCGGTAGGCGCCGTGGTGCGTCCGCGTACCATGTGCTGGTCGGAGCCGCAAATATTCGTGGACACTACTTTCAGAATGACACCGTGATCAATGGGCTTGCCATGGGGGGTTTCCATTTTCGGGTAGGCGATATCCTGAACTTCGACTTTACCGTCGCCGATATAAACAACACCACGATTGTTGGACATGCGAAATCCTCTCTTCCGGGTGCTGGCGCAGTCTCAAGAGGTTTTCTCAGAGAGCGGTCTCAAGGACGCTATCAAGGGCCACTCCAACAACTGCGCTGGCATCATTATTTTAAATCGAGCTGGCGTATGTGAAGCGCTTTCGAGAAACGCTTCCTGATCAGCAGGCCAATTAAAGATTAGCCTGTTGCCGCAGCATGACGCACCCGGCCTACCCGCAATTACTTATAAACGACGTCGAGCAATAAATGAGCGACGCCTTATAAAGGCCCATAAAAAATTCACGTCAATGTCGCAAATACGCCGAGCGGTGACGTCGGTAAGCATCTTGGGGGGCAAGCCCAGCGATACTATCGCGGCACGATAGCGTGAATGGTGATGCCATTCCTGACGCTAACAAACTCCCAGACCGAATATAAGCGACTAGCCTGGAGACCCAGATGACTCACAATAACTTTTCTCCCGAAGCCCGCTTGGCCAACTACGACACGGCCCTTGCCTCGGCAATCGCTGAAGAGACAGCGCGTCAAGAAGCCCACATCGAACTGATCGCCTCTGAGAACTACACCAGCAAGCTGGTGATGGAAGCGCAAGGCACCCAGTTGACTAACAAGTACGCCGAAGGCTATCCCGGTAAGCGCTATTACGGCGGCTGTGAATTCGTCGACAAGGTGGAAGCGCTGGCTATCGAGCGGGCTTGCAGCCTGTTTGGTGCCAACTATGCCAACGTACAGCCCCATTCCGGCGCTCAGGCCAATGCGGCGGTATTCATGGCGCTGGTAAGTCCTGGCGACACTATTCTGGGCATGAGCCTGGCCCACGGCGGCCACCTGACCCACGGTGCAGCCCCCAACTTCTCGGGCAAGCACTACAACGCTATCCAGTACGGCCTGGTCGAAGGCACCGGCGAAATCGACTACGACGAAGTAGAGCGGCTGGCGCGAGAGCATAAGCCGAAAATGATCATTGCGGGTTTCTCGGCCTATTCACGCGTGGTCGACTGGCGCCGTTTCCGTAACATCGCCGATGAAGTCGGCGCCTATCTGATGGTCGATATGGCCCACGTAGCGGGCCTGGTAGCTGCTGGTCTCTACCCGAGCCCGCTGCCCTATGCCCATGTCGTGACGACCACGACCCACAAGACACTGCGCGGCCCGCGCGGCGGCCTGATTCTCTCCGCCGATGGCGACGAGACGCTTTACAAGAAGCTCAATGGCGCGGTATTCCCCGGCCAGCAGGGCGGCCCGCTGATGCATGTGATCGCGGCCAAAGCGGTGGCGTTCAAAGAGGCCATGAACCAGGACTTCGTTAACTACCAGCGTCAGGTTATCGCCAACGCCCGTGCGATGGCGCGCATCTTCGTTGAGCGTGGTTTTGATGTGGTTTCCGGCGGTACCGACGATCACCTGTTCCTGGTCTCGCTGATCAAACAGGGCATTACCGGTAAAGATGCCGACGCAGCCCTTGGGCGCGCGCATATCACGGTCAACAAGAACACCGTGCCCAACGACCCGCAAAGCCCCTTCGTTACCTCGGGCCTGCGCATTGGCACTCCGGCGGTAACCACCCGCGGAATGGTTGAGGCAGACTGTGAGCACCTGGCAGGCTGGATTTGCGACATTCTTGACGTACTGGCCGACCAGCAGGACACCACTGACGTAGAAAACCAGGTACGTGAAAACGTCGCCGACCTGTGTGCCCACTACCCGGTATATGGCCAAGCCCAAACCACCAGTGAGCACGTAGCCGATAGCGCCTCAATCGCCTGACGATAGCCGCCAGCCGGCTCCGCGGAGCCGATCAAGGAGAAACTTTATGCAACGTTATTCCGGCTTCGGACTGGTCAAACATGCGCTTGGACATCACGAAAACTGGGAGCGCCAGTGGCGCAACCCTGAGCCCAAGAAGCGCTACGACGTCATCATTGTCGGTGGTGGCGGTCACGGACTAGCCACTGCTTACTACCTGGCGAAAGAGTTCGGCATCAAGAATGTCGCCGTGGTTGAAAAGGGCTGGCTGGGCGGCGGCAACACCGCACGTAATACCACCATCGTACGCTCTAACTATCTATGGGATGAATCAGGGCGGCTTTACAACCACTCGCTGGATCTGTGGAAGGGCCTCTCCCAGGATTTGAACTACAACGTGATGTTTTCCCAGCGCGGTGTACTCAATCTGGGCCACACCCTGCAGGACATGCGTGATATTCAGCGCCGCGTTCATGCTAACCGTTTGAACGGTATCGACAGCGAGGTAGTCACTCCGCAACAGATCAAGGAGATCGAGCCTCAACTGGATATTTCCAGCCGTGCCCGCTACCCGATCATGGGCGCTTCCTGGCAGAAGAGTGCCGGCGTGGCGCGCCACGATGCGGTGGCCTGGGGCTATGCGCGTGGTGCCGATGCTCTCGGCGTGGATCTTCTGCAAAATACCGAGGTCACCGGCTTCAAGATTCGCGATGGCAAGGTGCTGGGCGTCCACACCAACCGCGGTGATATCGAAGCCAATACCGTGGGCTGCGTGGCGGCGGGCAACTCCGGCGTATTGGCTAACATGGCGGGCATCAAGCTGCCGTTGGAATCCCATCCGCTACAAGCATTAGTGTCCGAGCCGCTCAAGCCGGTCCTCAATACCGTCACCATGTCCAACCACGTTCACGGCTACATCAGCCAGTCCGACAAGGGCGACCTGGTCATCGGGGCGGGCATCAACGGCTACGTCGGTTACGGCCAGCGCGGCAGCTACTCGACCATTGAGCACACCCTTCAGGCCATCGTCGAGATGTTCCCGATGTTCTCTCGGGTGCGTATGAACCGCCAGTGGGGCGGCATCGTCGATACCTGCCCGGATGCTTGCCCGATCCTGTCCAAAACGAAGGTTAAAGGTCTGTATTTCAACTGTGGCTGGGGCACCGGTGGTTTCAAGGCGACCCCCGGATCCGGGCATGTTTTCGCCGCAAGCCTGGCCAAGGGTGAAATGCACCCCATCGCTGCGCCTTTTTCCATCGACCGTTTCAATACCGGTGCGCTGATTGATGAACACGGCGCCGCTGGCGTGGCGCACTGAGGAGAGCCCATCATGTTTTATATCTTCTGCCCCTACTGCAAGGAGCACCGCGAGGAAGAGGAGTTCCACCCTCGCGGCCAGGCCCACTTGATGCGCCCTTCCGACCCGGACAACACCAGCGACGAGGAGTGGGGTGACTACCTGTTCTTCCGCAACAACCCGCGCGGCATTCACCACGAAATGTGGGTGCACTCGGTGGGCTGTCGCAAGTTCTTCAATATCACCCGCAATACGGTGACCTACGAAATTCTCGAAACCTACCCCATGGGTGAGCAGCCAAGCATTACGGCGGCAACGCCCGATGCTCGTCACGAACAAGGTGGTCAGGTGGCCGATGGCGGCTGGCAGACCGTGGGCGCACGGCCTGAAAACAAAGCACTGAATGAGGAGGCCTCGTCATGACCCAGAAAAATCGTATTGATGCCGGTGGGCGTGTCGATCGTTCCCAAGTGCTTGAATTCACCTTTAACGGTCAGCGTTACCAGGGTCTGAAAGGCGACACGCTCGCTTCGGCACTGCTCGCCAACGGCGTGAATATCGTCAACCGTAGCTTCAAGTATTCACGCGCTCGCGGCATTGTCGCCGCCGGTGCCGAAGAGCCCAATGGCGTCGTTCAGTTGGGCGCCAAGGATGACACCCAAGTGCCCAACGTCCGCGCTACCCAGCAGGGCCTGTACAACGGCCTGGTGGCGCGCAGTACCAATGGTTGGCCCAACGTTCAGCGTGACGTAATGAGCTGGGTAGGCAAGCTGGGCGGTGGTTTTATGCCGCCAGGGTTCTACTACAAGACCTTTATGGCCCCTGCCTCAATGTGGATGACCTATGAGAAGTATATCCGCATGGGCGCGGGGCTAGGTCGTGCACCGACCGAGTCCGATCCGGACATTTATGATCACATGCATCACCACTGCGATGTGATGGTGATCGGCGCGGGCCCAGCGGGGCTTGCCGCGGCGCTTTCTGCCGCGCGTTCCGGTGCGCGTGTGATCCTGTGTGATGAACAGGAAGAGATGGGCGGCTCGCTACTGGATAGCCGCGAAACCCTGGATGGCGTTTCAGCGACGCGCTGGGTTGAGCAAACAGTAAAAGAGCTTGGCGCGATGGATAACGTGACGCTGCTGCCACGCACCACCGCCAACGGCTATCACGACCACAACTTTGTCACGCTGCACGAGCGGCGTACCGAGCATATGGCCGATACCGCCCGTGAAGCGGGCTTCCCCGGTGAATCACGTGCGCGTCTTCACCGCGTGCGCGCCCGCCAAGTGGTGCTGGCCAGCGGCGCCCACGAACGCCCCTTGGTGTACGCCAACAACGACTTGCCGGGCACCATGCTCGCAGGCGCCGTTTCCAACTATATTCGCCGCTACGCGGTGGTGCCCGGCAACAGCCTGGTGCTTTCCACCAGCAACGACCACGCTTACCGCGCAGCTCTCGACTGGAAAGAAGCCGGACGTAAGGTCGTCGCCATTGTCGATGCCCGCGCCAACCCTGATGGCGACCTGGTTCGCCAGGCACGCGACAGCGGTATTCGCGTGATCACTGGCAGTGCCGTCATCGAAGCACGCGGTAATCAGCGTGTTACCGGCGCACGCGTCTCGGCCGTTGATCTTGAGCGTTTCGTGGTGACCGGCAAAGCCGAAGAGCTTGAGTGCGATACCATCGCCACCTCCGGCGGCTATAGCCCGGTGATCCACCTCTCCTCACACACCGGCACACGCCCGGCATGGGACGAAGAGCTATTAGGTTTTGTGCCCGGCACGGTCAAGGGCATGCAGTCGGCTGGCGGCGTGGCGGGCTATTATGCCCTCGGCGAAACGCTTGCCGATGGCGCTCGCATTGGGTGTCAGGCAGCGCTGGATAGCGGCTTTAACAGCGCCGAGGAAGCTGCCCTACCCGCCACGCGAGCGCGGCGTGATGCGCCTTCCTGCGCGCTTTATCAAGTGCCGCATGAAAAGAGCGCCCTACGCGCGCCCAAGCAGTTTGTTGACCTGCAAAACGATGTCACCGCGGCGGGTATTGAGCTTGCCACCCGCGAAGGCTTTGAATCCATTGAGCACGTCAAGCGCTACACCGCGCTGGGCTTTGGTACCGACCAAGGCAAGCTTGGCAACATCAACGGCATGGCGATTGCTGCACGCTGTCTGAAACGCTCGATTCCCGAAGTAGGCACCACCGTGTTCCGGCCCAACTATACGCCGGTGACCTTTGGCGCCATCGTTGGCCGTCACTGCGGCGAGCTGTTTGACCCTGAGCGCTACACCGCGCTGCACCAGTGGCACGTGGAAAACGGCGCCGAGTTCGAGGATGTCGGCCAGTGGAAACGCCCGTGGTACTTCCCCCGCACCGTGAATGGCAAGAAAGAAACCATGCACGATGCAGTCAACCGCGAGTGCCTGGCGGTGCGCGAAGGCGTGGGTATTCTGGATGCCTCGACGCTTGGCAAGATTGATATTCAAGGCCCGGATGCCCGCGAGTTCCTGGGTCGCGTCTATACCAACAAGTGGGCCCAGCTCGCCCCTGGCCGCGTGCGTTACGGCCTGATGTGTAAAGACGACGGCATGCTGATGGATGATGGTACCACCAGTTGCCTGGGTGATAACCACTTCCTGATGACCACCACCACCGGCGGCGCGGCAGGCGTGCTCGAGTGGCTAGAATTGTGGCACCAGACCGAGTGGCCGGAGCTTCAGGTCTACTTCAACTCGGTGACCGACCACTGGGCAACCATGACCGTGACCGGCCCGGACGCCCGCAAGCTTTTGTCCGAGCTGACCGACATGAATCTTGATAAAGAGAACTTCAAGTTCATGGATTGGCGCGATGCCACGGTCGCCGAGGTGCCCGCGCGCATCTTCCGCATTTCGTTCACCGGCGAGCTAGCGTTCGAGATCAACGTGCAAGCCAACTACGCCATGCACGTCTGGAAGAAGCTTTTCGAGCACGGTAAAAAGTACAACCTGACGCCTTACGGCACCGAAACCATGCACGTCCTGCGTGCGGAAAAAGGCCTGATCATTGTCGGCCAGGATACCGACGGTTCGGTGACGCCGGAAGATCTTGGAATGCGCTGGGCGATCGGCTACGACAAGCCCTTCCCGTGGATCGGCAAGCGAGCCCTGTCACGCCCCGATACCCGCCGTACGGACCGCAAGCAGTTTGTCGGCCTGAAACCCAAAGACCCAAGCGTGGTACTGGAGGAAGGCGCGCAGATCGTCTTTGACGGCAAGCAGTCGATCCCTATGGACATGAAGGGGCACGTAACGTCGAGTTACTACAGCGCCTCGCTCAAACACGGCTTCGCCCTTGCCGTGGTAATGGGTGGTCACGAGCGGATGGGGCAGACCGTCTATATTCCCATGACCGATGGCACAGTGCATGAAGCTGAAATCGTAAGCCCTGTCTTCATCGATCCAAAAGGAGAGCGCCAGCATGTCTAACGCGAGTGTACCTAACGTTTGCGAGTTCAACACCGTGCCCGACGGCAATCCGCAGGTCGAATCTCCTCTGGCGTGGAGCTACCAGCAGCACCCGGCGCCCCGCACTAACGGTCAGGCAGGCGTTGTCCTGCGTGAAAAAGCACTGCTGGGCCACCTGGTGCTGCGCGGCGGGGCCATCGTGCTCGATGAAGCGGTTCGTGCCACGCTGGGCATGAGCCTACCAGCCAAGCCCAATGCTCTGGAACACGACGATAGCGGCGAGCGCACTATCCAGTGGCTCTCGCCCGACGAGTGGCTAGTGATTGTGCCGGGTGGCGAAGAGGGCGCGCTAGAAAGTGCGCTGCGCCAGGCCTTGGGCGATGCCCACGTGAGCATCGTCAATGCAAGCGGCGGCCAGACAGTGCTAAAGCTAAGCGGCGACAACGCCCGCGAGGTGCTGATGAAGTCGGTCTCCTATGACGTACATCCCAGCACATTTACCGTGGGCAAGGGGGTAACCACCATGTTTGCCAAGGCCACCGTGATTTTGCGCCGCCCTTCCGAGACACACTGGGAATTGGTGGTGCGCCGCAGCTTTGCCGACTACTGCTACCGTTGGCTGCTCGACGCCTCGGCGGAATATGGTATCGACACACAATAATAAGCCGGCAGGCCGGTACCACCGGCCTGCCCTGACTGCTGATCAAGCTGATGAAAGAGAAGCGCCATGAGCCGAATGACGGATACCTGGATACTTGCCGCCCAATGCCCCAGCATTCTGGGCACGGTCGATGTGGTGACCCGCTTTTTAAAAGAGCAGCACTGCTATATCACCGAGCTAAGCTCATTTGATGATCGGCTGGGTGAACGCTTTTTTATTCGAGCGGAGTTTCGTCCCGAGCGAGAAGCGTTTGATGAGCAGGCGTTTCAGGAGAATTTTCTGCCGCGCGCCACCGATTTCGGTATGACGTTTGAGCTGACCCCTCCCGCCAAGCGCACGGGTGCGGTCATTCTGGTATCCAAGGCAGATCACTGCTTAAACGACCTGCTCTATCGCTACCGTACCGGGCAACTGCCACTGGATATCAAGGCGATTATCTCCAATCACCCGGATCTTGAGCCCTTAGCGAGCTGGCATGACCTGCCTTACTATCATCTGCCTATCACGCCCGAGACCAAGACCGAGCAGGAGTCCCAGGTACTCGAGATTATTGAGAGTACCGGGGCGGAGCTAGTAATTCTGGCGCGCTACATGCAGGTATTGTCACCGAGCATGTGCGAGCTTTTGAGCGGGCGAGCCATCAACATTCACCACTCACTACTACCGGGCTTCAAAGGTGCCAAGCCCTACCACCAGGCCTACGAAAAAGGCGTTAAGCTGGTAGGCGCTACGGCGCACTACATCAATAACGACTTGGACGAGGGGCCGATTATTGCTCAAGGAGTGGAGCCAGTTGATCATGCACACTACCCTGAGGACCTGGTCGCCAAAGGGCGCGATATAGAGTGTCTGACGCTCGCCCGCGCTATTGGCTATCACCTTGAGCGGCGAGTCTTTCTGCACAATGGGCGCACGGTGGTATTTGGCAACTAGCCGCGCTTGCTTGACGCTACTCCTTTCATCCACAGAACAATCATCAAGTCTGCTCATTAATCGACGCCAGGACCAGGTTACGCGGCATTAATTCGCGATTCCCCTGTCCAACGTTGGGTGAGTCGACTTTTTATTTCCCATTCAGAGGTCTTCCATGCCTATTAGTGTCTTCGACCTTTTCAAAATTGGCGTCGGCCCCTCCAGCTCACACACGGTCGGCCCCATGATGGCGGCCTTCAAGTTTTCGGCCGTTCTGCGCGATAGCCAGTTGCTCGACCAGGTGAGCCGCCTGGAAGTGCATCTGTATGGCTCGCTTTCCGCCACGGGCATCGGCCATGGAACCGACCATGCCATTATCATGGGCTTGTTGGGCGAACGCCCGGACACTATCGACCCATCGATTATCAACACCTCGATTGCGGCGTTGAAAGAGACGCGTTGCCTATCGCTGGGGCGCCAGAAAGATGTCACGTTTGAATGGGACCAGGACATTATCTTTCATGAAGAGAGCCTGCCCCATCACCCAAACGCCATGAAACTTTGCGCCTTTGCCGAAGATGGCAGCCTGCTGACCGCCAATACGTACTACTCGGTAGGCGGTGGTTTTGTGGTTGACCAAAACCAGGTAGATGCCAAGCTTGAAGATATGGACACCGCCGAGATCCCCTTCGACTTTAACTCCGCCGAAGAGCTACTCGCCATCTGTAAGCGCGAAGGCATGAGCATCAGCCGCCTGATGATGGAGAACGAGAAAACCTGGCGCGGCGAGCAGGAAGTGAGAGACGAGCTGTGGCGCATCTGGCAGGCCATGTGCGAGTGCATCGATAACGGCCTGACCCACGAAGGCGTGCTGCCCGGCGGGCTTAACGTCAAACGCCGGGCAAGGCAGCTGCATCAGCGCTTGCAGGCGGCTGAGCAGAACGACTGCCTGATCGCCACAACCTTTTCCGCCATGGAGTGGGTCAATATCTTTGCCCTGGCGGTGAACGAAGAGAACGCTGCCGGCGGGCGCATGGTCACCGCCCCAACCAACGGGGCGGCGGGTATTATTCCCGCCGTGCTGCACTACTACATGAAGTTCCAGGCAGGTGCCAATGACCGCAATGTGGTGGACTTCCTGCTTGCCGCCGGTGCCATCGGTATTCTGTGCAAGAAAAATGCGTCCATCTCCGGCGCCGAAGTGGGCTGCCAGGGCGAGGTGGGCTCAGCGTGCGCCATGGCCGCCGCTGGCTTGGCCGAGGTCATGGGCGCTACGCCTGAGCAGGTCGAAAACGCGGCTGAAATAGGTCTTGAGCACAACCTCGGTTTGACCTGCGACCCAGTAGGCGGGCTGGTTCAGGTGCCCTGCATCGAGCGCAACGCGATTGCCACCGTCAAGGCGATTAACGCCGCTCAAATGGCCCTGCGCGGTGACGGCACCCACTTTATCTCGTTAGACAAGGTTATCCGCACTATGCGTGATACGGGCAAAGACATGCTGGACAAGTACAAGGAAACGTCCAAGGGTGGTTTGGCGGTTAATGCGATTGAGTGTTAGGTAAAAGCTGGCCAACAAGCGAGGACGTGAGTCTGCAGATCATTTTGGTAGGATCAATAACGTTCCCTGTCATACCCAGCGGTATGACAGGCTCGCTATCTGTTTTTACACTGATCACGACCTTCCAAAGCATGCACACATTCCCGGTTAAAACGCCCACCCAAGACTGGCTGCGATAGCACCAGCCAACAAACTCGCTTAACAAACGCCATTCACGACAGCATCCATTGCCGCCAAGTATCCCTGTATGCCTAGCCCCGCAATCACACCGTCCGCGCGCAGCGAAATATAGGAGTGATGCCGGAAACTCTCGCGCTTATGCACATTGGAAATATGCACTTCAATGACCCGCCCATCGAAAGCGTTGAGCGCATCCAGAATGGCTACTGAGGTATGCGTATAGGCGGCTGGATTGATAATGATCGCTAGGGTTCCATCCAGCCTTGCCGCATGAATGGCATCAATCAGCACGCCTTCATGATTGCTCTGCAGGCAGTCAATTTTCCACCCCGCAGTCGTCGCCTTTTCAAGTAACAGACTGTTGACGTCATCAAGCGTTGCAGCACCGTAGATTTCCGGTTGCCGAGCACCCAGCAAATTAAGATTAGGGCCATGGAGCACCAGGACACGTGGCGTAGTCGGCATTGGATTTCCTTGTCTGTTATTGAGGGCTATCGACCCGTTATACGGCGGCGTTAAAACATCTATTCATGCTACATTAGTACGCTTTATAAATGCAGCAGGCTCGTTGCCCCATGACCCTCCCCCTCTACCTAGGCCTCCCCATGTGGGCCAACCAGGATTGGCAAGGCAGCCTGTATGCCCGCCACGCCAAGACAGATCTGCTCAGCGACTATGCCAGCGTATTTTCAAGCGTGGAAGGCAATACGACCTTTTATAGCGGTGCGCCAAAGGCCGAAACCGTTGCCGCTTGGGCTCGCCAGGCACCTGCTCATTTTCGCTTCTGTTTTAAATTACCTGCCAGTATCACCCATGACCAGCGGCTTACCCATTTGGATGATGTCTGGTCCTTTTTAGCCGCACTTGAGCCACTGCATGATCGTCTTGGCCCTACCATGGTGCAGCTACCGCGGGATTTCGGGGCGGATGAGCTACCAAAGCTAGAGTCCTTACTGGCTGCCTGGCCCGCTCACTTACCATGCGCGGTTGAAGTTCGTCATCCTGTTTTTTTCCACAAAGGCGCAGCTGAAAAAGCGCTTAACCAATTGTTGATAACTTATTGTGCCAACCGTGTAATGCTGGATGTACGCCCTGTCTTTTCAACCCCTGTCGAGGGCCACGCGGGGCTTGCCCATGCTCAGCAGGAAAAGCCGAAACTCCCGTTACACGTGCTTTCCACAGGTAATTTTCCGGTCATTCGCTTTATTGGCCATATTGACAAAACGATTAATACGCACTACTTCGCCCCTTGGAAAGCCCGCCTCCACCTGTGGATAAGTCAGGGGAAAACCCCTTTCTTATTTGTGCATACTGCTGATAATCACGAGTCTCCCGAGATGGCACGCCAGCTATACAATGCGCTTGGCGAACTTGCCGACCTACCCCCGCTTAGCGACTTTCCAGGTGAGGCACAAAACCTGTTGTTTTAAGCTAATATTAATTTAACCTAACTGGCACGGGGCCTCTTGATCGGATAAATTGCGCATACTCTTTGAAAAGCGCAGAGCCGTCTGTGCTTTTCGAACATGCGTAAATGGGGCGCATAGCGGCTTATTACAATTCAACCAACAGTAGGTGATGTATGGCAAAACTTGCACATGCACAATGGTCATCGCGTATGGGCTTTGTGCTTGCAGCTGCCGGTTCAGCGGTAGGCTTAGGGAATATCTGGCGCTTCTCATATATGACCGGTGAAAGCGGCGGCGCTGCTTTTGTTCTGGTCTATCTTGCATGCGTAACGCTGGTTGGCCTGCCCATTCTGGTAGCGGAATGGATGATTGGTCGCCGGGGCCAGAAAAACCCGATTAACACCATGTCCGACCTTGCCACGCGTCACGGACGCTCCAGGGCTTGGGCAACTATCGGTATTAGTGGCGTTCTGGCGGCCTTTTTAATTCTATCTTTTTATAGTGTTATCGGCGGCTGGTCACTCAATTACACGCTGGGGTCGGTGATCGGGACGTTTAACGGTCAGGATGCTGATGCCGTCGGGGCTATTTTTGGCGACCTGCTGGGCAGCCCTACAACGCTTCTACTTTGGCACACCGCGTTCATGGTGCTGGTCATTGGTATCGTGGCGCGTGGTGTGACCAAGGGGCTTGAAGCCGCTTCACGACTTCTGATGCCTGCGCTGGTCGTGCTTCTTTTGATTCTGGTCGGCTATGGCGTAACAAGCGGCTCCTTCGGTGAAGCACTTGCGTTCATGTTCAGCCCTGACTGGGGTGCACTCGACGGTGGTGTCGTACTAGCGGCGATGGGCCAAGCCTTCTTCACCCTATCATTGGGTATGGGCATCATGATGGCGTATGGCTCTTATCTGGGCGAAGACGTCAACCTGATTAGCACAGCGCGTACCGTTATCATCCTGGATACGGTCATTGCCCTGCTTGCAGGTCTTGCGATTTTCCCCATTGTGTTCGCCAACGGGCTAAGCGCAGGCGAAGGCCCAGGACTCATCTTCGTAACGCTACCTCTGGCCTTTGGCAACATGGCGGGCGGCACTATTCTCGGTTTGATGTTCTTCCTGCTGCTGACGTTTGCCGCCATTACGTCGGCTATCTCGCTGCTGGAACCGGTCGTTGAGACAATCGAAGAGCGCACGCCCTTGAGCCGGGTAGGATCGACACTGGCGAGCGGTATTGCGGTGTGGGTACTCGGTGTGGCGGCGCTGCTGTCATTTAATGTGTGGTCCGAGGTACTGTTATTCGGCCTCAACATTTTTGACTTCCTCGACACCTTCACCAGCAAGATTTTGCTGCCGCTGACGGGTCTGGGCGCGATTATCTTCTTCTCGCTCTGTTTGGACAAAGAAGAAGCGCGCAAGGAGCTGCGGTTAGATATCTACGATTTCACCTTGTGGAATCTACTCGCCAAGTACGTGGCGCCACTCGGTGTGATTATCGTATTCCTGACCGGCTTGATCTAGCGATGCCTACGCCCTGCCGCTTGGCAGGGCAGCACCATGTGGGTACTGCTTAAACACCGAGCTACATGCCGTTAGTGCAACTCGCTCTCTTGCCGTTCGTCATCGTCTGGCAGGGGGGCGATATCCCGGTATAACTTCTGAAACTCCCGATGCAGTTCAATCCCTCGGCGAGCCCGTAAATTGCGTTGTGCGGCGCTACGCTGGCGCTGAGCATGCTCATCCACTTCCATGCCCATAAAAATATCCAGCAACTCGCTTTTGACCGAGGTAATTCGTTCGACGTTTTTCATGATCGACGTGCCTCTAGGTGAATATGTCTTCGTCCACCTGCATCTGTGGCGACTGTTGAATGATGCAGTGCGACACTTCACTTCTTACTATACCTTACTTGACAGTATGATGACGAAACCTGGCGAAATGCGTTAACGCCTTTTAAACGAACGCCTAAACATCGTTTCGCTGCCCTTTTATGCCATCACTCAGGCATACTGTGGCAAATGCTGACAAATACAGCAAAGCGCGCAGTGCAAAACGCGCGCACTGGATAATCGAGGAGCTGAACGTGAGTCGCGCCCTGTTCGATGAGATGAGACGCCGCATGGAGCACTTTCGCCGCTCCGAACAAAAAGTGGCACGCTTTGTACTGCGTAATCCTGACGAGGTTATCCACATGCGGATCGTTGACCTCGCCACCGAAGCCAACGTTAGCGAGCCTACCGTGGTGCGCTTCTGTCGCGCCCTGGGCTGCAATGGCTTTCAGGATTTTAAACTGCAGTTAGCGCAAATGCTGGCGTCTGGCAGCCAATTCGCGCAGTTCTCAATGAACGATAGTGACTCCGTTGCTGAGTTCTCACACAGTATTTTTGACTCCACGGTCGGCACCCTGCTTTCGGTACGTGACCGGCTCGATAACGACGCACTGGGCCAAGCGGTTAATGCGCTGACGATGGCCAATCGGGTGGAGTTTTACGGCTTTGGCGCCTCAGGCGCTGTCGCGTTTGATGCGCAGCACAAATTTTTCCGTTTACAGATATCTACATCGGCCTATGCGGACCCGCACATGCAGAACATGTCGGCAGTGACCCTTAAAGAGGGCGATGTGGTGGTGGCTATTTCTCAAACGGGCCGGACCAAAGCATTGGTCGCCAGCGTGCGCCTGGCCCGTGAAGCGGGCGCTACAGTGATTGGCCTGTGCCCCAGCGGTTCCCCCTTGGCAGAAGAGGTCAGCCTGCCGCTGTATATTGATGTTCACGAAGATACCGAGATCTACACACCACTCAGCTCTCGCATCGCCCACCTGGTGTTGATTGATGTGCTCGCTGTAGGCGTTGCCAAAACCCGCGGCCCCAAACTGGCTGAGCAGCTTAAATCGGTGAAGAAAAGCCTGAACACCCTGCGCTACCCTGAAGACAACTAAATCGTCGTACGCTAACGCCTGTATGCACAGCCAGTTCGCCTGCTGTGCTAAACTAGCCGCCCCTTTTCGATCCGGCAGCGGCTTTTATGGACGACGTCACGGCGATACTCGATCAGCTCAACACAGCCCAGCGTGAGGCAGTCAGCGCTCCTCAGGGCAATCTTCTCGTGCTGGCCGGTGCAGGCTCCGGTAAAACCCGGGTACTGGTTCACCGAATTGCCTGGCTGATGCAAGCAGAGGGCCTGTCGCCCTATGCGCTACTGGCAGTTACCTTTACCAACAAGGCTGCCCGCGAGATGCGCACGCGCCTTGAAGCCCTGCAGGGAATCTCCTTGCGCCATGTTTGGGTAGGCACGTTCCACTCTATTGCTCACCGCCTGCTTCGAACCCATTGGCAGGACGCTCGGCTACCGCAAAACTTCCAGATCATTGACTCCGATGATCAGCTCCGGCTGGTGAAGCGGCTGCTCAAGGATTACGCCATTGACGATGAGCGCTTTCCGCCGCGTCAGGTCCAGGGGTTCATCTCAAGCTGCAAGGAAGAGGGCTTACGCCCGCATCAGGTGAACGTTGACGGCGATGCCTACATGGCGCAAATGGTAGAGCTTTACGAGCGCTATCAATTGACCTGTGAACGCGGCGGGCTGGTGGATTTCGGTGAACTACTGCTTAGAAGTCTTGAGCTTCTGCGGGATAACCCGGCGCTTTTAAATCATTATCGTGAGCGCTTTGGGCACATATTGGTGGATGAGTTTCAGGACACCAACACCTTGCAGTATGCCTGGCTAAAGCTGCTGAGCGGCATGCAAACCCCCATGACCGCAGTGGGCGACGACGACCAATCCATTTATGGCTGGCGCGGCGCCAAGGTCGAGAATATTCGCCGGTTTGAGGAGGAGTTCCCACAAACGCAGACGGTGCGTCTTGAGCAGAACTACCGTTCAACCAGTGCCATTCTGGATGCTGCCAATGCGCTGATCAGTCATAACAGTGACCGGCTGGGCAAGAACCTGTGGACCGATGGTATCGAGGGCGAGCCTATTTCCGTCTATGCCGGGTTTAACGACCTGGAAGAGGCGCGCTATATCGTCGACACTATCAAAGAAAAGGTCGATGAAGGCGTTAACCGCCGTGATATTGCGATTCTCTACCGCTCCAATGCTCAGTCGCGACTGTTGGAAGAGACGCTGATTCGTCAAGGCATGCCTTATCGCATTTACGGCGGCCACCGCTTCTACGAGCGCCTGGAAATCAAGAACGCCCTCGCCTATTTACGTTTACTGCTTAACCGCGATGACGACGCCTCGCTTGAACGCGTGATCAACGTGCCAACCCGCGGCATTGGCACACGTACCGTGGAAATTCTGCGCCTGCGCGCGCGCGAACAGAGTATTTCACTTTGGCAGGCGCTGCATGATGCCCTTCAGGACGGTACGTTAAAGGGCCGTGCGGCCAATGCGGTACAGACGTTTGCCAACCTGATAGAGCAGTTGGATAACGACGCGGCAGGCTTAACCCTTTACGAAATTATCGACCACGTCACCGAGCATACGGGCCTGATTGAGCACCATAAGAGTGAGCGCGGAGAGAAAGGCCAAGCGCGGGTCGAAAACCTCGAAGAACTGGTCACTGCTGCCCGAGCCTTTACCCAGGGTGATGCGTTTGAAACGCCCGAGGCGGGCGAAGGCATGGCCGCTCTGGAAGCGTTTCTTTCCGAGGCGGCGCTTAACGCGGGCGACCATGAAGCTGAAGAGTTTGAAGATAGCGTACAGTTAATGACGCTTCACTCTGCCAAAGGCCTCGAGTTTCCGGTGGTATTTATTGCCGGTGTGGAAGAGGGGCTGTTCCCGCATAAAATGTCGCTCGAAGAGCCGGGGCGTTTGGAAGAAGAGCGCAGGCTCTGCTACGTGGGCGTTACCCGCGCCATGCAGAAACTCTACCTGACCCACGCAGAAACTCGCCGCTTACACGGCAAAGAGGTGTTTCCGCGCCCCTCGCGCTTTCTGCGTGAATTACCGCCGCACCTGCTTGAAGAGGTTCGCCTGCGCGGCCATATCTCACGCCCGGTGACCGCCGCCCGCACCAGCTTTGCGCAGCAGCGTGTTGAAAGCGATGGCGATTTACCTGCCCTGCATGTGGGCCAACGTGTTGGCCACGCCGTCTTCGGTGAAGGCATTATTCTTAATGCCGAAGGCGAAGGCGCACGCGCCAGAGTACAAGTGAGCTTTGAAGGCGAGGGCGTTAAGTGGCTAGTGCTGGGGTTTGCCAAGCTAATCCCGCTGTAACGCCTATGTTAAGGGGAAGTGTCTTAACAGGTTGCCCAATAAAACCGGGTTAGCGCATACTGGCGAGCGGACACGTACGCTCACGCGTAACGCAATAATAATCGTATTTATTCGGAGTTATAGCCGCCATGCAACGCCGCCAATTCTTAAAAACCGCTGGCTTAGGTGCTGCCGGTGTCGCTGCCGCCCCCTTTGTAGCGACCGCGCATGCAGATGAAACGTATACCTGGGACATGGTGACCTCTTGGCCGAAGAACTTCCCGGCGCTAGGCACGGGCGCCAACGACTTCGCTCGCCGCGTTGAGCAGCTCTCCAACGGCCGTATGAAAATCCGCGTACACGGCGCAGGCGAGCTGGTACCTGCATTGGAAGTGTTTGATGCGGTATCGGCTGGAACGGCAGAGATGGGCCACTCCACGCCCTATTACTGGCGTGGCAAGCTCCCGGCTGCCCAGTTCTTTACCGCCGTGCCCTTTGGCATGTCAACGACTGAGATGAATGCGTGGCTGTATCACGGCGGTGGTCAGGAGCTGTGGGACGAGGTTTACGCCAAGCATAATCTTAAGCCGTTCGCAGTGGGCAACACTGGCCCTCAAATGGCGGGCTGGTTCAAGAAAGAGATCAACTCGCTGGACGACATGCAGGGCCTTAAACTGCGTTTGCCAGGACTTGCCGGTGAAGCCATGAACGGCATCGGTGTCAGCACCGTGAATATGCCAGGCTCTGAGATTTTCACCTCGATGCAAACGGGTGTTCTGGATGCCGCCGACTGGGTAGGCCCTTACAACGATATGGCGTTTGGTCTGCATCAAGTGGCCGACTACTACTACACCACGGTGTGGAACGAGCCGACCGCAACCGTCGAGACAATGATCAATCTGGATGCCTGGAATGCCTTGCCAGAAGATCTGCAGGACGTTATTCGCGAAGCAGCACGTGCATCCAACCTGGCCATGTACACGGAGTTCGCTTACCGCAACGCGCAGGCGCTAGAGACTCTGGTTGATGAACATAACGTTCAGCTACGCGAATTCCCCGACGATGTTGTTCAGGCACTCTACGAATCCTCACAAGCCGTGATTCAAAACCAGGTTGAGAGCGATGAAGACTCACGGCGCATTTATGAGTCGTACGCTAACTTCCAGAACCTTATCCGCCCGTTCAGTGATATCGGCGAGTATGCCTACCTGAAAGGTCGTGATGCCGTTGGCGGTTAATCGCTACCCACGGTTGATAAAAAGGGCGCCCAGGCGCCCTTTTTTTGCAAACCATTGTGCCATCTGATGAAGGGTCAGCAGGCCTTAACCATGCACGGCACGGATACGACCATTATCGTCCATAGCGACCATGACGAAACGCGCCTCAGTGACTTTTTGGCGCTCTTCAAGGCGCCGCCCATGAGGGATACGCACCCATACTTCGACATCGATCTTAAGAGAGCTGCGGCCAATTTCCTGTACATGAGTATAAACACTCACCATGGAGCCCACGCGCACAGGGCTTAAGAAATCCATCGATTCGATGGCCACTGTCGCAGTACGCCCGCCGGCCTCACGACCGGCTGCCAGTTCTGCCGCCTGATCCATGTGATTAACCAGCCACCCGCCCGAAATATCGCCGTAAAGGTTGGTATCCTGTCGAGAAGCCAGTAATTTGAGTGTGAGCAGACCTTGGGGGGCCGGAGCATCATCCAGGTCGGTTTCTAAAAGTGTCATAAGTCGGTCGCTTAATAGGGTTATTGTTGTGTGGTTGCTGCATAGCAATATAAGGCATTAGTTAATCATACGAGGGCATACGTTTGAAGCGCATTGGTTGGTCGTCAGGGAAGAAAAATCGCCTGTGTTTTACGCTTACCACGGTACTAATGCTATTCGCATCAGCTGCCTGGGGGCAACCACAACCGATTAGCGGCACCCTGAGTGCGATTGGCTCCGACACCATGGCCGGACTCATATTGCGCTGGGGCGAGGCGCTAGCCGTGCGCTATCCAGAGATTAACGTGCAGTTTCAGGCTACTGGCTCGGCCAGCGTACCGCCAGCGCTTACGGCGGGCACTGCACGGCTTGGCCCCATGTCACGCCCCATGAATGACCAAGAGCGACAAGCGTTTATCGATCGCTACGGTTATCCACCGCTAGAGCTTAAGGTGGCCAGAGATGCGCTTATTCTGGTCGTTCATCGTCACAACCCCTTGCGGGCCATTACGCGCCAACAGGCCGATGCCATTTTTTCCACCGGCCAAGCGTGCGGCGCCGATAAGCCGATAAGACGCTGGAGCGAATTGGCCGCCACACGCGAGTGGCCCTATGGAAATATCGCCCTACATGGGCGCAACCTGGCATCGGGCACCTATGGGTTGTTTCAGGACGAGGTGCTGTGTGATGGCCAATTCCGCCGCGACATCAGCGAGCACCCGGGCTCTTCTGCTGTTGTCGCGGCCGTGGGTGAGTCACCCAACGCCATGGGATATGCCGGATATAATCACCTGACACCGATGGTACATACGCTGCGCTTTGTTACCGAGGAGGGGGAAGAAATCGCACCCAGCGAGCAGGCTGTTCAGCGTAACGAGTACCCGCTATCACGCGACCTTTACCTCTACGTTAATTTGCCGCCAGATGAGTCACTACCCGCCGCCGAGCAGGCATTTTTAGCGTTTATTCTATCGGAAGAAGGCCAGCAAATTGCCCGTGCGGCGGGTTTTGTACCGCTGCCCGATGATGAACTCGCAAATCAGCAACACTGGTAGCTCACTATCATCCAATTGTCATAAAAGTGTCTTAGAGTAAGGAGAACTCACCATGCAACCCATCTTCGCGACGGCCATGCCTTCCCTATGATGTTGATATGATCCCACCTCGCGTTCCTGCTTCTTACCAGCCGCTACGCCAGTTTAAAAATCGTGTCGCCACCGGCCTTATTACGGCGGGAGGCATCGCGGTGCTGCTCGCGATTCTGGCGATTGGCGTGTTTCTATTTTGGGAAACGCTGCCGCTGTTGGCATTGGATAAGACCTTTGCCTTCGATAAGCTCTCGCCACTGGTATGGGGAACGCTTAAAGCGGCCTTGGCGGCGATGCTCTTCGCGCTACCTATCGCCTTAGGCGCCGCCATGTACTCGGCGTTATTCATGTCAGCACGCTTGCGCAGCCGGATTAAGCCGACTCTTGAGATGATGGAGGCAATGCCCGGCGTGGTAGTGGGATTTATTGCCGGTTTAGTACTTGCTCCATGGGTGGAGCGAAACCTGGCCAGTACGCTGGTGCTGCTGGTATGGCTACCAATCAGCGCGGGGCTTGCGGGCGTACTCTGGCACATGGCCTCGTCTCGCTGGCATCGGCGGCTGCCGTTTTCCTGGGCCGGGCTATGGCTTGTACCCTGGCTTGTCGGCATGGTGGCGCTGGCAGTGTGGTTTACGCCCTTGCTGGAGCAACTCTTTCTGGGCGGCGATCTGCGCCGCTGGTTAGAACAGCGCTGGGGCATGGACTATGCCACTCGCAATGCGCTGATTGTAGGCATCGCCATGGGTTTTGCAGTAATACCCAGCATTTACTCTCTTGCCGAAGATGCCCTTGCCGACGTCCCGCTCTCCATGATGGAAGGCGCCCAAGCGCTCGGGGCCAGCCGCTGGCAGGCGCTATGGAAAGTCGCGCTACCGGCGGCGGGACCGGGCATCTTTTCTGCAGTGATGATAGGCATGGGTCGTGCGGTAGGTGAAACCATGATTGTGTTAATGGCCAGCGGCAATACCGCTCTGCTGAGCGCCAGCCCCTTTGAAGGCATGCGCTCAATGGCCTCCGCCATTGCGATTGAGCTCCCTGAAGCCTCCCACGGCGGGTTTACCTATCATCACCTGATTCTAGCGGCGCTGGTGCTGTTTCTATTTACGTTTTTGGTAAATACCCTAGCCGAGGCAGTGCGCTTACGTATGCGCCGCCGCTACCATAAAGCAGGGCATTACTAATGAGCCGCCTATTCGCCGCCGCTCCCAGGCATCGGCTCGATAAACTATGGCCGTGGCTATGCGCCGCTAGCGTTGCCTTATCACTTTTAATGTTAAGCGCGTTACTTACACTATTGCTTGTTCGTGGGTTAGGCCATTTTTGGCCCGCCACGCTTGAAGAGATAACACTACGCTCGGGTAGCGTTGTTGCAGGGCAAGCTATTCGCGAAACGCCGCTGCCTCAGGAAGCCGGGGTTGAGCGCCTCTATTTTAAAGGTAACCGTGATGTAGACGGCGTCAGCTGGCACTGGGTAGATATCGACGATATTACCTCACGTACAACACCGCACGACCTGATCCGCCTGGAACGTGCTCCGTGGGGCAGTTTTATTGGTCGCTTGGCCGCAGTAGAAACTGACCAGCAATCGCTGCATGGCCGCGAAGCGTGGGACTATTTAAACAATGCACTTACCCTACCGGCTAATCAGCGCCCGCCGGGGCAGCTGCTGCTGGTCACGGCACAGGGCGAGACGTTACGCCAACCTCTGGACAGCGTCAGCCAGGCACTGGCGCCTAATGCCATGTCCTGGTGGCAAAAAACGCACACTTGGGGCACTAACGTTTGGCAGTTTTTAAGCGAGGGCCCGCGTGCGGCCAATACCAGTGGCGGCGTATGGCCGGCTATTTTCGGTACTGTACTGATGGTCATTTTAATGTCCGTAATCGTCACCCCCTTTGGCGTACTGGCCGCTATTTATCTTAATGAAATTGCTCATCAAAACCGACTTACCCGGTTAGTGCGCATTGGCGTACGCAATTTGGCGGGCGTTCCCTCCATTGTGTACGGCGTATTCGGCCTTGGCGTATTCGTTTACGGCATTGGCGGCACGCTGGATAGCTGGTTCTTCAGCGATACACTGCCTTCGCCAACGTTCGGCACCGGCGGTCTTTTATGGGCCTCTTTAACGCTCGCGCTATTGACGCTTCCTGTCGTGATTGTGGCCACCGAGGAAGGGCTTGCTCGCATTCCCGATGCCCAGCGTGAGGGGGCAGTAGCGCTGGGGGCCACCCGTCTGGAAATGCTAACGCGTATTGTCCTGCCCATGGCTACTCCTGCCATGCTAACTGGCGTTATTCTCGCTATCGCCCGCGCCGCAGGCGAAGTCGCTCCGCTTATGCTGGTGGGGGTTGCCAAGTTAGCTCCGCAAATGCCGGTCGACGGTGAGTTTCCTTATGTGCACCTGGAGCGCAAATTTATGCATCTTGGCTATCATCTATTTGATACTGCTTTTCATGGCGAAGATGTACAGGCCGCTATGCCTCTGGTTTACGCCACGGCGCTTCTTTTAGTGGTTATTATTTTGGTGCTTAACCTAACTGCCATATTTCTGCGTCATTATTTTAGGCGCCAACGAGGAAGCGAATGCTAGCGTCATTAGATATAGCCAATGCCCCACAGGCGCCGGTGACGCACTTTTCATCCGAGCACTGCGCCTTGAGTATCGACCAATTTAACCTCGCCTATGCGGGGAAATCGGCGTTGCGTAATTTAACGTTGAGTGTGCCACGCCACCGGGTAACGGCCTTTATTGGGCCTTCTGGCTGTGGCAAGTCAACACTGCTACGTGCCATTAACCGGTTACATGATCTTAACGAGAGCGTGGAACACAGTGGGCATATTCAGCTTGAAGGGCAGGATATTTACGCCGCGCAGATGAACGTGACCGAGCTACGCCGCCGGGTAGGCATGGTGTTTCAAACGCCCAATCCGTTTCCCATGTCGATCTATGAAAACGTCGCTTTTGGCTTGCGTTTACAGCATCGCCTACCCAAGCGGCAACGCGATGACATTATCGAGTGGGCGCTGACCTCAGCAGCCCTATGGGATGAGGTAAAAGACCGCCTGCATCGTTCGGCGTGGCAGCTATCAGGTGGTCAGCAGCAGCGCTTGGTCATCGCTCGAACGCTAGCCGTTCAACCGGATGTGCTACTACTGGATGAGCCGGCATCAGCGCTTGATCCAATTTCAACGCTGAAGATTGAGGAGCTGATTCGTAACCTTAAATCACAGCTAACCCTTATCCTTGTCACCCACAATATGCAGCAAGCCGCACGGGTCTCCGATTATACGGCCTTTCTACACAACGGAGAGCTGGTTGAGTACGGCCCTACCGACCAGGTCTTCACTAATCCGCGTTTACAGCGCACCGAGAACTACATCACCGGCCGCATGACGTAGTCGTCAATCATCAGGCCTAACTAACCCAACATCAGGAGTGCTCAATGGATATTACGAGCGATACCCACAGCCAGCATATCTCGCGCCAGTTCAACCAGGAGCTGGAAGAGCTAAAAACCCACCTGATGGCCATGGGCGGCCTGGTGGAAAAACAGGTGCAGGATGCCGTATTCGCCCTGCTGGAAAACGATACCCGCTTGGCTGAAAAAGTGCGCGATAACGACCGGCAAGTGAACGATCTTCAGCTGCAAATTGATGAAGAGTGCACCCGTGTATTGGCACGCCGCCAGCCTGCAGCATCAGACTTACGCCTGGTGCTTGCCGTTATTCGTGCCACTTCAGATCTTGAGCGTATCGGCGATGAAGCCAGCAAGATTGCGCGTAATGCAATCCTGCTCAGCGAAAACACCAGCACGGTTCGTGGCTTAATTGAAGTTCGCCATATCAGTGAGCATGTACGTAAAATGCTGCGCGATGCGCTGACAGCCTTTGCCCGTTTCGATACCGACTTGGCGATGAAGGTAGTGCGTGAAGATGAGTCGGTCGATGATGAGTACGGCAGTGCCATGCGCTCATTGATGACCTTCATGATGGAGGATTCGCGCTCAATTAGTTCAATACTCAGCATTATGTGGGTGCTGCGCGCGCTGGAACGCGTCGGCGACCATGCCGACAACCTGGCAGAGTACGTTGTGTATCTCGTGAAGGGGCTCGATATTCGACATAGCGACCTGGACACCGTCGACCAGAAGGTAACGAAAAAGCCTTGACCCATGAGGCATTTCCTCTTGCAATACGTCTGGGCGGACACCCGCCTGGACGTTTGTATTGATGAGGACTGCTTGAATGTTGGATGCAATAACAGCGCTTAGCCGAGGTACGCGGCTGGTCTATCAAAAAGGCCTGCGGCGTTATATTTTTCTTCCTATCCTCGTCAATATTATTGTTTATGCCGCCATGTTCAGCTTTGTGATTACGCGCTTTTCAGGCTGGATTGACCACTGGATGACATTAGTACCTGCTTGGCTGGATTGGCTCTCCTGGCTGATCTGGCCGCTGTTTGTGGTTAGCCTTATTGTCATTGTATTCTTCACCTTTACCCTGATCACAAGCTTTATTGCGGCGCCTTTTTACGGCTTTTTAGCGGCTAAAGTGGAAATTCAAGAAACAGGCCGTATACCGCTGGATGATCGCGGGCTGACCAAAACGGCGCTTGATGCGCTAGGCCGAGAGCTGGTCAAACTCGCGTATATCGCCCCACGCGCCATTGCCCTCTTTATCATCAGCTGGATTCCAGGGCTCAACCTCTTTGCGCCGATTCTATGGGGGCTGTTCTCCGCATGGGTAATGGCCATTACCTATCTGGACTATCCTATGGATAATAATAAAGTCTCGTTCAAGGATATGCGTCAACGGCTTTCCAGGCGCTGGTGGCAAAGCCTCAGCTACGGCGGGCTCGTGACTCTGGTTACCTGGATACCGCTTGCCAATCTTTTTCTGATTCCGGGGGCCGTAGCGGGAGCCGTACTCATGTGGGACCAATATTATCGTACGGCAAATGAGCTTACGATCCAGCGGCCCTCATAACACCTGAAAAGCCATGCTTTTTTCTACGCTTTTAGACGCGAAACCCCGCTTTAACGGGGTTTTTAATGCTTTCAGTAGTGGTTTACCAGTCCAGGCTATCGCCTTCTTTGTGATTTAACTCGGTCGATTCGAACGAATGGGTGTTACGACGCTGGGTGCCATCCTGATCCCGCTGCAGCTGGCTTGACGGTGCATAGTTGCCGTTCATATGATCACGCTGACTATGGTTAAGCTCACTGGGTGAGTAGTGAGGACTAGACGTGCTAGTGGATTGCGGCATGTCGATGACATCGCTGCCGACTGCACGATCTTTAGTACGCTCAATAGAGCTTTGGGCAAAAGCTAGCGGGCTTGCAATCAAACCGATAGAAATACCTAAAATACCTACCGTTTTTAAAACTGCTTTAAATGACATAACGCTCTCCTGATGTGGGGTGCCGCTCACCTGTCTTGGCTATTATCACACTAACGTAAATACCATTGCACTGAAGGGTGAGAAGCGATCAGTGCCTTTGACTGCAAGATTATGGTCCAAGTGCCCAAACATCCCAAATTCATGAAATGCTGAATGATTAAAAATATTTTTAAACACGACCACACAAATAAAGCTATCCAAGTAAATAACAAGCTAACATTTTTTTAGTGTTGGCACAGCACCATGGTGAACAAGCTAAAAAGCTCGTTATCAACCTTTGTGTTTAAAAAGCATGAAAGGGGTCATCACGCCGTGGGACAAGAGAATCGTGAAAAAACTATTTGAGCGAGGGTAATGTTAAAAAAACGTAGATAGGAAAGGTTCAGTTTTAAAACCAGCCAAACACGACGGCTCATCAAGGGCTACATAACAAGATTAGGCCCTGCCATGGCAGGGCCCTAACCTCGCATCTATGGACAATATCTAGCGCTAGCTTCCACTCCTTTTGCGGGACTCCAACCTTGGAATTTACCCTGACTAACGCTCTGATTGTCGCTTGATTCAATCCATGAATCGGTGAGCATCCATGCGATGGGACATCCTTATCCCGTGCTCGTTCCTAAACTGTAGTACAAATTTTTAGCGCTGAGTGTTTAAACCGCTGGTCACTGATCTTGACCAGTGGTCACAGAGCTATTTTGCTCAGGCAGGTCGCTCGGCTCAAATGACGTATCGCCGCCACCTGTTACGCCCGTTGGACCGCCATCCATCGACTCATTATGAGTTTTATGTTGAGAAGAACCTGCACCGGGGCGAGTAGTATCGCCTGCGCTTTCACCGTTCATATCTGAGAGCTCGTCTGCATCATAGGTAGATGCATCACCACCTGCACCTGTACCAGATGATTGCGGCTGCACGGGTTCTTCATCAGCAGTAATATCGTGGCTCGGGTCTACTGGTTCTTGGGCAAAAGCGAAGGGGCTTGCCAGTAAACCGAATGTTACACCTAAAATCCCAGCTTTCTTGAGTAGTTCCTTGGACATCATGTTCCTTCTCCTCGATCGCTGTTGATACCGCTTACCTTAAGGAAGTGCCTTCCTGGCGTACCATTTCCTGCGGTAATCTTCCTTGCCCAACTTAATGCAGATGTGATGCCAAAAAACAAAAATAAAAAAATATTTATTATTAATAAACAACTTAAAACAAATCCCGCGTGCCAATCATGCTCGCTGATCGTGTATAAGGGACCACCATAACTGACTAAAAATGACACATGAGCAGACTTGAACCATAGATGGCTTGTCCATATGGCACGCTTGGATAAAGGTTATACAGAAGACCAGGAAGGAGGCTAGGAGGTAGCAGCCAGCCGAGTGGCGGGGAAAGTACAGCGAAATAGCGAACCTTCGCCAGGGTGCGATTCAACCTGAAGCTGAGCATCATGGCGCAGCAGGATATGCTTAACGATGGCAAGACCAAGCCCAGTACCGCCTGTCGCGGTACTCCGGCCTTTATCAACCCGATAAAAGCGCTCCGTTAGCCTGGGGAGGTGGACAGGATCGATGCCCTCTCCATCATCTTCTACTTCTATGCATGCGCTTCCATCTTCCATGGGCGCCCAGCGCAGTATAATTTGGCTACCCTCTGGGGTATATCGCACCGCATTGAAAGCCAGGTTAGAAATGGCGCTACGTATTTCCTGCTCGCTCCCTATGAGCTGGGCGTCACTTTCAATAGCAACACGGACAACATGCTTACGGTGCGATAGCGCCAATGCATCCTGGCAGACGCTATTAAGCAATTGCTCAACCGACAGCGCCTGATGATCTTGCCCGCCTTGATCAATTTCCAAGCGTGACAAAAGCAGCAGGTCGTTAACCAGATTTTGCATGCGCTGCGTCTGGTCCTGCATTTGCTCGATCCCCCTGCCCAAGCGAGGCGGAAGCTGCTCAGCCAAGTCACCATAGGTTTCGAGGTAGCCAGAAAGAACGGTTAGCGGCGTACGCAGCTCATGGGAGACGTTGGCCACGAAGTCTCTGCGCATCTGCTCAAGGCGGTGCAAACGAGTGATATCCCGCGCCATCACCAGGCGCTCATCGTCGCCATACAAGGTAATTTGGTATTGCAGAATGCTGCGCTCATCAATGGGTGAGGTCAGCGTAAGCGGTTCGCTGTAATCGCGGGCGTTGAAGTAGCTGATAAAGCGTGGGTCACGCAACAAATTGGTAATGTGCTGGCCACGATCGTGCGCGGTTTGTAGGCCCAGCATATCCGTCGCTGCACTGTTCCACCACTCCAAATCACCGTGGCGGTCGAGCATTACCACGCTGTCGCGCATGGCCTCTGAGGATTCCTGGATACGCGCAAGCGTAGACCGCAATCGACCTTGTGTAATGCGCTGGCTTTTTTGGTAGCGGTAAAGACGATCAAGCAAATCCCCCCACATGCCACCCGCAGCCGGGGGCTCGTTATGAGGGTTAAGGGTTAACCATTGAAAGAGGACGCGCAGTTGGCGTAAATGGTAAAAAAGACAAACGGCCAACCCGGCTGCCAAGCCAAGGCCCGCTGAGCCTAGCAGCCACCCCAGGCAAACACCTATGGTCGCTAACCAGGCAATACGCCAAAGCTCACGGCTCCATAGGCGCACTGTTACACCCGGGCTGAGAAACGATAACCGGTACCCCGTACCGTCTGAATCAGGTTTTGATGCACATCGCCTAACGCCTTACGCAAGCGCCGAATATGTACATCCACTGTGCGTTCTTCAACATACACATTGCCGCCCCATACCTGGTCCAGCAGTTGGCTGCGCGTATAGGCTCGCTCCTGGTGGGTCATAAAGAACTGCAGCAGGCGATATTCAGTGGGCCCCATTTCCAACGCCTTGCCATGCGCACTAACACGGTGGCTGACGGGGTCGAGTAGAAGGCCGTTAATTTCGATGGGGTCTTCTACGCCACGCGGAGTGGTGCGTCGCAATACGGCTTTCAAGCGCGCGACCAACTCACGGGGCGAGAAGGGTTTGGTGATATAGTCGTCCGCGCCCGCCTCAAGGCCTTGAATCTTATTGTCTTCCTCACCCTTGGCGGTGAGCATAATAATCGGCATTTCGGCGGTGGCTTCTTCACGCTTAAGGCGTCGCGCCAACTCAATACCACTGGTACCTGGCATCATCCAATCCAGAAGCAGTAAGTCAGGCTGATGGTCAACGACTAACGCGTGGGCATCCTGGGCGTTATCCGCTTCAAGCACGCGATAGTCAGCCATTTCCAGCGCCACTGCGATCATTTCGCGAATAGGTGCTTCATCATCGACAATCAAAACGGTCTTGGCGGTCATTCCAGGGCCTCACGGTGCTCAATGAAAGGTAATTCAATGACATCTCAGTGACAATAACACCATGACTTGATGACACTTATATGACAATAGCCAATAACAAGAACGAATGACAGGCGCTAATCACGCTTTGCTAGAGCGGCCCGGCCACTGGCCACCAACTTAGCGCAATGCCGGCAAAAACCAGCAGCCCTGACCAGTAATTATTCAAAAAAGCCTGAAAACACGGGTCGCGTTCACGATGCCGAATCAGGCGCTGTTGATGAATAAAGGTGGCCGCCATACCGGCAAGGCCCAGCCAGAAAAAACCACCCAGCCCCATACGAACACCCACAAAGGCTAACAGCACCAACGTCGCCAGTTGCAGTAACCCAATCATCAAGCGGTCTGCACTGCCAAACAGCACCGCCGTTGATTTAATACCAATTTTTAGGTCATCGTCACGGTCGACCATGGCGTATTGGGTATCGTAAGCAACCGTCCACAGTACGTTCGCAAAAAACAGCAACCAGGCTTCCACAGGTACATATCCCAGCACCGCCCCAAACGCCATGGGGATTGCCCACGAAAAAGCCGCCCCCAGCACCACCTGAGGAAGATGGGTGTAACGCTTCATAAAGGGGTAGATAAACGCCAGGACCACGCCACCAATCGACAGCAGCACCGTAAACCAGTTGGTCAGCAGCACTAACACAAACGCAACAGTGACCAGCCCAATAAACAGCAGTTTGGCTTCGGTTTCACTGATTCGCCCCGTCGCCAGTGGACGATGTTTCGTGCGCTTAACGTGGCCATCAACATGGCGGTCAGCGTAATCATTCACAACGCAGCCAGCAGCGCGCATAACATAAACACCTGCCACAAAAATAAGCAGCACGTTGCGACCAGGCACCCCGTTTGTAGCCACCCAAAGCGCCCATAAGGTAGGCCACATCAATAGCCAGGTACCAATGGGGCGGTCCAGGCGCATTAAGTGTAAAAAATCAGCGACTCGCGCCCATCCGACTGGCCGCAACAAAGAACGATCCATGCCTACCTCACGTAAAGAAGAGATGCCGAGCAAGCCTACCGCGAAGACAAACGAAGGTCATCTGCCATGGTGGATAAAAAGTACTCTTGTACAAGTAGCGATAACCCACCATGTTGAAACACTGAGCGCCGCCCCCAACGACTTTTCACGCCAGCAACCTGAGGGAAGGCAAAGCGTGGCGCACCGCTCGTAGCTTCAAGAGGGCCGCGTACTAAATCTGGCTGGCGAAACAGCCAACTGCCCAGCGCGCGCTCACCAAGTTGCTCCAATCGCTGGCCTTTTAGCTGTGTTAAGGGGGCAACCGAACGTGCGACCACCCAAGGGTTATCACCCACGCACAGGGCGACCTCCCTTAACCAGGCATAGCGACGAAGCTCAATCCCCAACGCCTGCGCTTCATCATGCAGAGGCACGCCGGCGCCTTGGCGCAGCAGGCGAACACGGAATGGTTGCCCTGCGCCTGCCGCTTGCAAGCGAGCCGTTAGTGAATCCGTAGACGCAACCCACTCCCACCAGGCAGCGCTCATGGCGGGGCGTAACGCAGCCACGGGCTGCCAAACAGGAAAGGCATGCGTTTGCCGAAAAGAGGACGTCACCACCAGATACTCCTGGGCAAAAAACAGAGAAGCTAGTGTAACATGGTGGTCTTAAAAGCTTTTACGACACCGATTATTTGGGGATGGCATGCCTGCATCACATCCGGTTAGCAACCCGACTGGCCACGCTGAGTTGATCATCATTGGCACCGGCATGGCAGGCATTGGGCTTGCCCGTGCGCTACGCCGCCAAGGCGATAAGCGCTCGATTATTTTGGTGAGCGCAGACAGCGGCGAGGACTACAGCAAGCCGCTGTTATCTACCGGCTTTGCAAAACGCCTCTCGCCCCACCAGTTGGCCAGGCATTCAGCCGCGGTACTGGCCGATGAGCTGGATGCCCATGTGCTTACCCATACGTCAGTAGAACACGTGACACCAGACACGCACACTATACAGCTTAGTGACGGGCAAACACTTGCCTACGATACGCTGGTGCTGGCGACCGGTGCTGAATCCCGAGTGCCTTTTGCCATTCCAGAAAGCGTTGCTCGCTACTGCTTTACCATTAACGATCTCAACGACTATCGCCTGTTCCATCACGCGCTGAACGATCGCCCCGCGCGCATTGCCGTTATCGGCGCAGGATTAGTCGGCTGTGAATTTGCCAATGACCTGCAGGCAGGTGGCCATCAAGTCACCCTGATTGCTCCAGAGGCCACGCCGTTACCCAGGCTATTACCAGAACCACTGGGGTTTGCGCTGAGTGATGCCTTTCAGGAAGCCGGTATAAAGCTTGCGCTTCACCGCACGATTAAAGAGTTAACCCCAAATAATGACAGCACGGTTCGGCTAACGCTTAGCAACGATGACATCGTCAACGCCGATGTTATTTTACTGGCAACCGGCCTTACGCCAAGAACCGCGCTGGCAAAGGCCGCCGGGCTTGCCGTTTCACCACAAGGTATTCAGGTAGACCGGTATCTGCGCACTTCGCACCCGCATATTTATGCCTTGGGCGATGTTGCTTGCATAGAAGGCCTCAATGCCATGTACGTCCAGCCATTACAAGCCAGTGCCAAAGCACTCTCGGCAACGCTTGCCGGCTCACCAACGCAGGTCAGCTTTGGCGCCTGGCCCATCATTGTGAAAACGCCGCTATTGCCCGTAGTGGCCTATCCGCCTTCGGCGATACCCGAACACTGGCGAATTGAGGGCGAAGGGGGTGATATGACGGCGCTTGCCGAAGATAAAGACGGGAATTTAGTCGGTTTTGCGTTGACAGGCGGCTGCGTGAGACGGAAAGTGGAGCTTTCCCGAGCAGCTCCCACACTGCTGGGCTGATTTTTATCGCGTTCACGTCTAGGCTGGATAAGCTAGCTTGGCCTAGTGAGTGCTTTTAACAACACCACGATGCTTTACGCTTACTTTTAATGAGGGGAATTTCCTATGCGCAAACCTGAACTCGCCGCTGCCATCGCTGAGGGTGCCGACCTATCCAAAGACAAAGCAGGCCAAGTCCTGAATGTTATTCTGGATGAAATCACCAACAGCGTTGCAAAAGGCGAAGATGTGGCATTGATTGGTTTTGGTACCTTTACCGTACGTGAGCGTGCAGCACGTACCGGCAAAAACCCGCAAACGGGTGCTCCTTTACAAATTCCGGCCAGCAAAAATGTTGCCTTTAAGCCGGGTAAAGCGCTTAAGGACGCCGTTTCCTAATGAAACTCAAGCTGACGCTGTGGCTATTGAGCCTAATGCTCAAGCGTGCCCTGCGCCGCAAGCCGCGCTTTCGTGAACAGCTTGAAAGGATGCGCCACCTGGACTGGGGCATTGCGACGGAAGACTTGAGCATTGCTCGCTACTACCGGATGACCCCCAAAGGGGTCTCTTCAGGTAAAGGCCTGCCAGTCGATTTGGATCTTGAATTGCGCTTTCGCGATCAGGAAGCCGCATTACGTATCCTTAGAAAGCCAACGCAGCAAGCTTTCCTCGATGGAATGCTCAACGGCGAGGTACGCCTTGTCGGTGACTCCACCGATATGAACAAGCTGCAAAAACTGCTGAAGTATTTGTAACGCTTCTTCCAGCGGTTCTACCCGCCACCCGTAGGTGGCGGGTTCCTACGCGTTTCACCTGCCCTCCTCCCACCATAATGTTGGCACAGCGCCAGGGGCAAACGTGATCGTAACGGCCGGACGTACCTACAAGCGTGACTGGCTGCACCGTTTGGAGCTCAAGACCGTACTAAATCACCGCCTTCCTGATTACGCTAGGCAACTCAATAACACGGCGCCTTCTGGTATTACGCGCAATTTTGAAAATATCGGGGGCAGCGCTCATTGGGTTGCTCAATGGCGATAATATAGGCAAGCGTGTGGTCGAATGGTAGGGGCTTATCTGCTCCAAAAACGCATAACGTGATAACCCCAAAACCATAGCAACGAACCAGCCCCATGGCTTATACTAAAGTCTAACAACGACTGACAATAAGAGCGTCTATGCCTATTTCACTGCCGCTTCGGCGTCTTTGGACACTTGATAAGTTTGCCTATAGCCTGCGCGTTTTTATCGCATTCAGCGCAGCCCTGCTATTTAGCCTTTATCTTGGCGACATCGCCCTGGTAATACCGCTGTTTCTGGGCATTATCGCCTGCGCGCTCTCCGAAACCGATGACAGCTGGCAAGGCCGCTTACAGGCGCTGCTGGTAACCCTGGTATGTTTTACCTCAGCCTCATTTATCGTGCAGTGGCTGTTTCCTTGGCCATGGCTGTTTGCGCTGGGGCTGGGAATATCCACGTTCACCCTCATCATGTTGGGCGCTATCGGCCAGCGATACGCCACGATTGCCTCAGGCACGCTGATTTTATCGATCTACTCAATGATCAATATTGAGCAGCACGGCGGTGTGGATGCCGATGTGGCCTCACGCCAGTTGCTGCTGTTGGCGGGTGCGGCCTGGTACGGGGTTATTTCCGTTGTCTGGTGTGTTCTTTTTTCTCGTCAACCCGTCAAGCAGAGCATGGCGCGCGTGTACAAGACGCTGGGCGAGTTTCTGATTCTTAAATCAGCGCTGTTTGAACCCGTACGCGGGGTCGATGTAGAAGCCCGTCGCGTGGCGCTGGCACGCCAGAACGGCAAAGTGGTGGATGCCCTCAACCAGGCAAAAGAGATGATTTTTCGTCGTCTGGAAGGCCAGCGTGGAAGTCAAAAGCTTAACCGTTACCTGCAGATATACTTTATTGCTCAGGATATTCATGAACGGGCAAGCTCGACCCATTACCCCTACAGCGCCCTCACCGAAGCATTTTTTCACCATGACGTACTGTTTCGCTGCCAGCGGCTTTTGGATCAG
Organism: Halomonas sp. AOP7-E1-9; assembly: GCF_052376035.1. Classification (NCBI taxonomy): domain Bacteria; kingdom Pseudomonadati; phylum Pseudomonadota; class Gammaproteobacteria; order Oceanospirillales; family Halomonadaceae; genus Halomonas; species Halomonas sp. AOP7-E1-9. Next base: position 85,593 of record NZ_JBQSVC010000004.1, read on the forward strand.
CAGGGCCGCGCCTGCCGTCAGCTAGCCAAATCGTTACTGCTGAAGCGCGCTTTTGACCATAAGCAGAGTGAACAAGCCTTGGCCGACCTTAGGGCCTCTATCGATAATTTGAGCGAACGCGGCAAACCCGAATGGCGCAAACTGATGCACCCGCTTAATGCGCTGGCGGACAACCTCGCGACGCTCGAAGCACAGATCGCCAGTGCTCATAACCCGGATACCACCAACGACCGCGAAGATAGCGCGCTCTATGATCGCTCGCCCTCCAGCCTGCTGGAAGCGTGGAAGCGAGTACAGCTCAACTTTACCCTTGGCTCGCCCACCTTTCGCCACGCGGTACGCCTGACAACCGCGCTCATGGCGGGCTACGGCCTGCTTCAGTGGCTGGACCCCGAACAAGGCTTCTGGATTTTGCTGACTACCCTGTTTGTATGTCGGCCTAACTTCGCTACAACGCGACGCTTTCTTTCCCAACGCATTTTGGGCACGGTACTTGGCCTTACGGCAGGCTGGGTGTCGATCAGCCTGTTTCCCCAGCCAAGCGTGCAGAGCGTGATTGCGGTGGCCGCTGGCGTCACCTTTTTTGCCAACCGGGAAAAACGCTATGTCGTGGCGACAGCGGCCATCACGTTGCTGGTGCTGTGTAGCTTTAACCAGGTAGGCGACGGCTTCGACCTTATCTGGCCGCGCCTGTTTGACACCTTAATTGGCTCGCTGATTGCAGGACTCGCGGTGTTTTTTATTCTGCCCGATTGGCAGGGCCGCCGGCTGTATCGGGAAGCGGCGAAGACGCTTACCAACCACCGCCGCTATCTGGATGAAATTATTCATCAATACGAAGAGGGCAAGCAGGACGACCTTGCGTACCGCTTGGCACGGCGCAATGCCCACAATGCCGATGCCGCGCTTTCTACCCTGCTCACCAATATGCTTCACGAGCCAGGCCACTACCGCAAACAGGATGCCGATAATGGCCTACGCTTTTTGGTGCTCTCCAATACGCTGCTTAGCCACCTCTCGGCCCTGGGCGCCCACCGGCACCGCTTGCTGGAAGGCGAGGATGACGCCGCCTTGATGCCATCCGCTAAACGGATCAGCGAACTTCTGGGCCAGCTTGCCGAGCAGTTGGACAAGCGTCAGCTGGTTGCCCCGCTCAATGAGCCCGTCAGCGAGCTACTCACACAGCTGGATGAGTCCGGCAAGACAAGCTCTGACGAACAAGCCGTGGTGATGTATCGCCCTATTCAAAGCCAGCTACGCCTCATCACCGAACAGCTAGCGCCTTTAGGTGAGGCGGCGAATCGCTTGACCCGCACATCAGCCTCCATCGAGGAAACTACCCGCCCTAACGCTAGCGTTTAAACGTACCGTTACTGACCGCTACACCTGCCCGTAGCGGCCTGCGGCTTCGCCCAACCACCGCCGTACCAGCACGGCGGTTATTTGCGGTTCGCTTTGCAGCTCGCACGCTAACGCGGTGACGCGCTCTAACAGGTCAGCATCGCGTTCCAGGTCGGCAATTTTCATCTGTGCCAGGCCCGTTTGTCGGGTGCCTAACACCTCGCCCGGGCCGCGGATTTCCAGGTCTTTTTCAGCGATACGGAAACCATCGGTAGTCTCACGCATGACGCTTAGGCGCTGGCGGGAGCTTTTGGAGAGCGGCGGATGATAAAGCAGTACACAGAAGCTTTCCGTGCTTCCCCGGCCCACGCGGCCACGCAGTTGGTGAAGCTGGGAAAGCCCCAGGCGTTCCGGATTTTCAATAATCATCAGACTGGCGTTGGGTACATCCACCCCCACTTCAATTACCGTGGTGGCTACCAACAGATCCAGCTCGCCCTCTTTAAAAGCAGCCATCACGTCGGCTTTCTCGCTGGCCTTCATTCGCCCGTGGATCAAGCCAATGGCAAGCTCCGGTAACGCGTCGGTTAGTTCCTGACAGGTGACTTCCGCCGCCTGGCACTGCAGCACTTCGGACTCATCAATCAACGTGCACACCCAATAGGCCTGGCGACCATCGCTGCAGGCACGGCGAATCCGCTCAACAACCTCCGGGCGGCGCTCATCAGACACCACTACCGTTTTAACCGGCGTACGCCCCGGCGGTAGCTCATCAATCACCGAGACATCCAGGTCCGCATAGGCGCTCATGGCCAGCGTGCGGGGAATAGGTGTCGCGGTCATGATCAGTTGGTGCGGCGTTAACCCACCCGCTTCGCCTTTTTCACGCAGAGCCAAGCGTTGGTGAACCCCAAAGCGGTGCTGTTCGTCGATAATGGCCAGCCCCAGACACTGAAAATGAACGTCGTCCTGGAACAGCGCGTGGGTGCCGACCACCATACGTGCGCGGCCATCGGCGATGGCTGCCTTGGCATCCAGGCGGGTTTTGCCCTTTAATTTTCCCGCAAGCCAGGCGACTTCAATACCCAGTGGCTCAAACCACGCCTTAAACGCCCGGTAGTGCTGCTCAGCAAGGATTTCCGTAGGTGCCATTATCGCCGCTTGGCAATTGCCTGCCAGGGCCGCTAGCGCTGCCATGGCGGCCACCACGGTTTTCCCCGACCCCACATCGCCTTGCACCAGGCGCAGCATGGGGGCGGGGCGGCTTAAATCCAGCGCAATCTCCTCAAGCACTCGCCTTTGGGCCCCCGTTAAGGCAAACGGCAGCTGGGCTAAAAAGCGTGCCTGAAGGTTGCGCCCGGAAGGCAGCTGAGGAGCGCCGTCGGCCTGAATACGCAGGCGCACTTCACGCAGGCTAAGCTGATGCGCTAAAAGCTCTTCCAACGCTAGGCGGCGCGTGGCGGCATGCTGGCCGCTGGAAAGCTTATCAATATCAACATCAGGCGGGGGTTGATGCAGTAAATGTAGGCAGGCGTGCAGCCCCGGCAGGTGAAAACGCTGACGCAGCACGTCAGGAATGACATCCGGCAGCGCTTCGGGCGCGCTATCCAGTACGCCAAGCGCCTGCTGCGTCAATGCGCGCAAGCGGGCTTGATTCAAGCCTTCGGTGGTGGGGTAGATGGGGGTGAAATACTCATCGACCGGCGTTTCGCCCGCTGCATTCAAGCGATATTCGGGATGGTAAATTTCAAGCCCGGTGGCCCCAGCCCGCGCTTCACCAAACGCACGTACCGAAACGCCCGGGCGCAACTGCTGCTGTTGGGCAGGCGAAAAGTGAAAAAAACGCAGGCTTAGAATACCGCTACCATCGCGCAGGCGTACCAATAGGCTTCTCCGCCGCCCTTTAACGACATCAGAGGCAGTCACTTCCCCCTCTATCACCGCTTCCTGCCCGGCGCGTAGCAGGCCGATTGGCGTTAATCGGGTGCGATCCTGATAGCGTAGCGGCAAGTGAAAAAGCAAATCGCTTACGTGTTCAATGCCCAACCGCGAAAGCTTGAGCGCCAACGCTTCACCGACGCCTTTAAGCGCAGTGACGGGGCCATTAAGATCGCTCATGAGCGCGCTTTACCCTTTTGGGCGGGCTGTTGGCACTGGCTGATGGCATCCACCAGGGCGTCGATTGCTTTAGGGCGCGGAAAGCTGGCTCGCCAGGCGATCGCTACCGTTCGTGAAGGGGCAGGGTCGACAAAGGGTCGGCTCTCAAGCATCGCATTTTCATACTGATCGGTGCCTAACGCTGACTGCGGCAGTACGGTAATGCCTAGCCGTGACGCCACCATATGCCGAATGGTTTCCAGCGAGCCTCCCTCGGCAATCAAGGTATTATTCGGGTTGTTAAGCTTTTGGCTAATCGCCGGGCACGCCTCAAGAATCTGGTCTCTAAAGCAGTGGCCTTCACCCAACAGCAGCAAGCGCTCTTCCAGCAGCTCCTCTTTACGAATAGCCTCGCGCTCTACCCAGCGGTGATTTGCCGGTATCAAGACTTCAAACTGCTCTTCGTAAATGGGCTTGGTCACAATATCGGTGTCCGTGAACGGTAGTGCCACAATAATGACATCCAGCTCACCATTTTTTAACTTGGCACGTAACGTTCCGGTCATACCTTCTTCAATATACAGCGGCATTTGCGGCGCGATATCGGCAAGCGCAGGAATCAGGTGCGGAAACAAGTAGGGACCAATCGTGTAAATAGCCCCAATGCGTAGTGGATTGGATAGCTGATCCTTACCCGCGCTGGCCATTTCATAAATCAGCCGGCTTTGCTCCAGCACGCGCTGGGCTTGAGCAATGATCTTCTCGCCAAGGGGGGTTACTTGAATCGTGGATTTGGAGCGCTCAAACAGCGGTATATCAAGCTCCTCCTCCAGTTTTTTCACCGCCACAGAAAGCGTGGGCTGCGACACATGACAGCGTTCAGCCGCGCGACCAAAGTGGCGCTCCTGGGCAAGGGTTACGATGTAGCGAAGTTCTGTTAAAGTCATAACGGCGCCAGTGGGCATCCTCTCGTAGCAGCTCATGACGAATATCATGGCAGTCAGCGGGACGAAAAGGGACAGGAAATCCTGATGACGATGTCACATCTCGCAGCGAGTTTGTATCCAATAGGGAATATTTATCAAAAGGAGTGGACAAGGTGAAGCTAACGATACTGATTATCGGTTGTGGTGATCTCGGCATTACCTTAGGACGCCAGTTGATTGATGAGGGGCACCACGTCATTGGCGCACGTCGTAAAACAGCGGCTTTAGAAGACACCGGCATTGAACCTCTGGCGCTTGACCTTAATGATCTTGATGAGGCCAATGCATCTGCACTCCCCCAAGCGGACTACGTCATTTATAGCGTAAGCGCTGACCGCTTTGAAGAGAGCGCTTACCAAAGCGCCTATCCGGACGGTCTAAAGCGCGTACTGAGCGTGATGGAACAGCACAAAAACCCACCGCGTCGGGTCTTTTTTGTCTCCTCTACCAGCGTATATGGTCAGCAGGAAGGCGAGGAGGTGACCGAAGATAGCCCAACCGGCCCTACCAGCTTCTCTGGCATGCTGATGTATGAAGCGGAGCAACGGCTGCTTAACCATTCGCTACCCGGCACTGTGGTACGTTTTTCAGGCATTTATGGGCCTGGCCGTGACCGCTTGATTCACCAGGTAGCAGAAGGCCGCATCGCTGCGGTTACGCCGGTTATCTACTCCAACCGCATTCACCGGGATGATTGTACCGGTATTCTGGCGCATTTAATTCGCAGCCAGGAAAGCGGTCAACCGCTGGCGGAACTTTACCTGGGTAGCGACTGCGAGCCGGTCACCATGCATAACGTGATGGCCTGGATAGGCAAGCAACTGAAGGTGGAATCAACCGATACCATGCAGTCGCCGCTGCGCCGTCGGGCCAGTAAGCGCTGTAATAACCAACGTATCCTTGGAACCGGCTATCAGTTTCGCTACCCAAGCTACCGTGAAGGCTACGCTCAGATACTCAAAGAGGGCGGCTTTTTAGAGACTCAGAAAGCCTGATTGAAAATTTCCGGGTAAAAAAGCGTTACTTCAGATAGCGAAGCAGTCGATAGCAGACGAGATAATCAATACGCAAACACCGACTGGGCGCTAAACGCTCAGCCGGTGTTTTTTATAGCGAAAACGTCGTTAACGGTTTAGTCGCCGATGACCATTACGGCTTCGGCTTCTACCTGGCTGCCTTTAGGCAGCGCTTTAACACCCACCGCGGCGCGGGCAGGAAACGGTGTAGAGAAAAACTCTTCCATTACTTTGTTAACGATAGCGAAGTTATCCAGGTCGACCAGGTACAAATTCAGTTTCACCACATCGCCAAGCGAGCCTGCGGCTTCTTCGCAAACGGCTTTCAGGTTGGTAAATACCTGGCGCGCCTGTGCTTCGAAGTCCTCGGACACCAGCTCCATGGTCGCTGGGTCTAGCGGAATCTGACCAGAGAGATAGACCGTATTACCCGCTTTGATCGCCTGCGAGTAAGGGCCAATCGCGGCGGGGGCTTTGTCAGTATTAATAACGGCTTTATTGCTCATGCGGTGTTTCGCTCCTCAGTTATTCAGTACTCGTCGTTCTTCAGTACCAGTCATTATTAAGCGTTAATTATCCAACCAGCGTGTTTGTAGAAAGTTTAAAAGGGGGTCTGTTTTTTTCAAAAATAGGTAATGACTGCAATAGCGGTACGTGGCCGGTGCCGGATGGCAATTCGGCCAGGCCGCTTTAATAGGTTTAGTTGGTCATACGGGTAATTTTTCCGACGTTCGGCAAATTACGAATGCGTTTGATAATACGTGCAAGGTGAACGCGGCCTTTGACCGACAGCGTGAGATTCACCGTAGAGAGGCGCGCATCACGCTCTTCAATGCCAATTCGCTCGATATTGGCATCAGCATCGGTCACCAGCCCTGCAAGCTCCGCGACGAGGCCTCGACGGCTTTCAATTTCAATCCGCAATGCGACCGGGAAGTCTTCATCAATCGCGTCAGACCACTCAAGCGTAAACAGCTTATCAGGATCGTTTTTATGCTCTATCAGGTTTCTGCACTCGGCGCGATGCACCACCAGTCCTTTACCCATAGAAAGATGGCCCAACACCGGGTCGCCAGGAAGCGGATGGCAACAGCGAGCAAAGTTAATCACCATGCCTTCGCTACCGCTTATCAGCACGGCTTTGCCACCATCAAAGGTACCTGAACGGGAATCGGGATGATCACCATGAGCGACGTCCATCAAGCGCCTGGCGACCACATGCGCCATACGGTTGCCCAGGCCCAGCGACTCCAGAAGGCTATCCTGTGAGGCTATTTCCAGCTCTTTTAACGCTTGCTGAAGCACGCTGTCGTCAAGCTCTTCCAGGCTGGTTTCAAACGGCGCCAGCGCTTTGTTAAGGAGCCGCCGACCAAGCGTAATCGCTTCGGTTTGCTGCTGATGCTTCAGCGCGTGGCGAATAGCCGAGCGCGCCTTGGCCGTCGAGACAAAGCTAAGCCAGGCAAGGTTGGGGCGTGCGCCGGGCGCGGTGATAATTTCCAGCGTCTGGCCACTTTCCAGGCGTGTTGAAAGCGGCGCCAAATGGCGATCAATTCGGCAAGCAATACAGTTATTGCCGATATCGGTATGCACGCTATACGCAAAGTCGATCACCGTGGCGCCTTGGGGCAGCTCCATGATGTCGCCTTTTGGGGTAAACACGTAAATATCGTCGGGGAACAGATCGTTTTTGACGTGTTCGATAAACTCCAATGAGTTCCCGGCGTGGCGCTGCATCTCCAATAGGCCTTTCACCCATGCCCGGGCGCGCGCATGGCTGCCTTCAGCAATCGGATGCGTGGTCTGCCCCGCTTTATAGAGCCAGTGAGCCGCAATACCGTTATTGGCCATGGCCTCCATTTCGCGGGTGCGGATCTGCACTTCAATCGGCATGCCACGCGGCCCAAACAGCGTAGTGTGGAGACTTTGATAGCCGTTGGCCTTGGGGATGGCGATATAGTCTTTAAAGCGCCCCGGCACCGGCTTATACAGATTATGCACCACGCCCAAGATACGATAGCAGTTGGCGACATCCTCGGTAATGATCCGAAACCCGAATACGTCCATGATTTCAGCAAACGGTTTACGCTGGTCGCGCATCTTTTTATAGATCGAGAGCAGGTGCTTTTGCCGCCCCATAACCGTGCCCTGCAACACCTCTTCATCCAGGCTTTGCTGCAGTGACGACTGGATTTCACGCATGGCGCTACGCCGATTCCCCCGGGCGCTGGCGACCGCTCGCTTGATACGCTCTGAACGCATGGGGTGGATGGCTTGAAACGAAAGATCTTCAAGCTCAATACGAATCGTATTGATGCCTAGCCGCCCGGCAATACGGGCGTAAATTTCCAGCGTTTCTCGGGCAATACGGCGTTTTTTATCCGGCCTGAGCGCACCCAGCGTACGCATGTTATGCAGGCGGTCAGCAAGTTTGACGATAATGACGCGAATATCCCGCGACATCGCCAATACCATCTTCTGGAAGTTTTCCGCCTGAGCAACGGCTTTATCTTCAAAGGTGATCTGGGTCAGCTTGGAAACACCATCGACAAGCTCCGCCACCGGATCGCCGAACTGGGCAGCCAACGCCTTTTTGGAAACACCGGTATCTTCAATGACATCATGCAGCATGGCGGCCATCAGGCTTTGATGGTCCATGTGCATATTGGCCAGAATATTGGCCACAGCAAGCGGATGGGTAACGTAGGGTTCACCCGAGCGCCGACGCTGGCCATCATGGGCCTGCTCGGCGTAATAAAAGGCGCGCTTGACCTGCTGGATCTCATCTGAGGGTAAATAGCCGCCGAGTCGATCGGCCAGGTCATCAATGGTGAACATTTACCGCGCCCCTGCTCGTTTCAGCCTTAGTCGTCGATTTGGGCGCTGGGCGCCATGGCGGGACGCACGCGAACAGGCGCTTCAACAGGTTCATCGAGTACGGTGTGATCCACGAGGCCTGCCGCAATTTCACGCAATGCCATCACGGTAGGCTTATCGTTTTCCCAAGCCAACTGGGCATCACGCGAGCCACGTGCCAATTGGCGGGCGCGCTGGGTGGAAATCATCACCAGCTTGAAGCGGTTTTCGACATTTTCCAGACAATCTTCAACGGTTACGCGAGCCATGGGGCCTTCCTGTAATGACGACGCTGGGCCGATGTTGTTGGATAACGCCACCGGCCCAGCGAAAAAAAATAGTGATAGAACTTGATAGATTACTCGACGCTGGGCGCCTGTGACAAGAGTGCATCCAGTAGCGGCGCATGGCGCTCGCTAACCTTGGTAAGCGTTAAGCGGCGACTGATCACCAGCGACTGCAGTTCCCGAAACGCCGTGGTGAAGTCATCGTTAATGACCAGGTAGTCGTACTCATTAAAGTGTGACATCTCGCTAACCGCATCACGCATGCGCCGTGCAATCACTGCATGTTCATCCGTACCGCGATTCGCCAAGCGGTGTTCCAGTTCGCCAAGCGATGGCGGCAGAATAAAGATGGATACCGCCTCAGGCATTTGTTTGCGTACCTGCTGCGCGCCCTGCCAGTCAATTTCCAGAATAACATCCTGGCCCGCTTTCAACAGCGTTTGGACCGCCTCGCGCGACGTGCCATAGTAATTATCGAAGACTTTGGCATACTCAAAAAAGTCGCCACGCTTAATCATCGCTTCAAAGTCAGCCACCGTGGTGAAATGGTAATTAACGCTATCCACCTCACCGTCACGCTTAACGCGGGTAGTATGCGATACCGAGACCTGAATGCCATCAAGGCTTTCAATCAACTCGCGAACCAGACTGGTTTTGCCTGCACCCGACGGGGCGGAAACAATAAAAAGCGTACCTTGGGACATACAGCGCTTCCCTTGTTAGCGAAAAACGGTTAGTAAAAATAGTTAGTGGAAACAGTTAGTGAAAACAGCTAGCAAAAAGATCATTAGCGGAGCAAGCAAAGCAACACGCTTATTTAAGGTGCGCAGTATCGCACACCCTCTCCGCGGACTGTAGAGTTTGCGTAAGTACCCAAGGAGGTTGGATGCGCAGCACGCTGGTCATATTAGTTCTTATTGCGCTGGGTGTAGCCTTACAAAAAGGCATTATCGAAATTCCTCGCCACTGGGCGCCATGGGCACCTCTGTATGTCGATGATCCGATAACGCCCGTTACTCAGCTAAAAATCAAACGCTTAAGCGACAATAGAGACGCCTGTTTAGCCGCGCTGGATACCGTGCCAGAAGGCGAGCTTAGTTACACCCCCCTTGCCGATTACTCCCCCACTGCAAACTACCCACTGACTAATATTGTACGCATGCAGTCCAGCGGTGTGCGCTTTAATCAAAGCTTTGTGGCTTCCTGCCCGCTAGCGCTTGCCTGGGTGATGTACGAGCGTCACGAACTGCAGCCTGCGGCGCAAGCAATCATGGGAAGCCGCGTGGCTCAGGTAAATCACGTGGGCAGCTTTGCCTGCCGCAATATTTACCATCGTGAGAGCGACCGGCGCAGTGAGCACGCCACGGCGGAAGCACTGGATGTTATCGGGTTCCAGTTTGAGAATGGCCAACGTATAACGCTGATCAACCACTGGGATGATGAAGGGGAAACAGGAGAGTTCTTGCGAGCAGCGCGGGATGGCGCTTGCCGTACATTTGGCAACGTATTGGGGCCTGATTACAATGCCGCGCATGCCGATCACTTTCACATGGGCATGCGCGGTTTCCGATTATGCCGTTAAAACCCCGTGCTTTAAGAACATCACCCTTTAAGAGAAACAGGCCCTTAAGAAAAACAGGCAATGATGAACGCGCAGCGGGCTTTCACGCTTAATCGCGGTCTAGATTGATATCGTCTTCATCGGTCAGGGCGCCCGTTGCGGCACCAACGCCTGCGCCTAGCGCGGCACCGCCCGTGACACTGCCACCCGTGGCAGCGGCAGCGCCCGCACCCACAGCGGCACCTACCCCAGCGCCACTCGCGGAGCGTTCACCCGTTGTTGTACCGCAGCCAGCTAAACCAATTGTTAGTGCGGTAATAGCGCTCAACGTTAAAACACGCGATGTCTTGATCAATTGAGTATGCATAGTCACCTCCTTATGGGTTGCACCCTTATACCCTAGGAATGAATGGCTATTTATGCCACTTTTATAATCCCACAGCCACGCTGTCGGTGCGTTTCTCAAGCCAGCGCCCCCACACAAAAATCGCTAGCCCGCATAGCGCCAGGCCCGTGCCCACCAGCCCCGTACTCGACCAGTTCAAACCCGCACTAATTGCCAACCCGGCAAGCCAGGCACCTAATGCATTAGCGCCATTAAATGCAGCATGATTAAGCGAGGCTGCCATGGTTTGAGCATCCCCGGCCACATCCATTAAGCGGGTTTGTAACGAAGGGGCAAGGGCCATACAGGTACCCACAAGCCCAACGCACAGAAGCCCTGTCCATACGTTATTGGCAGCAAAGTAATAAAGCCCTTGAATCAAGGCACACCAAACCAGAATTTTTGGAATGGCCCTCATCAGGTTCTTATCCGCCATGCGACCGCCGACCAGATTGCCAATAATCGACCCCACACCGAAAATCACTAGTACCAGCGGCCCCAAGGCCTCGCTCATACCCGCCTGTTGCGTCAGGGTGGGCATCACATAACTAAAAATCGAGAACATACCGCCACAGCCGATACAGGCAATGGCAATGGTCACCAGAACGCGAGACTTGGCCAGTGCCGACAGCTCACGCAGCGGGCTTGCGAGTGCATCAAACGGCTGCACCGGCACCCACCCGCGAATTAATAGCGCGGTCATTAACGCTATAACGCCTACCCCGGAAAACGCGATTTGCCAGCCAAACTGGTTACCCGCCCAGGTACCCAGCGGCGCGCCGATTAAAATGGCCGTGGTTAAGCCCAGCATGACACGGGAAATGGCCCGGGCACGTTGATCAACCGGCACCGCCCCCGCGGCGACTAATGCCGCAACGCCGAAGTAGGCGCCATGCGGCAAACCTGCCACAAAGCGCAGCCCCACGAACGACCAGAACCCAGGCGCCATGGCACTGGCAATATTGCCGATGGCAAACACCAGCATCAACGCAATTAATAACCCCCGCTTGGGCACGCGCGCGGCCAATGCGGAAATCAACGGAGCCCCGACCACAACGCCTAACGCGTAGCTGCTGATCGCGTAACCAACTTGCGGCACGCTAACCGCCAGGTCGCTCGCGACACGGTTCATCAGGCCCATTATGACGAATTCACTGGTGCCAATACCAAACCCACCTAGCGCCAAGGCGAATTCGGCCAAACGCGGGTTACGCGCCAGCCCTTGGGGCGACTCTTGCATTTTTTCTCCTCAGGCGCGCCAAACGCCTGCTTAACAAACGGCCGTTATAGTGGGGCGATGATCGCAGGATTAGACGAAAGTATAAATATGTTCAATGAAATATTAGCAGGCGAGTGTTTCACTTTAACAGACTACGCTTTGAAGCAGGCCTGCGGTTAAAGGCTTAATCCACAAAGCATCTTTAACACTCTGCATCCGTAAGGCGTATATGCCCCCTGACACCATTGAACAGGCCCTAAAAACGCTCGCCAGGGCCGACACAGATATCGCCCGTGCCCTTCCATTGGTAGGTGCGCCCTCGCCACGTGTGCGTGATAAAGGCTTTGCGACGTTCTTCTCCACCATTGTCAGCCAGCAGCTTTCCACGGAAGCGGCCCGTGCGATTATGAGCCGCGTGAATACCCTGCTGCCGGAACTTCATGCCCAAGCCGTCCTCGACACACAAGGTCAGGCACTGCGTGATGCCGGGCTCTCGTGGCGCAAAATCGAGTACGCTAAAGGGCTTGCCGAAGCGGAGCTTGCCGGCACCTTCAGTGCCGACGGGCTTGAGCATCTAAGCGATGAGGAAGTGATTGCCACGATTACCCAACTGCGTGGCTTTGGGCGCTGGAGTGCGGAAATCTACCTGATGTTCTCGCTTAAACGCCCCGACATCTTCCCCGCCGACGACCTCGCCCTACGCGTGGCGTTAGGCCGCTTAAAAGGTTTAGACGACAAACCCACGCCCAAGCAGGCACGAATGCTTACGCAGCACTGGGCGCCCTGGCGCAGCGTGGGGTCGCTATTTCTGTGGCACTACTATCGCGGCGAGCCGGTTTAACAATAAAACATTTAGGCGTTCAGCCCGCCAAACTTACCGGCCTGATAATCCTCGACCGCCTGCACAATCTCTTCCCGAGTATTCATCACAAACGGCCCGTGCGAGTAAACCGGCTCATCAATGACATCGCCATGGCCAAACAGCAGCTGAGCGTCGCTTGCGGCTTCAATCACAATGCTATCGCCCTCCCGGTCCAGTTCAACCAGTTGATGGGGTTTGGTGGATTCACCACTCACCGTCACGTCGCCACTCACCACATACAGAAACACCTGCCGCCCAGCGGCAACGGGCAACTGCTCGCGCGAACCGGCAGACAGCTTAAGCGTCGACATAAACACATTGGTTAACGTCTCGATAGGGCCGCTCGTATCGCCCCACTCCCCGGCGATCAAGTTCATTTCGCCGCCACCTGGTAGCGCAATTGCCGGGATTGAATCCTGTTGAAGGCCCATATAGCGCGGTTCGCTCATTTTCAAACGCGCAGGCAGATTGATCCAAAGTTGAAGGATTTCCAGCGGGCCACCATCACGCAAAAACTCAGCGGGCGAGATTTCCGCATGCACAATACCGCTACCCGCCGTCATCCACTGCACGCCGCCTTTATGAATCACGCTCTGGTGCTTGGCGCTATCGGCATGAGCAAGCGAGCCTTCCAGAATAAACGTTACCGTTTCAAAGCCCCGGTGCGGGTGTGGACCAAACGGCAAGCCTTGATTATTGGCCGGATACACCTGCGGGCCGTGATGATTCAAAAACAGAAAAGGATCCAACTGATCAAGACTAGGCCCAGGCAGCGGCCGCCGAGTGACCAGATCACCAATATCATCGCGGTGTGCCGGGTGCTGGGCGGTAACGCGGCGAACTGAGTTAACGGATGAGTCCGACATAAAATACTCCTTAACAAATTACCTTTAGCTTAAAACCTAAGCTAAAGAATGAGGAGCGAATAGTTTTCTTTGGATTGTTCAAGGAAATTGATGGGTGCTTATCTACATATCGGCTTACGCTTATATTTTCACAGGTAAAATTGCTATTGTTGAGGCCGGCCTAGTTGCCATCTTTTATTACGCCTGAGGTTAAGCCTATGACTGAGCAGAACCCAGCGGCCTTTAGCGACCTTATTAGCGCAATTACCCAGCAGATAGAACAAGCACGCGGACAGGTGCGCCAAGCCGTCAACACAGCCATGGTGCAAAGCTACTGGGAAATAGGCCGCTTGATTATCGAGCATGAGCAGCAAGGCAACAGCCGTGCGGAATACGGTAAGCAACAGTTACAGCAGCTTTCGAAACAACTAACCGAACGGCTGGGTAAGGGCTTTGATGTGCGCAACCTACGTAATATGCGCCAGTTTTATCAAAACTATCCAAAACGGAACGCAGTGCGTACCGAATTGAGCTGGACCCACTACCGCACCCTGTTACGGGTGGAAAATGCTCAAGCCCGCGACTGGTATTTGCAAGAGACCATCAACCAAAGCTGGAGCGCGAGAGCTTTAGAGCGCCAGATTAGCGCCCTCTACTACGAGCGTCTGCTAGCCAGTCAGAATAAGGCGCTGGTAGAACAGGAAGCAAAAGACAACACCCAGCCGCTGGCGGAAACCGCCAAGGACTACCTGCGCGACCCTTACATTCTGGACTTCCTTAACCTGCAGGATAAAACCTACCAGGAAAGCCAGTTGGAACAGGCCATTATCAGTAACCTTCAGCAGTTTCTGCTGGAACTAGGCAAAGGCTTTGCCTTTGTGGAGCGCCAGCAGCGCATCCGCTTTGACGACGAAGATTTCTACATCGACTTGGTATTCTATAACTTCAAGCTGAAGTGCTTTTTACTGGTAGACCTGAAGCTCGGCAAGCTAAAGCATCAGGATATCGGCCAGATGGATACCTACGTGCGCCTATATGATGAACAGCGCAAAGGCAGCGATGACAACCCCACCATCGGCTTGGTGCTATGCAGTGAGAAAAGCGAAGCCGTGGTGAAGTATTCAGTACTCGCTGACCAGAAGCAGCTGTTTGCGGCAAAGTATCTGCCGTACCTTCCCTCCGAGGAGGAGCTCAAACGTGAGCTGGAACGCGAACGAGCGCGCGCCATTGAACAGCTTCAGTAACAGACATCGAGAACGAGTGAATTAGTAGTAAAAGTACTTTTCCGATGCCAGAGAGCAGTTGCCTTCTCACGCCACTTCAAGTCAGTCTAGATAAAGCCGACCAACCAGCTCGGTGCGATTGGTAACGTCGAATTTACGATACAGGTGATCGAGATGGGTCTTGACCGTAGAGGGGGCGATACCAAGCTCACGCGCCATGGCCTTGTTGCTGAGCCCTTGGCGCAACAGCGGCAGCAGCTGCTCTTCGCGCTCGGTTAACGCCACTCGCGCATGCTCGGGCAGCGCCGGAGCGGGTTCAAAGGCGCTGGTCGAAACAGCCAGCTGGAGCATTTCCTGAAGTGATTGCAGCGTATCAAACTCCTGCGGGGTAAATCGTCCGTAGTGTGACTTTCGCAGCAGTGACATGCCTATGGCTGGGCGGCTCTGGATATAAAACAGCACTTCGGTCACGTCCACAACGTCGTGCTGACTCAGAAACGTCTGATAGCCCTCGTTGTGTTGTTTCGATTGCAGCGCTTGAGCATCACGCAGGGAAACCACCCCACCGCCGATACGCTGGCAGTAACCGGGCTGAAGCGGGTCGAGGTGACGGTAGCGACGCAGGTAGCTGTCGTGCATCTGGGTAGGATCGCCGTGAAGCTGGAAGTCAAACGCGCTTAAGCGATCATTGATGCGATAGAACGCTGCAAGCGAAGCGGGCACGGCCCGGGTGAAGGCATTCAGACAGTAGGCACCCAGTTCCTGAGGAGCGTGCATGGCAGGCCGACTCCATGTTGATCAATGTCTTCAACATAACGAGTCGGCCGCGTGCGGGCAACGAGAACCTGCTGCTCATCACCCCGTCGCGCCTCAGTTGAGGGCCGTCACGCTCTCCGGCAGCAGGGCGCCACCATCAACGATAATGGTCTGCCCGGTAATGTATTTGGCCAGATCGGAGCCGAGAAACAGCATAGCGTTGGCGATATCTTCCGGTGCGCCCAAGTGGCCTAGCGGAATACCGCGCTCAAGGCTCTGACTGTGCTCGTCATCGCCAAGGTTATCCATCGCTGGCGTGCGGATCATGCCCGGCTCGACGCCGTTGATGCGAACGTTGGAGCCGCCCATTTCAAGCGCCGTGTTGCGGATGAAGCCGTTGACCGCCGCTTTAGAGGCGGCGTAATGGGTCAGGCCCGGATAGGCGACCCGATTGCCGGTAACCGACGACGTACACAGAATCACGCCCTGGCCCTTTTGCTTGAAATGCGGTAGCAGCGCCTGAGTCATCCAGAAAAGCGAATGCACGTTAACGGCAAACGTACGCTCGACCTTCTCCCGGGTGAGTTCTTCCAAGGGTGTCAGCGGGAAGTAACCTGCGTTGTGCACTAGTACATCGACCGGATCGCTGCCCTCGATCATGGCGCGGGTGGCGGCCTCGTCGGAAAGATCCACACCGTGAGCCTGAACCTGAAGCCCCTCTGTCGTCAGCTTTTCGGCCACGCATTTGGCCTGCTCTTCGTTGATATCGGCTAGCGTGACGCGGGCTCCGGCTTGGGCAAATCGGGTCACGATGGCTTCACCGATGCCTTGGGCACCGCCGGTGACCAGGACGTGCTGGCCGCTGTAATCGATACTGATACTCATGAACGGACTCCATTCGTCAAAAGCAGGGCGACCGGGCAATACTCAGCCCGACCGCCTTGCTATCTTTTAAAGGCCCTCGAAAGCGAGGGTGGGCATGTCGACGATGTGGGAACCACCATCAGCCATGATCATGCTGCCGGTAATGATGGCAGAGGTGGGACTGATCAAAAAAGCGCACACGTCAGCGATTTCTTCGGCGCTGGCCGCCCGTCGTAGTGGCACGTGTTGGGTCACACGGGCATAAGCGTCATCAAGAGACTCGTTGTAATGCGACATCAACGGCTGCATCTCCTCGTCGGCCATCGGCGTTCGAATCCAGCCAGGGCAGACGCAATTGACACGCACCCCCTTGGGTCCGTAATCGCGCGCCAGCGAGCGCGTCAGCCCGACGATCGCATGCTTAGCGGTAGTATAGCCGCAGATATCACCACCAGCCTGGAACGAGGCCAGCGATCCGAGCATGACAATGCTGCCCTGCTGCTTGATCAGGTGCGGCAAACAAGCGCGAGCGCTATAAAATGCCGTGTCCAGATTAAGTCGCATCGCCTTCTGCCAGTCGTCTTCGGACATATCGGTGGCCGCGCCCAGGTCATGGCCGCCCGCGCTGCAAATCAGGCTGTCGAGTCGGCCATACGTCTCAAGGATGCGCTCGCAGAACGCCTTCCACTCCGTGGAGCTGGCGGCGTCACCTGACAGCACCAGCCCGCCGACCTCCTCAGCCAGCGCCTCAAGAGGCGCCCGGCGGCATCCAATCAGTACCACGTTATGCCCGAGTGCGGCCTGTTGACGCGCACAGGCCTCCCCCACACCGGTACCGGCGCCGGTAATAACAACGGTGCGGGACTCAGAGGTCATCGGGATACTCCGTATCGCTCAGACGCTGGCAGTAGGAGGCCATGGGGAAATTGGCCAGCGGTGCATCTTCACTGTCGCCCACACCAAAAATCTTGCCGTCGCTGCGATGGTTCTGCTCATCCACCATGACGATGCCGAGCGTCGGCACGATCTTCTCACGCCAGATGAACAGATAAAGCGCATCGGTAATCTTGTAGTAGTGGCAAGCATCGGTGTCGCAAAGCCCTTGCTCCACCCCTTTCAAGCATTGCCAGGTGTAGAAGTTCTCGTTCAGATAGGTGTGCTCATAGACCTCGGTCGGGCTGTAACGGTAGAGGTTACGCACGCCGACCAATTCGTCGGTTGTAGCGTGTGGGCAGGCGCCGTCGTGGTAAGGCTTGTTCACAGTACCATGGCTGATGTCGACCTTCACATCGGTCAAGGGACGGCCGCCCAGCGCACGCTCGTAAAGCCCTGTTTTGATGACATCGAACGTGGGCATGGTGCCAATCACCTGCGTATAGCTATCGGTCAGCGTATCCAGCACCACCGTATAAGAGGTGCTCGGACGTGTGCTTTCATCCAGCCAGTCGAGCAGGTAAATGCGTTCACGTACCGAGGTGATGCGTACCTGGACCACCTCGCCGTCGTCGACGCGCAGTTGCTCCTGGTCGATGTCGAGGCGACGAACGTTACCATCGGCGTCGTGCAGCTCGATGCGCTTGCCGCTAAGGTCGGCCGAGTTATCCAACGCGTAGGAGTCTGTTTCAAAGCCCTTTTCAAGGCCGCTAACCGAGATCCAGTCGGAGTGGGGAGTTGTCGTTGTCATATTATTAGCTCCTTGATCTGCATGAGAGTCATATCCACCAATGGCGGTGAACGCTTTTTATCGTCGGCGTATAGCCATTGGCAGAAAATCCCCCAAATGGGGGAGGCCCAGCATTACGTGGCAAGAGCGGCAGGCAGAGGAAAATGTCTGGCAGCACCGAACAAGAATGAAGACCGGTTAAGGAGCAGATTGAATGTCAGGCTACTCGCACCAGCCACACAACAATTAAACCGGCAGGAGATGACTCGTTATGCTCGACACGTCAAAGGCGGGATCAGTCCCGCAAACAAGCACCTACATGCGACAGCAGATCGGCTTCAAGACCATGATCGCGATCTGTGTAGGCACTGTGGTAGTCCAGGGCGCCATGGTCTCCGCGTTGGTAGGCTTTGGCATCGGCGGCCTGAGCTTTCTGGCCGCCATGCTGGTGGCCACCTTGCTTGCTGTATGCAACGCCATGTCCTTTTCGGAACTCTCGCTGATGTATCCGCAGGCGGGCACGCTTGCCACCTACACGAAAAAGGCCATCGGCCATTTTCCAGCCATCGTCTCGGTCTTTGCAGGCTACGTAGTGGTCGCTATATTCGCGATTCCTGCCGAGTTTCTGCTGGTGGATGCCCTGCTGCAGATGCTGTTCCCCGAAATACTGCCGTCGCACTTGGTGCCAATCTTACTGCTGGTGATCATTGCCGTTCTCAACATTATGGGCACCGACGTCTTTGCCAAGCTTCAAAACGTATTCACCTTTTCCATGATCGTCGCCATTTTTCTCGTCGGTGCCACAGCGCTGATTCAGCCGCCCTCCACGGAAACCGCCCAGGTCGCAGCAGGCATCGACTGGGGCGTCAGCAACATTATCGATGGCAGCTTTATCGGCCTAGTCGCGCTGGCGATGTGGATGTTTGTCGGCTGTGAGTTCGTGTGTCCGATGATCAATGACATTCGTCAGCCGGAAAAACGAATTCCTCGCGCCATGTTCTTATCGCTTGGCATCATCTTTGTGTTGTTCTCACTGTTCTGCCTGGGAGCTGGCCGCTACCTCTCCGCTGAGACTCTCACTACTTCGCCCCTGCCGTATCTCGATCTGGTCAATAGCGTGTTTGGTCAAGCAGGGCTGATCATTGCCACCGTGATGGGGGTGACCGCGACCTGCAGTACGGTCAATACCGTGCTGGCCGCCGTACCACGTATGCTTTCAGGCATGGCCGATAATGGCCAGGCATTTTCTATCATGGGTAAAATGCACCCGCGCTATAACACGCCCTGGGTCGGCATTGTCTTTCTGGCGATAGGTGTGGTCGTGCCCTTTTTGCTGATCGGGCCCGATCAGATCATCACGCTAGTCATCGCTGCAGCCACCAGCTGGTTGCTGGCCTACATCGTCGCGCACATCAATGTAATGGTGCTACGCCGCCGCCGCCCCGACCATCGCCGCCCGTACCGCACACCCTTTTATCCGCTGCCGCAGATTCTCGGCATCATCGGCATGGCCTACGTCGCAGCCAACGCCTCCCCATCGCCCGAGATGACCACCTTGATCTATACGCTACTGGGCGTAGTACTGGGCGTCGTCAGCTTGATCGCGATCATCTGGGTCAAGTTCAAGATGAAAAAGGGCCTATTTGAGCCGGATCTTAGCGAATAAGGCCTGCAACAGCCCGTGGGGCGCTTCACGACGAACGCCTTTTTTCAGCGACGATGATTAGCCTTGAGGAGTTAAACGATGTCTCGCAGGACTGCCTTTTTCTTCGATGAACACTGCCTTTGGCATAGCGCCGGACAGTATGCGCTGACCTTACCGGTCGGTGGCTGGGTACAACCGCCGGCAGCTGGTGGGCTTGCCGAATCCCCCGAGACCAAGCGGCGTCTCAAAAACCTCATGGATGTATCTGGCCTGACCGACGCACTCAAAGTGCGCAGTGCCTCCCCAGCCACCAATGAACAACTACTGCGGGTCCATCCACAGTCCTATCTTGATAGTTTCAGGGCAATGAGCGACGCCGGTGGCGGTGAGTTAGGCGACCACGCGCCGATCGGCCCCGGCAGTTACGACATTGCCCGCCTTTCTGCGGGCCTTGCGATTGGAGCAGTGGCAGCCGTGATGAATGGGGAGGTCGATAATGCCTATGCCTTGTCACGCCCGCCGGGCCATCACTGCCTGCCGGATCAGGCGATGGGGTTCTGCTTCCTGGCCAATATTGCCATCGCCGTTGAAGAGAGCAAGGTACGGTTTGGCGTTGAGCGAGTAGCGGTGCTGGACTGGGATGTGCATCACGGTAACGGCACCCAAGAGATCTTCTACGAACGCGACGATGTCCTGACCATTTCTATGCATCAGGATGGCTGCTTTCCACCGGGGTATGGCGGTCTACATGATCGCGGCCATGGTGCTGGCGAAGGCTATAACCTAAACATTCCCCTGCCTCCCGGTTCGGGGGCCGATGCCTATAGACAGGCCATGGTCGAGATAGTCATTCCCGCACTAGAGCGCTATCAACCACAGCTCATCCTGGTGGCCTGCGGCTATGATGCCAATGCGGTCGATCCCCTAGCGCGGATGTTACTTTCCAGCGAGGCCTTCCGCGATATGACCCGACAGGTACGCGAGGCTGCGGAGAGACTATGTGAAGGGCGATTGGTGATGGTACACGAAGGAGGGTATTCGGAGGCCTATGTGCCGTTCTGCGGGCATGCGGTTATTGAGGCGCTATCAGACGTCACCACTAACGTTGTCGATCCGATGCAGGATTTTATTGCCCTACAGCAGCCGCGTGGTGCCACGGCCGCTTTTCTCGAGAGTGCGATTAGCGGCATGGCAGAACAGATAAGCTGATGGCAGTAGCCGCCTTCCCATGGGTCAGGCTGCGCCCTCACCCGTCACGCTCTACAAGCTGCCGGGCGTGGTGCTCAAGGTCATCAGCCTGATCCGACCACGTCACCCATTCAACAGGAACATCAGGGCGCTTCAAGATGAACCGCCCTGTCTTGTTAGGTCGCGTTGATCACATGGTCGACAGCCTTTTCCGCGACCGCGATGGTAGGTGCATTGGTATTCCCCCCGGGCAAGGTGGGGAAGACTGAGCAGTCGATGACGCGCAGTCCTTCTACTCCATGAACCTTTAGTTCAAGATCAACCACCGAATGCTCGGCATCAGGGCCCATGCGACAGGTACCCACGGGGTGATAGGTCGTTTTACAGTATTGGCGGACGAAGGTCTCAAGCGCCCGCTGGTTGTCCTCCATGCTCTGCGCCATCAGATGGCGCGCCTCGGGCGGCGAAAAAACCTCATCGATCACGTTTGAAAGCGCCGGCGTATCAAGTAACGCCATTCCGGCGCGCAGCGAACGCACCTGATGTTCGAGATCCTCAGGTGCGTCAAGGAAGTTGGCGTTGATGGCCATGCGCTGCTCTTTGCCTGAACCAATCAGGCGTACCGTACCGCGCGAGACCGGCCGCAGGTGGCCAACCTTGAGCGTAATACCATGCGTCCGCCCTCGACCGATGCCGTTGGGATCGTCCCAAGTGTCGAGCACCGGCATAAAGTGAATCTGAGTGTCTGGGCGGCCTTCATTGGCAGTATCCAGAAAGGCGCCGCCCTCCAGCACGTTGGAGGTCATGAGGCCGCGACGATGCAGTAGCCATTCGACCCCGTGGCGCAACGCCTTCAAGCCAACATCTTCACCGTACAGGGAGGTCGGGTCCTTGAGCGTGGCGTTGATTGATAAGTGCAGATGGTCCTGCAGGTTATCGCCTACCGGCAAGTCACGGAGGCACTCAATGCCCTGCTCGCTCAGGTGATCGCGAGGACCGATGCCGGAGGCCATCAGAATCTTCGGACTGCCGATTGCGCCAGCGCTAAGGATGACTTCGCGTCGTGCATGAAGGGTCATTTCGCCTTTTTTGGAATGATGGGCCTTGACGCCGATGGCCCTGCCCTTTTCGATGATCACTCTCTCGACATCGGTATCAGATAAAATGGTCAGGCGCGAATCGTGGCGCACCTCGCTCAGATAGGCCTTCGAGGTACTGTAGCGTTCGCCATTGAAAGTGGTGGTCTGGTAGTAGCCCACTCCCTCGCGGGTATTGTCGTTGAAGTCATTGACGTAGGGCAGCCCGAACTCCTGTCCGGCGCGCACGAACGCTTGCGATAACGGATGGCGATAGCGGTTTTCGCTCACTCTCAACGGTCCATCATTGCCGTGCAGGGGCCCGGCCAGCGACTCGTTGCCCTCACTTCGAATGAAGTATGCCAACAAATTGTCATAGCCCCAGCCGGTGCAGCCGTGGTCGTTTGCCCAGCCATCATAGTCGGTACGATGCCCGCGAATATAGATCATGCCATTGACCGAGCTGCTGCCGCCGATCAGTCGCCCTTGGGCGATGGACATGGCGCGGTTATTGGTCGCGCCGTGCGGGGTGGTCATGTAGGGCCAAGTCCGGGTCGGAATCACCTTGCCGACTGCGGCAGGCATACGAATAAGAAGGCTTGTGTCCGACCCACCAGCCTCAATGAGCAGCACAGAAACATCCAGCGCCTGAATCAAGCGATGCGCGATAACGCAGCCAGCCGAGCCAGCGCCGACGATGATGTAGTCGTAGTGGTGGTGTCGCATTTTGTCTCCTTGGCGAACGAAAGCGCCCGCGGCGCATCAAGGAGAGCGTAAGAGCCGGATTAGGTTATCAATTGACTAAATGTGCCAGGTTGTTGACTGTGCCTGCCTCATCGAATTTATTCTTTTTATATCAGTAATTTAAATAAAAATACTTTAGTAGAGTACCGTTACATATGGGCGCAGCGAAGCATCAATTATGTGGTTCCATTCGCTGCACTTCATCCAGCAGCCTCATCAGGGTGCGGTATTCCTCGGGGCCAAGCCGCTTCTGGATTTACTGGTATTGCCGCATCATTTCCCCTTTCATGCTGTCGAACAGCTCGTTGCCCTTGGAGGGCAAGGTCCCTCATAGCCTCAAATAGCCGAGTATGGCTGACGAAGGCGACATGTCTCAACGTCGAGTCGCTCAGTCTGTCGAATGACGCAGCGAAAACATCGAGTTCTGCAGATGATCGGCAATAATGGTTCTCATCCAGCGGTGCGCCGCATCATTGTGATGAATGCAGTGCCAGATCAGGTAATAATCGTGTTCGGGCACCTGGCTCAGAGGCAGGGATTTCCAGGTGATGGGATAGATTTCCGAAGCCTTTCTGGCAATATGTCTGGGTACGATCAGAAGCATTGAGGTTTCGCTGACGACATTGAAGGCTGCAGAAAAAAAGGGCACCTCAAAGGCGATACGTCTTTTCCTGTGAAGACGGTTCATTTCAATGTCGAAGAACCCGTCCTTTTCCCCACCGGCAGTAATCCTCACAAACGCATGCTTCAGCATGCTGTCGATGGATAGTGCCTTATTTATGAGAGGATGTTCCTTGTTCATCAAAACGACGGGGATATCGTTACCCAAGTGCACGCCGTAAATATTGGCCGGCACATCGTTGGTCATCGTAGCGGCAAAATCCAGCGGCCTTGCGCCAAGATTGACCAGCCATTCCGGCTGCCATATCTGATAATTCAGATCGATGCCGGCTCGATAACCCTCCAACACTGACAGCAGTTCAGGAAAGATAAAGTTGGCCACATAATCGGTGCAGGCAAAGGAAAAGCGCCGCTGACACAGCTGTGGGTCGAACTGCTCCTTTTGACGAAGATCGTTGATGCTTTCCAGTATCTCAAGCACTCTGGGCTTGAGCTGCTGCGCCAGTGCCGTCAGAAAATAGTCATTGCCTTCCCGAACCAGAAGGGGGTCATCAAAATAACCCCGAAGCTGGGAAAGCTGGCGGCTGATGGCTGACTGTGTCAGACGCAGTTCCTGAGCAGAGCGCGTCAGGTTTCTCTGCTCAAGAATGACCTTTAGGGTATGCAGTAGATTAAGGTTCAGTTTTACCACACGACCTTCCCGTACCAGAAAGCCTGTGCCATCACGGGCCAACTTATTATTAAAGATGAACTGCCTGTCGTCATAGCATAGGGATAAAGGAAATGTTAAAAAGTTTGCATTAACAACCACACTTCCGACACTAATGCCAGTTAGTTAGTGCTGACTGGCTTATTTCTGACTGGATATTTTTGATGTCGTACCCAAGCAGCCCGAGAGTAAAGCCACTCCCGAAGTATAAACGATAGCGCCATCTCCGTCATAGCTTTCACTACCATACGCACACGGCCGGACGGCACCACAGGTAGTATCGATAACCCATTAATAATAAAAAAGTGATCGAAGCTTATATGGGCAATGTCATCCCTAGCCTGACTGAAATATATAAAAAATTCGGTATCAGTAAGTCGCTGATGCCGGACTATTATAACGTCAGCCAGTGAATGAAAAACTAAATTGACCGGCATTACGCTTCCGGCCCCATTATTTATTTTGGGACTAGAGGCTCAAGAGGGTATGAGTTTAGCGCTAGCCGTAAATGCTCAATAGTCATTTCACCCATCCGATAAACGGCGATACGTTCGTAACCGTAAGAATAATAATGTCGGAGGTTGAAAATGAGTCACGATGTTTCATCGAGGGTAATGTCAGGTGCCGAAGGGAGTATGGCAACGCCTATCTGGAAAGGCCGATTGACGTTTATCATGGCCGCCTCGGGGTCGGCGGTCGGGCTAGGAAATATCTGGAAGTTTCCCTATGTCACGGGTGAAAACGGCGGCGGTGCATTCTTCCTGGTCTATCTCTTTTGCGTGGTGGGCTTTGGTATACCACTGCTAATGGCCGAAATAGGTATTGGCAGGGCAACGCGGAAGAATGCGCTGGATGCCTATGGCGACCTGAGCCAGAGGGCGGGAAGGCATTCGGCGTGGCGCTGGACCGGCGGTGTAGCTATCCTGACCAGCTTCCTGGTTCTTTCCTTTTATACGGTCGTGGCCGGCTGGTGTCTCTACTATTTCTGGCTGACGGTCACGGGTGAATTCTCGGCGGCGGATCGGATCACTCAATCGTTTACCAGTCAGACCTTTGATCATCTTCTAAGCGCTCCGACCCTTCTCATCATTTTTGGCTCCCTGTTTCTATTAGCGACTCACATGATCGTTCGTGCAGGCATTCAGGGGGGGATCGAAAAAGCAATCAATTGGCTGATGCCCATGCTGCTGGTGGTGTTACTGATTCTGGTAGGCTATTCGATCAGCCATGGGAGTTTCTCCGAAGCCGCCAAATTTCTGTTCTTTCCTGATTTCAGCAAGTTGAGCCTGAACGCCATTCTGGTGGCCATCGGTCATGCCTTCTTTACGCTGAGCCTGGCGTCGGGGTCGATGGTGACCTATGGCGCGTATATGCCTTCCCACGCCTCGATTCCCAAAACCGCCATCATGGTGGCCGTGATCGATACGCTGGTCGCGCTGGCGGCAGGTCTTGCCATCTTTCCGCTGGTCATGGAGTACGGTCTTGCGCCAAACGCCGGGCCCGGTCTGATCTTCATGTCATTGCCGTTGGTCTTTGGCCATATTCCCTTTGGACAAATCTTCGGCGCCGCGTTCTTCTTTATGCTGTTCATCGCCGCCCTGACGACATCCATTTCGTTGATGGAGCCCTCCGTGGCCTGGCTGGAGCAAAAGAGTCGTCTGTCGCGGACCCAAGCCGCTACCGTGATCGTTGCGCTGCTGTGGCTATTAAGTACGGCCGCGGCCCTGTCCTTCAACCTCTGGAATGCTCCCGTCTTCGCCGACAGAACGCTCTTTGATGCCCTCGATGGCCTGACCGCCAACATCATGATGCCGCTGGGCGGGCTGGCCACGGCGCTGTTTTGCGGGTTCTGTCTGAAAGGCACTCAGTTGCGTGACATGTTCGGTGACAGCCCGATCATCAAGCCCTTCCGGATCTCGGTGCGGTGCATTGTCCCGTGCTTCATCGTGATCATGATCATTGCCTCCCTTTAACCACGTATGCATGGCCCACTTCGGCCCCTGAATCAAGGAGAACGACATGTTTGAAGAACGCAGCATCGACATACTGAAAGAGTCCCTGACCACCCTTGCCAGGGGATATGAGCATCTGCCGGCGTTCGAGACGCAATATGACCGGCAAAAGGCCAGTGAGGTCATGGCGCAGGTTGCCGAGAAGATGTGGGATAATTACCCCTATCCGCATCCTCAATACGCCGGCCAGATGCTCAAGCCGCCTCACCCCATCGCTCGCATGGCCTACATGATGGCGATGTGGATCAACCCGAACAATCATGCCCTCGATGGCGGCAAGGCAAGCTCCGCCATGGAAAAAGAGGTGGTTCAGGACATTGCCAAAATGTTCGGCTGGACAAGCCATCTTGGCCATCTCACTAGTGGCGGCACGATGGCCAACCTTGAAGCGCTGTGGGTGGCCAGCCAAATTCATCCCGACAAGAAGGTGGTGGCCTCCCAGCAGGCCCACTACACCCATCATCGAATCTGTGGCGTTTTGAAGGTGCCTTTCGACTCGGTGGCTGTGGACGACAGGGCCAGAATGGATACGGCGGCCCTGGAAGACATGCTGAAGAAAGGAGATGTCGGCACCGTTGTCGTGACTCTGGGAACGACCGGTGTGGGCGCCGTCGACCCCCTGCCGGAAATCCTCCGGCTGCAGCCACGCTATGGCTTTCGGGTTCATGTCGATGCGGCGTATGGCGGCTACTACAAGCTGATCGACTCGCTTCCGGATCACGCGCGTGAAGCGTTTGCCTGCATCGATCAGGCGGACTCCATCGTCATTGATCCGCACAAGCACGGGTTACAGCCCTACGGCTGCGGCTGCATTGTGTTCAGGGATCCTGCCGTCGGCGCCTTCTACAAACACGATTCGCCCTATACCTATTTCAGCTCCGATGAGCTACACCTTGGTGAAATCAGCTTGGAGTGCTCGCGTGCCGGCGCTTCTGCCGTCGCCTTGTGGGCCACCATGCAGATGCTGCCCATCGTCAGGGAGGGTGAGTTCGCCCGCGGGCTGGATCAGTGCCGCGGCGCCGCCGTCGGGCTGTATCAGAAGCTGGTGGACAGCGACGAGTTCATCGTGCCGCTGGCGCCGGATCTGGATATTGTCATCTGGGCGCCCAAAGCCGGCTCAACCAGCGAGGTATCGCGCCTATCCCAGCAGATGTTTGAACAGGCCGAGGCGCAAGATCTTTATCTCGCCGCGTTCAATTATCCGTCGCATCTGATCCAGAAGGCCTGCCCGGAGATCGTCGTGGATAGCGAGTACACGGTGTGCCTGCGCTCGGCACTGATGAAGCCCGAGCATCTCGACTGGCTCGACACCCTCTGGAAAACGCTGATGGATGTTCAGCAGGGTCTGAAATAACGCGTGACCCAAGCCAATATAGTCTGTCATCAATACCGGGGCGCTCCATTGGAGTGCCCTTTTTGATTTAGACAGCGCTTTTCATGCAGCATTGATCATGATGTCGGCGGCTGTATCTGCCACCGCAATGGTCGGAACATTGGTATTGCCGCCGGGCAGATTAGGGAAGATGGGGCAATGGATAACGCGAAGTCCTTCCACGCTGTGAACGTTCAGCTTAAGGGGGCGCACCACCGAGCGCTCGGCGTCCAGCCTCATGCGGCAGGTGCCCACCGGGTAATAGGTCGTTCTGCAGTACAGGCGGACAAAGGCCTTAAGCGCCTGCTGGTTATCAGAGCGATCTGCTCCATCAGGTGGCCAGGGAAAAGATATTCTTGATCAAACTGGAAAACGATGGCGTGTCGAGCAGTATCATTTCAGTCCGTAGCGCGTACCCATCAATAAGGCTCGGATTTACGTTTATAGAATCATCAATCATCTGGTTCCAGCTTCTGCACTTCATCCAGCAGGCTCATCAAGGTGCGGTATTTCTCCGGGCCAAGCCGCTTCTGGATTTTCTGGTATTGGCGCATCATTTCCCCTTTCATGCTGTCGAACAGCTCATTCCCCTGGGGGGTCAGAGTGACGCAAAGCCGTCTCTGGTCGTTTTCGGGCTTCCAGCGACTGACCAGCCCATTCTGCTCAAGACGCACCAGCACCCCGGTCAGGCTCGGGCGTAGAATGCAGGCAAGCTCGGCCAACTGGTAGCTCTCCAGCGTCTGCTCTTCGGCTTGCCACAGGATGCGAATAACGCGCCACTGCTGCTCGGTAATGTTGTTGTGGTTAAGGTGTGGCCGGAAAAAATCCATGGCGGATTCACGGGCTTGAAGCAGTGCCAGAGTCATTGAAGGAGTCGGACGCGACATGTGCTGCCTTTTTCTAAAAAATTCCGAGACGATAGCGGCTCTTGTCATAGAATCGCCGAAGATAGGTGTAAAGCGGAGTCTTATCAAGGAGCGGACAATACCACACTCACTCGCTTGCTACATGACCTGACGCATGGCATCTGGATATCCAAAATGGCGCTTTTTCAGCGACCAGAAGTGATGCAACGAACCAGAAGTGACCGGCCCTCATGCGCGAGCCGGGGCCGACCATTCAGATCATATCAACTATAATGTAATGACTGTCTACTTGATTCCCATGCACAGATACTTGATTTCGAGATAATCCTCGATGCCGTAGTGGGAGCCTTCACGACCAACGCCCGAGGCCTTGATGCCGCCAAACGGAGCAACTTCTGTCGAGATGAGGCCCTCGTTGATGCCGACCATGCCGTACTCCAGTGCCTCGCCCATGCGCCAGCTGCGTCCCAGGTTCTGCGTGTAGACGTAGGCGGCTAAGCCGAAAGGCGTGTCGTTGGCCATGGCGATGGCCTCCTGCTCGGTGCTGAAACGAAACAGCGGTGCGAGCGGGCCGAAAGTCTCCTCACCGGCTACGTCCATCGCCTTCGTCACCTCACCCAGGACCGTCGGCTCGAAGAAGTTGCCGCCCAGCGCGTGAGACTCGCCGCCGCAGAGCACCTTCGCGCCGTGGCCGACGGCGTTGTCGATGTGGGCGCGTATCTTATCGACGGCTTTTTGATTGATCAACGGCCCCTGCTGGGCGCCCTCTTCTTCGGCAGCGGCGACCTTGAGCGCCTTGACGGCGGCGACCAGTTTTTCGCTGAAGGCATCGTAGACCGCATCGTGAACCAGAAACCGGTTGGTGCAAACGCAGGTCTGGCCGCTGTTACGGAATTTCGAGGCAATCGCGCCTTCGACCGCCGCGTCCAAGTCGGCGTCATCGAACACGATAAAGGGCGCATTGCCACCCAGCTCCATGCTCACCTTCTTGATCGTGCCAGCGCACTCTTCCATCAGTTGACGGCCGATCTCGGTGGAGCCGGTAAAGGAGAGCTTGCGGATGGTTTCGCTGTGGGTGAGCTCGGTACCAATCTCGCCGGCGCGTCCGGCCACCACGTTGAACACCCCGGCAGGTACGCCTGCGCGCTCGGCAAGCTCGGCCAGCGCCAGCGCGGAAAGCGGAGTCTCGGAGGCAGGCTTCAGAACCATCGTGCAGCCAGCGGCCAGTGCAGGGCCAGCCTTTCGGGTAATCATGGCGATGGGGAAGTTCCACGGCGTGATCGCCGCGACCACGCCCACTGGCTGCTTGATCACCACCAGCCGACGGTCGGGCTTGTCGTTGGGGATCACATCGCCGTAGACGCGCTTACCTTCCTCGGCGAACCACTCGATGAAGCTGGCGCCATAGTCGGCCTCACCGCGGCTCTCGGCCAGCGGCTTGCCCTGCTCCGCGCTTAGAATGCGGGCCAGGTCTTCCTTGTGCTCCTGCATCAGCGCGAACCAGCGCTTGAGAATGAGCGAGCGGGCCTTGGCGGTCATGTCACGCCATGCCGGAAGCGCCTTTTGGGCAGCATCAATGGCACGCTGGGTTTCGGCCGTGCCCACACGGGCTACGGTGGCAACGGTATCGCCGTTGGCCGGATTGGTCACATCAAAAGTGTCGCCGTTGTCAGCATCGAGCCATTGGCCGTTAATGTAGGCCTGTTGGCGTAGCAGACGAGTGTCGTTGAGATTCATGAGTCATTCCGAAATTGAGGGCCTGACATGCACAGGCCCAGGTGAAAACAAAAACGGGGAGCCGTCGCGTAATCAGTACACCGATGAGGCGGGCGTGGTCGGAACATCACCGTCCTTGAACTCGCCAGCCAGTGTTTTCAGCGAGCCCATCAACAGGCTGGTATCCACACCCACGGCCACGAAGGTGGCACCCAGTTCGAGGTAGCGCTTGGCCAACGTCTTGTTGGCCGAGAGAATGCCCGCGGCCTTGCCAGCCTGCTGAATGCGGCCAATACCGTCTTCGATGGCACGCTGCACGTTGTCGTGCCCCGGATCACCGCGGTGGCCGAGCGAAGCGCTTAGATCAGCCGGCCCGATGAAAACGCCGTCGACGCCCTCGACAGCGGCAATTTCATCCAGATTTTCCAGCCCCTCTTTGGTTTCGATCTGTACCAGCAGGCAGACCTCTTCATCGGCGTGATCGAGATAGCCCGGAATCGAGTTCCAGCGCGAGGCGCGCGCCAGAGCACTGCCCACCCCGCGGATGCCGACCGGCGGATAGCGAGTGGCGCGCACCAGTTCGCGGGCCTGCTCGGCGGTATCGACCATCGGCACCAGCAGCGTCTGAACGCCAAGATCCAAGTATTGCTTGATCGTCGCCGCGTCACCCACCGGCGGGCGCGCTACCGGCTGGACCGGATAAGGCGCCACGGCCTGAAGCTGCTCTAGAATGGTGCGCAGATCGTTTGGGGCGTGTTCGCCGTCAATCAAAAGCCAGTCGAAACCGGCGTTGGCGGCAAGCTCGGCACAGTAGCCGTTGGCAAGCCCCAGCCAGAGACCGATCTGGGCTTGCTGGTTGCCAATGGCCTGCTTGAAGGTATTGCTGGGCATGTCCATAAGGCACTCCTTGAAAGTTGGCGTATCGCTTTACATCGGGAAAACGGCGTTTATTTGACCGGTACCGGAGCTGCCGAACGGCGCGGTCAGGATTTCGGCCGGACGGTCATAGCCCTCGCCGAGCACGCCCATCAGCATCGCGGTGTCGTGCATGCCGCCCTCGCCGTAGCAGTGCTGGGCGTACTCCGGCAGCATCTTGCGAAACTCGTCAAACTTACCTTCGCGCCATAGCTCGACCACGCGCATATCCATCTGGCGGTCGAATTCGCGGGTCCAGCGGTGCAGGTTCTCGAGCGCATTGACGTTGTCGCTGAAGCGGTGGGAAAGCGACCCGGAGGCCAGCACCATCACCTTGTGATCGCTTGCCTCGATCGCCTGACGCACGGCGGCGCCGAAGCGAATACTGTCGTTCAGGTCGTGCCAGGCATCCCAGGCGGCGATGGAGATCACCTTGAAGGGCTGCTCTTCCGGCACATCCATGTGCATGTAGCGCATGGGCACCAAGGTGCCGTATTCGAGCTTGAGGCTCTCGATATTGTGCGCCATGGTGCGAATATCGGAGTCGTTGGCGTACTCGGCGATCGCCCGGCCCAGGTCGGGGCAGCCGTCGTACTTGTAGGCCATGTTCTGAATGAAGTGCGGCAGCTCGTTGCTGGTATAGATACCTTCAAAATGATCGCCGCAGTTGATGTGATAGCCGCTGTTGACCAACCAGTGCGTGTCAAAGACCACGGCGACGTCGGCGCCGAGTTCACGGGCGCGACGAGCGATCTCCTTGTGACCGGCGATCGCTTCGGCGCGACAGCCATGATGCGGTCCGGGCTGCTCGGAGAGGTACATCGAGGGGACGTGCGTGATCTTGGCAGCAAGTACGATTTCACCCATGAGAAAATTCCTTGAAACGGACGGGCTGGTCAAGGCGGCCTGCACGGCAGGCAGGCAACGTTATGGAGCGAAGCACCCGTCGGTGGTTAATATAGAGGCCTGTCGGACGGTAACACCGCGCAAGCTCAGGAGAACAATCATGGCGCTGGATCTCATTCCCAATATCACGATTGGTCAGGAGTACGACCAGCGCTATGCCGATGCGACGGTGCATTACGATGCGCTGGGTCGCATGGCGGATTTCTACGGGCGCAACATGCCGGTCCATCATCATGACCGGTTCTTTCAGGTGCACTACGTCAAAAGCGGCATGGTACGGGTCTATCTGGACGAGCGGCAATTTCACCAGCAGGGGCCGATGTTTTTTCTGACGCCGCCGACCGTGCCCCACTCCTTTACCACCGAAGACGGCAGCGACGGCCATGTGCTGACGGTGCGCCAGCAGCTGGTGTGGTCGCTGCTCGAAGAGATTCCCGAGCTGGGCGACGCCTCGACCGTGACCCCGGTGTGCGTGGCGACCGGCCGGGTCAGCGACGTGACGAGACCGGAAGTGAGTCGCATCGAACGGCTTTTTGACGAGCTGCGCCTCGAGTTCGAGGCCGACCGGCCAGGCCGGGAGGCGGCGCTGATCACCCTGACGCGGCTGATTTTCATCGGCCTGTTTCGACTGTCGGCCAACTCGCTCAAAGCCCAGAACGTGCGTCACGACGAGCTGTCGCTGTTTCACCGCTTCAATCTGGAGATCGAGGCCCGCTATCAGGCGCACTGGACGCTGGCGAACTATGCCCGCGCTCTCAACGTTACCGAGGCGCGCCTCAACAGCGTCTGTCGACGCATCGCCGGGGTGCCCAGCAAACGGGTGATTCACGACCGGGTGATGCAGGAGGCGCGGCGCCTTCTGATCTTCACCCGCATGAGCGTCAACGAGATCGCCTACCAGCTCGGGTTCAAGGACCCCGCCTACTTCTGTCGATTCTTTGCGCGTCATTCGGGTACCACCCCCTCGGGTTACCGTTGCGATCCGCCCGTTCGTGAATAGCGGGTGTGTCGTCTAGTCAAATGTCAATGACACGAACCCGAACGGGCCGTAGTCGGCTTCGATCCGGCTGCCGGACGGGCATTCGACCGGGCCGATGAACGAGCCTGACAGGATGACCTGGCCGGCCTCGATACGCTGACCGTAAGTCGCCATGCGCCGCGCCAGCCAGACGAGCCCGGTGACCGGATCGTCCAGCACGCCGGCGCCTAGGCCCGTGGCCACCACGTCGTTGTTATGCTTGACGATCGAGCCGACCCAGCGTAAATCCAGCGCCCGCGGGTCGTGGCGCTCACTGCCCAGCACGATGCCAGCGTTGGCGGCGTTATCGGAGACGGTATCAAAGATCACCCGCGCTTGACCGGTCTCTGCGTCCTTTCTGACGATACGGGTATCGAGAATCTCGATGGCCGGTGTCACGTAGTCGGTGGCGGCCAGCACGTCCTCGCGCGTGACCTCACCTTCCAGCGGTGCCTTCATGACAAAGGCAATCTCAGCCTCGATGCGCGGTTGGATGAAGTGGCCCTTCGGAATCACGGCGCCGCTGTCAAAGCGCATGTAGTCATAGAGCACGCCGCTGTCCGGCGTGTCGATACCGAGCGCATCCTGCATCACCTTGGACGTCAGGCCGATTTTCCAGCCGATGATGTCGTGCTCACCCTTCTTTCGCTCCATCTGGGCGGTCTGGATCGCGTAGGCATCATCCAGTGTCATGTTCGGATAGGCCTTTGACAGCAGCCCGATCTGCTCGCGACTTTTCTCTGCCTCGAGCAGCGCCTCTGCCGCGTCGTTGATTTGCGTCTCAGTGAGCGCCATGACGTTCATCCTCCACGCCGTTGATCAATTTGCCGATACCCTCGGCTTCCACCTCGACAACGTCGCCGGGCTTGAGCCAGATCGGCGGCTCGAAACGGGCGCCGGCGCCGGTGGGCGTGCCGCAGACGATGACATCACCCGGCACCAAAGTGGTAAAGGTCGAGACGTAATTCACGATGTAGCGGAAATCGAACATCATGCGTGAGGTGCGATCGTTCTGACGGACGTCGCCGTTGACCCGGGTGGTCAGTTCGATGTCATCAAGCTGCTCCGCGCGCTTGAACGGCACAAGCCAAGGGCCGATGGCACCGGTAGCATCGAAGTTCTTGCCCTGGGTGACGTTGAACTTGGCGTGGCGCACCCAGTCGCGAATGGTGCCTTCGTTGCACAGCGTCAGTGCGGCGATATGCTCATAGGCCTTTTCGCGGGAAATACGGCGACCGCCCTTGCCGATCACGATAGTGACTTCGCCTTCGTAGTCGAGCTGTTCGCTCTCCGGCGGGCGCACGAGGTTTTCGTTGTGGCCAACAAAGCTGCGTGGGAAGCGGATGAACAGCGACGGCTTGCTCGGCGCGGCCTGGCCGTCCTTATACTCCTCGTTGCGCGAGGGGAAGTTGACGCCGACGCAAATCAGCTTCTCTGGGTTGACGATCGGAATCAGGTAGGTGACGTCTTCTTCGCGGTAGCTTGGGCTGCGGCCGTCGGCGGCGCCGAGCAACTCATCGATGGCGCCGGCCTCGATCACTTCCTTGAGTCCCTTGAAGCGGGCACCGAACTCCGGTGTCAGGTCGACGATGCCGCTGTCGGTAACGACACCGTAGCGGTCAGCACCATTGGCACGGAAGGAAGCGAGGCGAGGCGGAAGGGCGTTACTCATGAACAGTCTCCTGATGGCCCGAGCGGTCCCGGGCCCTTTGAGTCAATGGTGCGACGTAAGGCCCCGGCTCAGGGCGCGACGATCGGCGTTGCGTTGAGTTGGGAATCCACCGGCTCGAGATTCTCGAACTCGGAACCGTGTTCGAACCAGGAGCGCGGTGCCGGAGCACCCCACAGCGTCTGGCGCTGCGGATCCTTCAGATCCCACTTGATCGCCTCAAGGTCCGGATCAACGGTCTGGTAGTCCGAGCAGTAGATCTCGATGCGGTGGCCGTCCGGGTCGAGGATGTACAGGAAGAAGGCATTGGAAATGCCGTGACGGCCCGGGCCGCGCTCGATGTTGGCAACGTAGCCGGTGGTGGCCATCAGATCGCACAGATCGATGATGTTCAGCGGTGTGGGCACCCAGAACGCGGTGTGGTGCAGGCGCGGGCCGCGGCCGTTGGTGAAGGCCATGTCGTGCACGCCGCCCTTGCGGTGGGTCCAAGCCGCCCACAGCTTGCCGCTCTCTTCGTCCTCGGTGTACTCGGTGACGCGAAAGCCGAGCTGGTTGTAGAACTCGACCGCCTTGTCGACGCTGGGCGAAAACAGGTTGAAGTGGTCGATGCGCAGCGGCTTGACGCCTTTATAGAGCGCGTACTGCTGATGGATCGGCGCGAGCCGGTCCATCTGGAAGTAGAGTTCGATTGGAACATCGAAGCAGTCGGTGGTGCGCAGCGTGCGGCCCTGGTAGGGGCGCTCGACCCACTCGACCGGGTGGCCTTGATCCTTGAACCAGTCGTGCGCCTTGTCGAGTTCCTGCTCGTCAAAGACTTTGAACGACAGCGATTGAACGGTCGCGGCGTCGCTTTTTTCCAGCACGATACAGTGGTGGCCGCGCTCTTCCATCGCACGCAGATAGATACGCTTGTCGTCTTCATCGGTGACTTGAAGACCGAGCGTATCGACGTAAAAGTGACGACTCTTCTTCAGGTCACGAACGCCGAACACGACATGACTCAGCCGAATGATGTTGAACGGAGGGTAGAGATTGGGCGTTGGAATAGGCATGACGAGACTCCTTTTTTCGACAAACGGGTGTTCGGCAAACAGGGCGGCACGCGCCGCCCTGCGACAACGGCGTCACCCGAGTTTCGGCACCTGGTGCACCTTGCGCGGGAAGGAGACATTGACCGTCTCCATATAGAAATCGAATGACCAGTCACCGCCGTCGCGGCCGATGCCGGAGGACTTCACGCCGCCGAAGGGCGACGGCAAGTGGCGCACGTTCTCGGAGTTGACCCAGATCATGCCCGCTTCCAGCTCGTCGGTCAGGCGCATGGCGCGGTCAAGGTCGCTGGTCCAGAGGTAAGCGGCCAAGCCGTACTGGGTATCGTTGGCCAGGCGCAGCGCCTCTTCTTCATCCTTGAACGGAATGGCGGTCAGCACCGGTCCAAAGATCTCTTCCTGAGCGATTTTCATGTCGTTGGTGGCGTTGGTGAACAGCGTCGGGCGTACGAAGCAGCCTTCTTCACCGACCTTTTCGCCGCCGGCGGCGATAGTGGCCCCCTCTTCACGCGCCTTATCGAAGTACGACAGCACTTTCTGTTCGTGCTCCGGGTGGATCAACGGGCCGACCACGGTGTCCGGGTCGAGCGGATGACCGACCTTCACGCCGTTGGCGACTTCCGCCACGCGGCGGGTGAATTCCTCGTAGATGTTTTCGTGCACCAGAAGGCGCGAGGAGGAGGTGCAGCGCTCGCCGTTGAGCGAGTAGATCATGAAGGTGGCGGCGTTAACGGCGCGCTCGAGGTCGGCGTCCTCGAATACGATAACCGGGTTCTTGCCGCCCAGCTCGAAGTGGAAGCGCTTCAGTGTCGGCGCGGCCTGGGCCATGATCAGCTGGCCGGTGCGGCTTTCACCGACGAAAGCGATCGCCTTGATGCCGGGGTGTTCGGTCAGGGCCTTGCCCGCGTCTTCGCCCATACCGTTAACGAGGTTCAAGACGCCCTTGGGCAGGCCAGCTTCCTCGGCGATTTCGACCAGCAGCTTAGCGGTCATCGGCGAGAATTCCGCCGGCTTGTGGACCACGGTGCAGCCCGAGGCCAAGGCCGGGGCGATTTTCCAGGTCGAGAGCATGAACGGCGTGTTCCACGGCGTGATGACGGCGATCGGGCCCAGCGGGCGCTTGGAGGTCACGTTCATCTGGGTGTCATTGCGCAGCGCCTGACCATCCTCGGCCTGAGGCGCCTGATCGGCATAGTAACGGAAGTTGGCCGCGCCGCGAATGGCCGCCTTGGACATGAAGCGCAGCGACTGCCCGGTATCCATGCACTCGGTGAAGGCGATCTCTTCGGCGCGGGCTTCGATAGCCTCGGCGACCTTGATCAGAATCTCGCGGCGCTCCTTGCCTGGCGTCTTGCTCCAGGTCTTGAACGCTTTTTCGGCGGCCTGTACGGCGCGATCGATGTCACTGGCGCCGCCGTGGGCGACGTTGGCAAGCGGAGCGAGATCAACCGGCGAAAGGGTCTCGAACGTCTTGCCAGAATCCGCTGGCACCGACTCACCGTTGATATGGTTCAAGACGCCCTGGTCGCGAAAACGCTTCATGTAGTCCTGCGCGCGGGCAATGTTGTCGTTCACTTGGCTCATCAAGAATCCTCCAGAAGGGGCATAGGGCTTACTGTTGGGACAGCCGGGCATGGATTGGGGTGTCTTTCCAGCTCAGCGCGGCATCGATTTCGCGGATTTCCAGTGACAGGGCGAAATGTGGGGTGGCAAGCGGTTCGGCCAGTACGTCTTGTACGGCTGCAAACAGCTGCTCACCGGCGGCCTTTAGATCACTTTGGGCGCGCCCGCTACCGACACTCAGGGTCATGGCCAGAAAATCGTTGTCCGGATGGTCATCGGCCACGATGCAGTGATCGGCAGCAAAAGCACGAACGCGGATACCGGCCAGCGGAAAGAGCTCTGACGCCACCATCACCCGATGGGCGGCTTGGCACACCTCGCGCACGTCAACGCGCTGCTCAAGGCTGGGTGAGTACTCGATATGCAGATGGGGCACGTCGTTCTCCTAAAGCCTGTAAAAAGGGGTAATGAACGGATCCACGCTCAACTTGTTAACATATTAATGATCAAAAAGAGGCACCGTGTCAAGCAGGGCCGCCTAATCATTTAGATGTACGCAAAATCTCGTTTCGCCCTTTTCGGACACTGCTGGACCGGGCAGTCGTGATTATCGCGACTAACTGATCGTTTATAGATTAACGAAAAAGCGAGGCACCAGACTGGCAGACCGACCAAGGTAGGGGGCATATTTATGAAAAGTACAATCGAGAGGGCGTAAAACACATCCCCATTGGTCCTTGAGGTGTTCAGCATGAAAAAGGTCACGACATCCAAACGCTATCGGGCTTGCCCCCTTGATTCGACGAAGGCCCGGATGTCACCCATCAAGAGGAGCCATCATGCAATTTCATCATTACGGTTATGTATCCGGCGATCCGCGCCGACAGCCCGCCGCGGGTACAGGTGTAGACCGGCCCGAGCAACTGCCCGACGAAGTGGACGTTTTGATCGTGGGTACCGGGCCAGCCGGCATGATCATGGCCGCGCAGCTTGCCCAGTTTCCGGGTATCCGCACCCGTATCATCGAACGCCGCCCGGGCCGGCTTGAGATAGGCCACGCCGATGGCATTCAGGCGCGCAGTGTCGAAACCTTCCAGGCCTTCGGCTTTGCCGATCGCATCACCGCCGAGGCCTACCGCATCACCGAGATGGCATTCTGGAAACCCGATCCGAAACGGCCCGAGCACATCATCCGCAGCGCTCGAACCCCGGATGATCCGGAAGACATCAGCGAGTTTCCCCACTTGATCGTCAACCAGGCTCGGGTGCTCGACTAT
The DNA here is from genome assembly GCF_052376035.1 of Halomonas sp. AOP7-E1-9. Lineage (NCBI taxonomy): Bacteria > Pseudomonadati > Pseudomonadota > Gammaproteobacteria > Oceanospirillales > Halomonadaceae > Halomonas > Halomonas sp. AOP7-E1-9. The sequence goes on from NZ_JBQSVC010000004.1 coordinate 123,897, forward strand.
TTGGCCGAAGCCGCTCTCAATGGTCCGGCGCGCATTCGTCCTGACTTCGGCGTCGCGTTCAACGGCCTTACAATCGATGGCGACGGCGACGGCGACTACCCGGTCAGCGTCTCGTTACGCATGAATGCAGATACGGACGCGGAGCGTGAGCGCACCGTGCGCGCCCGCTACGTGGTGGGCTGCGATGGCGCGCGAAGCGCCGTGCGCAGCGCCATTGGCTGTACGCTTACCGGCGACCAAGCCAATCACGCCTGGGGAGTGATGGATGTGCTTGCCAAGACCGACTTTCCAGACATTCGCACCAAGTGCGCCATTCAGTCCCACGCCGGCGGCAGCATCCTGCTTATCCCGCGCGAGGGCGGACATCTGTTTCGCATGTACGTGGATCTGGGTGAAGTGCCAGCCGATGGCAACAGCGCGGTGAGCAAAACATCCATCGAGCAGATCATCGACAAGGCCAACGACATTCTCTCGCCCTATACGCTCGACGTTAAAAACGTCGCCTGGCACAGCGTCTATGAGGTGGGTCACCGCCTTACCGACCGCTTCGATGATGTCGAAGACCCGGCCTCCGGGCGGCTGCCGCGGGTGTTCATCACCGGCGATGCGTGCCATACCCACAGCGCCAAGGCAGGCCAGGGCATGAACGTGTCGATGCAGGACGGCTTCAATCTGGCGTGGAAGCTGGGGCATGTGCTCTGTGGTGTCGCACCGGAGCGCCTGCTTTCCACCTATTCCGCCGAGCGCCAAACGGTGGCGAAGAATCTGATCGACTTCGACAAGCAGTGGTCGGCGATGATGGCCAAGCGCCCCGAAGAGTTCGAGGACCCGGGCGAGCTGGAGGCATTCTACGCTCGTACCATCGAGTTCCCGGCAGGGTTCATGACCGAGTACACGCCGTCTCTGATCACCCACGATGCCGAACACCAGGCGCTCGCTACCGGCTTCCCCATCGGCAAGCGTTTCAAATCCGCTATGGTATCGCGGGTTTGTGACGGCAACCCGCTGCAGCTGGGCCATCAGGCCAAGGCCGATGGGCGGTGGCGCCTTTACGTGTTTGCCGACGCCGCCTCCCCCGAGAGCGATTCGAAAACTCGACGCCTTGCCGAATGGCTGGCGCACTCCCCCGACTCCCCGCTCAACGCGGCGTTGCCGGGCAGTACCTGGGTGGACTGGTTCGATGTCAAGGTGATCTATCCCAGCGCGCATCACGAGGTGGACATCACGGCCGTACCCGCGGTATTCAAGCCTGCGGTGGGTCCGTTCGGGCTGACGAATCTGGAAAACGTCTTCGCCACCTCTTCGGATGCGGATATTTTCGCCGCCCGCGATATCGGCGCTACCGGTGCGCTGGTGGTGGTGCGACCCGATCAGTATGTCGCCCAGGTGCTGCCGCTCACGGCGACCGACACCCTGGCGCGTTTTTTTAGTGCGCTATTGAAGTTGGAAAAGTGCAACAGCTGAGCGCTAAATGATCAAATGATGGATGCTGAAGCGTTCGAGTAGGTATCAAGTGCCGTGCGTTAAGGCATAAGACTAATGTATGTCTTTTTCTTAACGCCAAATTATTTATATATTAATGAATTGCAGTGAGGCGCTAATGGGCACTCCTTGCATGGGCCGATCGGGCAATCCCGCCGGATCGAACGTTCTCTTCACGTATGCCTCGAATTCAACAATAACGGAGACTGCCATGCGACATTCGTTCGCTTTTCGCCGCACCGCGCGCGCCGCGCTGGGACTTTCTACGCTCACACTGCTGGCGGCAGCGCTGCCCGCCCAGGCTGCCACGACGCTCAGAATCATGCACTTTCTGCCAGCCATGTCGAATGCCCAGCAGCAGGTGATTGAGCCCTGGTGCGAGGAGCTGGCAAGCCGATCCAAGGGTGAACTCAACTGCCAAATCTACCCGTCCATGCAGTTGGGCGGCACGCCGGCCCAGCTAGCGGACTCGGTTCGCAACGGAGTGGTGGATATTGGCTGGACCGCCCTGGGCTACTCCGCCGGGCGCTTCCCGCGCAGCGAAGCGTTGGAGCTTCCGTTCATGCTGCCCGCTGGCGGCGTCGATGCCAGCCGTATCGCCTGGCGATTCAGCCAAGAGCAGGCCGCCGACGATTTCCGTGAGTTCAAGGTGCTGGCAGTGCACAGCGACGGTGGCAGCGTTTTCCATACCCGAGAAACACCAATTTCGAACCTCGATGACATGAGCGGGCTTCGTCTGCGGGCATCGACGCGTATGGCATCGCAAATCATCGACGAGCTGGGTGCCTCGGCAGTGAGCATGCCGCCGGCGCAAATCGCCGATACCCTGGCCAAGGGCGTGATCGACGGCGCGTCAGCCTCCTGGGAAGTCGTGCCGCCAACCAAACTCAACGAAGTGACGTTCTACCACACCGGCACCGCCGACGATCAGGCCACCCCGACCGTGACGGTGCTCGCCATGCTGATGAATCAGCGAAGCTACGACCGTCTGCCTGAAGCCGCCCGCCAGGCGCTGGACGAGCTCAGCGGTGAAGTGCTTTCCGAACGCTTTGGCCGCGCCTGGGACGAAGCGATTACCCGCGCTCGTGACGACGTCGCCGCCGACGATGCCCACACCGTAATCACGCTCGACGATGAAGCCTGGCAGGCGATGGAGGAGGATACCCTGGACGTGGCGGCGCAGTGGATCGCCGATCAACAGGGCGGTATCGATCGCCAGGCGCTCGCGGCGTCGCTGACGGCGCTGGTCGAGGAAGAAGCACCGGCGCTCGAGCACAAGGCTTCGCCGCAGTAGGCGGCTCACTACGCAAGCTTCGGGGAGCGTCACGATGAAGATAGTACTGAGGAGATCGGCCATTGCTTTGGCGCTGATTGGCGGGCTCTTGCTGGTCGGTGCGATTGGCATCTCGCTGGTTTCAATGCTGGGCCGGCGTCTCTGGTCGGCGCCACTGTCGGGAGATATTGAGCTATTGCAGATGATGATCGCCGTCGCCGTGGCTTGTTTTCTGCCGCTATGTGAAATCAACGATCGCCATATTCGTGTCGATATCGTGGGAACGCTGTTTCCCGAGGGGCTGAATCGGGCACTTCTAGCAATCGCCCACTGGGCGCTGGCGCTGGTTAGCGCCCTGCTGGTCTGGCGCACGTCGCTGCTGGCACTGGATAGTCTGGCCTACAACGCTCAGAGCACCCAGCTGGGCGTTCCTCAATGGATTCCCCAGGCTGCCATGCTGCCGGGGCTCGTTATGCTAGGCGTTTGCGCACTCTATAGGGGCATTCGCAGCCTGCACCACGCAAGTGCTGACGATACCACCGAAGAGGGAATCTGATTATGGGCGGCATCGAAATAGGCGCCATTTCCCTTGGTGTACTGCTGGTAATGCTGGGCTTGCGTCTGCACGTGGGCGTGGCCATGCTGCTGGCCGGGGCAGTCTGCTATTGGCTGGTATACGACGGCGAACTGGGATCGCTGCTATTTACCCTCAACAATCTCGCCTACGCGCGATTTTCAAGCTACGACCTGGCGGTCATTCCGATCTTCGTATTGATGGGACAGTTCGCCATTCACGGCGGCCTTTCCGCATCGCTGTTTCGCGCCTGTGCCAGCTGGATTGGCCACTGGCGGGGCGGACTTGCGATGTCAGCGGCCGGCGCTTGCGCGGGGTTTGGGGCCATCTGCGGATCATCGCTGGCCACAGCCACCACCATGAGCCAGGTCGCGCTTCCGGAGCTTGAGCGCTACCACTACGGCCAGAAGCTTGCGACCGGCACCGTGGCGGCAGCGGGAACGCTGGGTATACTGATTCCACCGTCGGTGCCGCTGATCGTCTATGCAGTGCTGACCCAGGAGTCGATCGCTGCGCTGTTCATGGCGGCGATACTGCCGGGCGTGCTGGCGATGCTCGGCTACATGGTGGTCATTCGCATCATGGCCATGCGCACCATGCGCGACGTCGAGCGGGCGCCGCGCCACTCCTGGACGCAGCGGCTGAAAAGCCTGCGCGATATCGCGCCGATACTGGTGATCTTCATCGTGGTCATCGTCGGGCTTTACGGCGGTTGGGCCAACCTCACCGAAGCAGCCTCCATCGGCGCGGCGGCCTGCGGAATCTACGCGGTCGTGCGCGGGGGAATGCGCCTGTCCGGGTTCTATAAGAGTCTGATTGGTACGGCCGAGGCCTCGGCCATGATCTATCTGGTCGTGATCGGCGCCGATCTACTCAACAGCGGCCTGGCCCTTGGCCAGCTCCCTACCACTCTGGCGGAGTGGGTGCTGGGCAGCGGCTTTGCACCGCTTGCCGTGCTGGCGCTGATTCTGGTGATGTATCTGCTGCTGGGTTGCGTCATGGACTCGCTGTCGATGATTCTGCTCACCATTCCCATTTTCTACCCGGTGATCATGGGGCTCGAGCTGTTCGGGCTGAGCGGGGCGGAGAAGTCTATCTGGTTTGGCATCGTGGCACTCATGGTGGTCGAGATAGGTTTGATCACGCCCCCCATGGGTATGAATCTGTTCATCGTGCAGAAGTACAGCAAAAGCGCCACGCTCTCGACGGTCAGCCGCGGCATTCTGCCCTTCATCGGTGCCGATGTGATCCGTATCGTTTTGGTGGTCTTCATTCCGGCGCTCTCGCTGGTCTGGCTCTAGTGCCGCTTTTAAAGAGCATCTCTCGTTGCCGACCTCCGGGTCGGCTTTTTTCGTTAGTTTTTCGCTTTTTTACTTCACCGCCATCGCCTGGGCCAAGTAACAGCGGCGTACACCGGGTATTTTGAGTTTTCAGTGGCGGGAGGATTCAGCCGTCGGGTGGCCGGCCTTGCCCTGAAGCGCGCTGCGGGTTTGCTGAGGGGTTTCGCCGTAATACGCCTTATAGCGTCGGCTGAAGTGCGCTGCGTCGTTGAACCCGCACTCGAAGGCAATCTCGCTGATGCTGCGATTGACCTGATGACGGCTATGCAGCGTTTTTCGGCACTGGGCCAGACGCTGCTGCCAGATGTAGTTTTGTACGCTCACTCCTTGGGTGGCAAAAAGGCGATAAAGCGTGCGTCTCGAGGTATTGAGCGTCCGAGCCAGGCCGTCGGCGGTCAGCTCGTCTTGAAGATGTTGTAGAACATGGCGTTCGACCTGACGCCAGAGCGCTGGCTGGTTGTCGCTGGCGTACAGGCGCCCCACCAGCGTACCTAGCTGTTCAAGCAGCTTCAGTGCGCATTCAAGGCGGGCACTTTGGCCATGGGTAGCTTGCAACAGCGGTTCAAGGGAGCCGAACAGTCGCTTGCAGTCAGCCGCCATATGCGTATCGCGGCCCAGATAAAGCAGTTCATCACGCGGCCAGGCACTCAGATGCTGGTGTGCCAACTCACCAGGGAGGTCGACGATCAGCATTTCCATATCGCCGGCGAATCCATGGCCATAGGGTATGCGAGTATCGTAAATGACAATATCCCCCGGCGCGTGTTGGGCGCAGCGAGTGCCTTGGTAGGAGAAGCCGTGGCCCGACAGCATGAAGCATATAAAGACCGAATGGCGACCGTCCTTGGCGATGTTGGCCAGGCTTCGCTGGACGGAGTGTCGTCTGGCGCGTATCTGATTCAAGCGCACCAGCTCCAGATTCGTATGACGAAGCGATGCCTCGATGGGATGGTCGGCATCGTCTGGAAAGTCGACATCAATGATGCATTCGTTGACACACTCGCGCCAAAATTGATGGCGTTCAGCAAGGGATCGTTGACTCGTCGACAGCCAGCCGCCCTCCGAGGCTACGGCACTCTTCAAAAGGCCTCCTCACCCACCGGGGTATCGTCGCTGATGGTAAACATGAAAGATACCGGCCGCTTGGTTGATAATATATTAATAATTAGCCGTAGTGCGCGTTTTCGTCATCACTCTGACAGGGGTATACGTCAATAGTCGTAAGTGAACTGTTGAGTCAAGTATCTGGCACGCTGAATCAAGCAGCTCTCCGTTGAGCTCGATAACGTAACTCCCAAAGAACTGCCTGTTTAAGATTATTTATTATAAACAAATGGATATGCTGGTTATGACTCAACCTGACTACATTGTTGTTGGCGGCGGCTCTTCAGGCTGTGTAATAGCGCACCGGCTGACCCAAGCGGGCAAGAAGGTGCTGCTGCTCGAAGACGGGCCGCCGGATGACTCTTTGTTCGTTCATATGCCCGCCACCTTCGTCAAGGTACTGGGAACCAAGCGCACGGTGACCTACGAAAGCGACCCCCAGCCCGGAGTTAACGGGCGTATCTCCTACGTGCCCCAAGGACGCACACTCGGAGGGGGAAGCTCGGTCAACGCGATGATCTACATTCGCGGTCAGGCCAAGGATTACGATGACTGGGAAGCGCAAGGTTGCACCGGATGGGGGTGGCGGGATGTCCTACCGGCCTTTCGTCGTGCCGAAAACCATATGCGCCTGGGCGGCAAGTATCACGGCAACGCAGGACCTTTACGCGTCAGCGATACGCGCCACCGCCACCCGCTCAGTCTCGCCTTCGTCAAGGCTGCACAGCAGCGCGGTTTGGACTACAACGACGATTTCAACGGCCAAGATCAAACCGGCGTCGGCTTCTATCACACCACCACCTTCGACGGGCAGCGCGGCAGTACCGCCGCGACTTATCTGGCGGCGGTCAGGGATAACCCCAATCTCGAGATCCAGACTGGCTGCTACGTGCATAAGCTGCTATTCGACGAAGACAAGCGGGTAACCGGCGTTGAATATCGCAATAGCAAAGGCGCCTTGGAGCGCGTCAGCGTAAACGAAGAGGTCATTCTGTGCGCCGGAGCGCTGGCCACGCCCAAGATTCTGATGCTTTCCGGAATCGGCCCCAAGGACGAGCTAAGCAGGCATGGCATCGAGCCAGTTGCCGTAAGCACTCAGGTAGGCGAGAACTTTCAGGATCATCTCGAGGTGGGCGTATATGGCCGGACGAAAGCCCCCATCAGCCTGTTTGGGCAGGACAAGGGGCTGAAAGCGCTCAAACACGGCATTCAGTGGAAACTTTTCCGCACCGGCCTTTTAAGCTCCAACGTGGTGGAGTCGGGCTGTTTTGTGGATACCGCCGGCGAAGGCCGCCCGGATATCCAGTTCCATGTGGTGCCCACCCTGATGGGAGATGTGGATCGCGAGCCCCTTGAGGGCCACGGCATTACCTTGAGCCCGTGCTTCCTGCGGCCTCGTTCGCGCGGGTCGGTGCGGCTTAGAAGCGCCATTGCCGAGGACAAGATGCTGTTCGACAGCGGGGCGCTCTCCGCCCAGGAAGACGTCGATGCCATGGTGCGCGGGGTTCGTCTGGCGCGAGAGATACTGCGTGCTCCTGCCCTTGCCGAGCTGATCGACCACGAGCTTTTGCCCTCCGCCGAGAAGGAAATTTCCGACGAAGCGCTTGAGGCCCACGTTCGAACCCACGCCAAGACGGTGTATCATCCCGCAGGCACCTGCCGCATGGGCTCGGATGCTGAGGCCGTCGTTTCGCCGCGGCTCGAGGTGAACGGTATCAAGGGTGTACGCGTGGCAGACGCGTCGGTCATGCCTACGCTGATCTCGGGTAACACCAACGCGCCGGTCATTATGATCGCTGAGCGATGTGCCGAGTTCGTTCTGAAAAGTGCCAAGGTCAGGGGCCGCTCCGAGGAGAGCTAAGGAAGATCCATATCTATGAAAACAGGCTGCAGGTACTGTTGATCTGCTTCGGGTTCATCTTTTCTGATCGCATGGGGCTGTCGTTTCTGTTTCTGTTTATATGCGAAGAACTCGACCTGAATAATTCCCAGCTCGGGCAGCGAAAAACCACACGATATAACCTCTTGCATTGATCGCGAGCATTCATCACGAACTGGTAGGCACGCAAGACGTGCCGACCTCGCCCTGGAGATAGTCATGGAAAAGCATATTTGCCAATTACTGATCGATGGCCAGACAGTGGCCGGTGAGGGAGCGCCTTTCGAGGTCATCAACCCAGCCGACGAAAGCGTGATAGGGGAGGGGCAGCAGGCCTCAACAGGACAGCTGGATAAGGCGGTTGATGCCGCACGCAAGGCGTTTGCAAACTGGCGTGAAACGTCGGAGAGTGCGCGTTGTACGCTGATGCACACCATCGCCGACCGTCTGGAAACCCACGCCGACGAGCTTGCGCGCATCATCGTTTTGGAGCAGGGCAAGCCGCTGGTGGTGGCTAAAGGCGAATTGCAGGGCGCCGTTGCCTGGACACGCTACAACGCCGACGTCAAGATCCCCGTCAAGGTCTTCGAGGATAACGAGCAAAAGCGGATCGAAGGGCACCGCAAGCCGCTGGGCGTGGTGGCCTCGATCACTCCTTGGAACTGGCCGCTGATGATCGCGATCTGGCACATCATGCCGGCGCTGCGTACCGGCAACACGGTGGTATGCAAGCCCTCGGGGCTGACGCCGCTGAACACGCTGCGGCTGGTCGAGATCATCAACGAGGTGCTGCCCGCGGGTGTCGTCAACATGGTGACCGGCGAGCGCGAGATCGGTGAAGCCATCAGCCGTCACAAGGGCATCGACAAGGTGATCTTCACCGGCTCGACACCGACCGGGCAAAACATCATGGCCAACGCGGCCAGTAACCTGAAGCGTTTGACGCTGGAGCTGGGCGGCAACGACGCAGGGATCGTGCTGCCGGATGCCGATATCGACGCCATTGCCGAAGCAATATTCAATACCGCTTTCGTCAATATGGGCCAGACCTGCGCGGCGCTGAAACGGCTGTACGTGCACGAAGATCTCTACGAGGCACTCTGCGACAAACTAGCCGAGCTGGCCCAGGCGCAGCGGGTGGGCGACGGCCTGGTCGAAGGCACCACCTTTGGACCCGTTCAGAACGCTCAACAGTTCAAGCTGATCGTCGACCTGGTCGAGGATGCCAAAGCTCGCGGCGGACGTGTGCTCAGCGGGGGAGCCCGCGTTTTCGACAAAGGCTACTTCTACCCCCCAACCATCGTGGCAGACGTCAGTAATGGCGTTCGTCTGGTCGATGAAGAGCAGTTCGGCCCGGTGCTGCCGGTCATTCGTTATCGCGATATCGACGAGGCGTTGGCCATGGCCAACGACTGCTCCTTTGGCCTGGGCGGCTCGGTATGGAGCGGCGACCCCGACGCGGCGAAAAGTGTCGCAACGCGGCTCGAATGCGGCACCGTATGGATCAACAATCACGCCGAGGTACTCCCCCACGCGCCCTTTGGTGGCTGCAAGCTCTCTGGTGTCGGTGTCGAGTTCGGCGTCGAAGGGCTTCTGGAATACACGCAGCTCCAGGTGATCAGCATGCCGAAATGACCCACGCAGCTGTCGGCACATGGCGTCTCCAGCCTCTACCGGTTTGCAAGCGTTGAGGCAGCGCGAGGCAGATTTTCGTCAACGGCAGACAAGAATGACAGCCCCCGGCTCGTTAGCCTGTCAGTCAGCGGCCCCATCTATGGACGCTGCTTTCTCATAACAACAAGCATCGCACGAATGGGATCACTGACTTATGACTAACTCACGCGACAACTCCCTGCTGCCCAAGCTTGCTTTTGGCTCGGTCATCACACTCTCGATGTGCGCCAGCGCCTCGGCACTTGAGCTTCATAGTACCGATCAGACCACGATCAACCTGAACGTCACGGGCGTGGCCGGGGCATTTCATAGCCAGAAGGGCTACGCCCAGTCGGAAACGGCCGAACCCGGCGGCCGAGACTGGCAGGAGGGCTTTCTTAAGTACGGGCTCGATGTCACCCATACGCCCTCGCCTTCGGCCGGTTCGCTTTACGCCAATGTGGCCTGGACGTCCAGCGGCACCTGGGGCCAGGGCGATGCTGCCGGGTTCACCACCGGCGACGAGCGCCGCACGCATATAGAGAATCTTTCCGTCGGTTGGAAATCCGGCAACCTAGTGCCCGCCCTCGGCCAGGACGGCATTGATATCTCTGTGGGCCGTCAATACATTCAAACGGGGGACGGTTTTCTAATTTCAGGCGACTCGCTCAACTTCGGCGAAGGCGTGCTGGGAGGTGAACTCAACCGTGGCGGTGGCTACTATCTGGCAGCGCGGCAATCCTTCAAGAACACCGCGGTGGTGAGCGTCGGCGGCGATCAGGGCTGGCGGGGCGACCTAATGTGGCTGGAATCCGACAATCGGGCCCAGGCCAAGCCTGAAATGGCGGTGGGAACCCTTGAACACGTGAGCGATGAGGCCACGCTTGGTGCGACCTATCTCAACGTCCTCAGTACCGACAGCGATTACGCTTTTCTCTACCCTGACCGAGACGATACCCAAGTCTATACTCTCTACGGTCACGGCAACGCGGGCGTAGAGAAGCTGTTCCTGTCGGGTCAGTACGCTTGGCAGGAAAAGGGTAACAATGCCGATGAAAACGCCTGGTATGTGGAAGCAGGTTGGACCTTTGACCAGGTTCCGGGTTCTCCCTACGCAAGCTACCGTTTCAGCCGCTTCTCCGACGGCTATGACCCGCTGTTTTATGGCAATGGCCGAGCACTCGGTACCTGGTTCCAGGGTGAAGTGGCGGCCAACTACGCAGGCCCCTTCGCGTCCAACGCGCGCATCCATCAGGTGTCATTGTCGTTCGATCCCACCGAGCGGCTTAACCTCGGCATGCTGATGTATCGCTTCGATACCCTCGATACCGAGCAGGGGCCGAACCTTGATGGCAACGAGATTGATCTTTACGCCACCTGGGCGATCAACGATCACTGGTGGGTCATGCCATTGGTAGGTCGTTACGCCCCAGATAAATCGGCGTCGAACGGCGGCACGCAGCTCGGCGATAGTGGGACCAACTACTACACCCAGCTGCTGGTCGGATTTAATTTCTAGTCATCGGCAGGCAGCGTCATGCACATGGCAAAGACGAGCAAGCTGTTAGTGGCATAGCGCATTAGCCTGCTGAGCAGGTCACCTTTTTATATCGAGTGATATGCCGATGGCGTTTCATTCGACACTTGAATGCGCAGGAGATTGTTTATGAGCCAGAACACCACAGAACAGGTCATACAGGACTTTTTCAAACGGGCAAAGGGCTCGTTTATCGACGGTAGCTTTGTAAACGAAGGCAATCCCTTCGACGTGATTGACCCCTCGAATGGTCAACCCTTGACCACCCTGGCCGCAGGCGATGCCGCCTTGGTAGACCGCGCAGTGGCACTCACCAAAGAGAGCTTCGAAGACGGCCGCTGGAGTGGTTTGACGCCGGCTGCACGCGAACGAATTCTGCTGCGCTTTGCCGATCTGGTTGAGGCTCACGGCGAAGAGCTGGCCCAGCTCGAAACCCTCAATCAGGGTAAATCAATTAACCTATCCCGCGGGGTTGATGTCGGCTTCTCAATTGATTTCATTCGCTACATGGCCGGCTGGACCACCAAACTCGAAGGCAGCACCCGTGAGGTTTCCATCGGCATGCCGGAAGGCGCGAAGTTCAATGCCTACACCCTGCGCCAACCGCTGGGCGTGGTGGCGGCCATCGTGCCGTGGAACTTCCCGATGATGATTGCGCTGTGGAAGCTGGTGCCGGCGCTGGCCGCAGGCTGCACAGTGGTATTGAAGCCCGCCTCGGAAACGCCTTTGACCGTGCTGCGTCTGGCGGAGCTGGCGCTGGAAGCCGGCGTGCCGCAGGGCGTGTTCAACGTGGTGCTGGGTTCGGGCTCGGTGGTCGGCACGCGCCTGGCCGAGCATCCGGACGTCAAGAAGGTCACCTTCACCGGCAGCACCGCGGTCGGCAAGCAGGTCGGCCACGCCGCCGTGGAGCACATGGCGCACTTTTCGCTGGAGCTGGGCGGCAAGAACCCGATGCTGGTGCTTGAAGATGCCGATGTCGACAAGGCGGTCAACGGCGCGCTGATGGGCGGGCTATTTAACCAGGGCCAAGTGTGCGCGGCGGCCTCACGCTTCTACGTGCACCGCAGCATTCACGACGCCTTCTGCGAGCGGCTGGCCCAAGCCGTCGACACCATGCAAGCTGGCCCCGGCATGGACCCGCAGGCGCAGGTCAATCCGCTGGTTTCCAAGCGACAGCAGGACAGCGTGCGCGGCTATCTCGACCGGGCGCGCGAGCAGGGTGCCAAAATCCATGTGGGCAACGACGTGCCCACGGAAGGCTTCTACGTGTCGCCCGCCATCATCAGCGGCGCCGATCACGGCATGGAAGTCGCGCGCGAAGAGGTCTTCGGGCCCGTGCTGACCGTGATTCCCTTTGATGACGAGGAAGAAGCGCTGCGGATGGTCAACGACAGTGACCTGGGACTGGCGGCCAGCCTCTGGACCAACAGCCTGTCCAAAGCCATGGCACTGACGCCACGGATCGAGGCCGGCACCGTTTGGGTCAACACTCACGTCACCCTCGACCCGGCCATGCCGTTCGGCGGATTCAAGATGTCCGGTATCGGCAAAGAGTTTGGCCCAGAAGCGGTCAATGCCTACACCGAGCTCAAGTCTGTCTGTATCGCCTACTAGCGCGAATGCCTTCCAGGAAGGCGCGATTCATGACGGCCACTTTTGTAAAGGTGGCCGTCATTGAAGGGACGCATCATCTGCATGGTTAGCCTTAGCTAGAGGGACAATTAGCCTAAAAGGACAATACGTTAAGCGGCGTACTCAAGATGTGCTCGGCGGTACTCCCGAGGCGAACTTGCAAACTCACGCTTGAAGGAACGGCTGAAGTGCGCCGAATCGATAAACCCCCATTTATAGGCAATCTGGGTGATTGAGCGTTTAACCAGCATGGGGCTTGCCAGCTCCTCGGCGCAGCGAGCCAGACGACGACGCTGAACGTAGCGACATACTGTTTCATTATGCTGCTCAAACAGCCGATAGAGCTGGCGAACCGACATGTGAAAAACCACCGCCAGACGCTCTGGGCCAATATCGTCTTCATGAAGATGCTGATCGATGAACTGCTGCACGCAGTTGAACAGCGTACCATCGGCCTGCTCCATGAACGACGGCGACAGTGCCTGATGCTGGTAGATCGCCGGCAGCAGCGCCACCAGTGAATCAGCCACCCCCTGCTCCCTCACGTCGACCGATGCCAGCGGCTCGGTCACCATGCGATTGACCACCAGCTGCAGAATCTGACTGCTGGCGCAGTCTGCTGTGATTTTCATGAAAGGCAGCGAGACATCACCGAAGCGACTTGCCACCTCACTGCGTGACAGGTGGAGCGAATCATGCTCAATCAAGCCATGCGGGATGACGTCGCAGGCTTTGACGGAATCCATTAGCGCCATCTCGCCCGGCCGCAGTGTGATTGACACCTCATCTTGCACCAACGTGGCGCGCCCCTGTTTTTGCACGACCAAGAAGCAGTGGCGCTCTTCATCGCATCGCTGGGCGCGACGACTGGTCACTTTCTCGGCATCCGTAACGATATTGGCAATGTCGATACCGCCGTTGGTGCGAGTCGATATGTAGCCTTGAAAAGTACGCCGATCCCGAGGGGTGGAGTCGAAATTTCCGCAGGTCTGTCGCAGAGCACCAAGCCAGACATCGAACGGCATGAACGTTGCACTTGCATTCGTGGATAGCATTGGGTCACCATTTCATTAATATTTTAATGGTTTAACTCACTCTAGATAAAAACACGTCCTGGCACCACCATCCTTTGGTCCTGTATGCCGCCGGATGAGACAGCCGCTGCCGCTCGTACGGCAACAGATAACTAATCACACGTTGCCTACCAAAAGCGCATGGACACGCTCCGAGGAGTCTCTTCATGACAATTACAACGCATCACTGCCTGGATGCCGCCGAGCACGCTCAGCGCCTGCAGGGCTGGCAGCAGGAATCCAGCCAGATCGTATCGGGCATTTTTTCGGGCGATATCGTGGATATCGCAAGCGAGGAAGTACGGCTTTTTCGTGAAAGCGCCAACCTGGGACTTTCGCAGCGAATGCATTTTCCCGACTCACAATGGCACCTGGTCACACCGATACGATGGCCAAGCGAGACTCTCTACAAGCCCGACACCATAACGGCCCTTCCGCGCTGCGAACAGTTCTGGAGCATTACGCCTTCCAACTACGACCTGCTGGTGATCTCCATCGACCGGCGCCATCATGAGTGGCTCGGCCGCGACGACCACCGACTGCGGCGGCTCGATGTAGCCCCCGAACGGGTCGCGCAGGCGCGTAAACTCTGGCAGCGAATGACCGACTACCTGCGTCAACGCTCTCACCAGGAGCCGATGCCCGCCGCGTTACAGCGATCTCTCCTGCGCCAGATCGAAGAGAGTGTCGAGCTACTGCTTGACGATGTCGAGCTGGCTTGTAACGCCGATGCAAGCAACTACCGAACCCGACGCTATATTGTTGACCGCTGCCATGAGCTGATGCGTGGCCAGCCCGAGAATCCGCCCTCGCTGATGACGCTGTGCCATCAGTTAAGGATTTCACGGCGCACGCTTCAGTACAGCTTTCAAGCCGAGATCGGTCAGTCACCCGTAACCTACTTACGCGCCCTGCGCCTCAACGCCGTACGCCGCAGCCTGTGGCAAAACCCTTCGCAGCAACTAGCCGATGCCGCCGCTAGCCAGGGCTTTTTTCATCAGAGCTACTTTTGTCGCGAATACCGCCGCCTGTTCCAAGAACTGCCCTCCGCCACTCGCGCTCGCGCCCTGAAGACCCCGCCCCTATCAGTAGTGTAAGCGCGGTTTAGAACCGGCCGAATCGATAGGGTGTCGGCCTGATGATCGGCGTCTCGTTCATGACCAGATCAGCCGCCAGTTGGCCGGCTGCCGGCGAGGTTCCAAAGCCGTGTCCCGAGAAGCCGGTCGCCAGCGTCAGCCCCGGCACGCCGGGCACGGCATCGATCACCGGGTTGGAGTCCGGCGTGACATCGAACATTCCCGCCCAGGACTGCTCTACAGTGGCGTTTTCAAACGCTGGCCAGGCAGCGGCCAGGTTGCGCAGGGCGTCTCTGTTGAATTGCTCGTTGACCGGCGGGTCCATGGTACGCACGCGCTCGAAGGGCGAGCGGCCCTGCGCCCAGCGCCTGGAGAGCGCAAGATCCCGCCAGAAGTGCTTGCCCAGCGACATCTTCAAAAGCCCCCACTGCGAGCGCAGCGAACTCAGGTATTTCGAGCCGACCAGCAGGTGATCGAACGTCAGCGGGGCATCGAGCGCACCGCGCTGGGTCACGATGAAGCCGCCATCCCTGTGCTTTCGAAAGGAGAAGTCCGGTCCGCCCACGGCGCTGTCGGTCGGGCCTTCCATGGGGCCGGTGCGAAGCACCGACAGGACCAACGGTAACGTCGGAAGCGAAATGCCGATGTTGCCCAGAAAACGGCGTGACCACAAACCGCCGGCCAGCAGCACCTGATCACAGCTGATCTCTCCGCGCTCGGTCACCACGCCGCTGGCCCGGCCGCCGGTGCGAACGATGTTGCGCACCGCGCAGTGCTCAACGATTACCGCGCCGCGGGCGATGGCAGCCCGGGCGATGGCGCTGGAGGCCAGCGTCGGCTCGGCATAGCCATCCGAGGAGGTGAGAATACCGCCGGCCCACTGGCCGCGGCCGCCGGGGGCATAGTTATCAATATCGCGAGTACTCATGAGTTTCGAGTCCAGCGATAGGTCTGATACCGACTTGAGCCAGCCCTCGTGCACGGCGAGCTGTTCGGGCGTACGCGATAAAAACATGATGCCGGAGGGGCGATAGCCAACCTCGCTGCCGGTCCGCTCGGCCATGTTGGCCCACAGCCGGTCGGCGGCCAGCGCCAGTGGCACATCCTCGCCGTGGCGGCTGGTCTTGCGAATCCAGCCCAGATTGCGGGAGGACTGCTCCCCGGCCAGGCGACCCTTTTCCAGCACGACGACCGGCACGCCGCGTTCGGCAAGGGTCAGTGCGGCAGTCAGGCCGATGATGCCGCCCCCGATGATAACCACGGTGGTCGAGGCGGGAAAGTCTCTGGAGGTGTCAACGGATGCGATGGTCGGTGCCATGAAAGTGTCCTGATCGGTGGGCCAGTAAACCAGAGGCGACCGGTCGATGCCGGTCGCCTGTTGGACGCTCGAGTAACAACCCGGGCGCGGCCTTACTGAGTGGATGTATCGATTTTCTGGACCGCGGCGCTGCCAGCGCCGCGGTAAGCGGTCACTTCCAGCTCGACCTTGTAGACCTCCGAGCCCAGCGGCGGGCAGGTCACGGTGATGACCGGATCGATACCACGCATCGTCTCGCCAAACAGCGTCATGACGGTCTCGGTGTCGGCCGGGTTCTGGATGAAGATCTTCGCGGACACCACGTCCGCCAGGCTGCTGTCGACGGCGGCAAGACCGCGCTCGATGTTGGCAAACACCTGCTTGAGCTGCTCGCTGACGTCCTTCGGAATCTCCTTGGTTTCCGGGTTGCGACCGGCCGTGTTGGAGACAAGGATCCAGTTGTCGACGGCTACCACGCGGGAGTAGCTGGCATGTTCCTCGAATTTGGAACCGGTCTTGACCTTGGTAATCGTGCTCATGGTTAAACGCTCGCTTTGAAGTCGATGAAAGGGCGGGCGCGCCGTGAAGAGCCCCCGCCGGAGAAGGCGCTGATTCGTTATCGCAGTACGGGCTCATCCCACAGGTTGAGCTTGACGCCGATACCCTCTTCCACGGCCCGGCGGTAGACGACCGTGGCCCAGGCGACGTCCTCGACCGGCATGCCGCCGACCGACATCATGATGATCTCGTCGTCGTTCTGACGTCCCGGGCTGTCGCCGGAGACGATCGCGCCCAGGTCCTCAAGGTCATCGGCCTTGAGCGTGCCGGCGTGAATCATGTCCATGAACTTGACGCCAACCAGCGGAATAACGTTGTGGGCCGGCTTGGGCACTTCCTCGTACCAGGCTTCATACAGGCCGGTGTCGTCGAGCACTTTGCGAACGTCGGGCGCTTCCATGCCTTCATCAAAGTTGCATGGTGCGGGCATGGCCAGAAAGGCGCCGGGCTTAACCCACTCACGCTTGACCAGCGGGTACTGGGAGGGGTCGCCGACTTCACCGGAGGCGCAGTAGGTCACGATGTCCGAATCGCGCACCACGTCTTCTGCGCTGTCCACCACCTCAATGTTGACGATCTGTGGGTAGTGCTCTTTCACCCAATTCAAAAAGGTACTGAGGTTTTCGCCGCTGCGCCCCTTGACCTTGAGCGTGTCGATCTGCGGACAGACGGCCATGAAGGCCGCAACGCTTGTGCGGCCCATCACGCCCGGCCCCAGAAGGCCGATGACGCGGGAGTCCTTGCGCGCCAGATGGCGCGCGCCAACACCCGGCACTGCGCCGGTACGGTAGGCCGACAAAAGGTTAGCCGACATGTAGGCCAGCGGTGCGGCGGTGTCCGGGTCGGTGAGCGTGAACATCAAAATGGAGCGGGGCAGGCCCTTCTCCTTGTTGGCGATGTTGGAGCCGTACCACTTCACCCCCGAGGTACAGAAGCTACCGCCCAGATAGGCCGGCATCGCCATCATGCGCCGATCCGCGGTGGGCTTGGGCATGGTGGGAAAGGGCGACTCTTCTGGGAACATCACCATCGCGCCATGCGAGTCATTATTAGGCCCGGCCATGCGATAATCGCCGATGTGAAGCAGATGGAAGACCTCTTCCATGGAATCCACGCAGGCGGCCATGTCGGTGACGCCAGCGCGGATCATGTCCTGCTCGGAAAGGTAGATAAAATCGATTTTAGTATTGTTATGCATTGCTTTGCTCCCAACGAGTGTTTGACTGAACGCAATGCATTTATGATGCCTAGCCTTGAGTACGAGCGTTAGCACAGATCGGCAAGCCAATTACGACTGCCGGTGAGTTCTCTTCAAATTTAAATACCCCCTCATTACTGTAAGATCCCGGCTGATCCTTGGGTTCTACTTTACTTGGGCCTGTTGGCCTTTCACATGGGCAGCCATAACAAGCAGCAGGCCAAGGACATCATGCCCTATGCCTCAACCTGCTCACGAATAGGCTCGCTGGCGTGGGCCTCGCCACCCGTGATCCTGCGAGCTTGCCCCCTACTGCCAAGTCATCTTCGTCCCAACGTCAACACTTGCTAATTATCCCTTGCCCATCCAGTATCAAACCTCCACGCGTAGTGTAGGATAATAGGCAATGAGCTTGCTGACCCCGTTTGGGCCCCTTCAGGATATTCCACTTGATAACATCGAGCAGCTAAAGGAAATTCTCGTCCGTTCCGACAAAAGTCGGATGCTGGAAGGTCTGGTCATTGAGTCAGTGTTTAACGAGTATCTCAGCAAGCTTACCGGGCAAGGGATTGACGTATTGCCGATCTCGCTGGTTCGCACACTGACGGTGAAAGCCCAGCGCCATTCGACGCGGAAAACGTTTGTGAATGCCTGGTGGGTGTGGGACCACTCAGAAGCGTGTACGTCAGCAGCAGCGCTGCGCAGGCTTCTTGCGCCCAAAGGAAGTCATGACGGTTTTCTGTTTGATTGCTATTACAACGAGTCAGCCCGAGACTTCTTTATCAAGGAGTGGAACGGCGAAACGCATATTCCCATTCAGTCCTTTATGCTGAAGAACCGCCGACAAACAGTGCCTCAATTCAGGATTCCTGCGGCGTCGGTCATTGATGAACACCGCTCCCAACAAGCCTTCTGGGCGGGCATTTCCAGCCAATATAGCGATGATCTTTTCAAGCGGGTCGTGCTCCATCGCTTATTCAAAAACTGTGCAATACAGCCTTTTTTCGATGGCGTGTGGGATATCGACAGCCTTGCACGGCAGCCGGATAACACCTTCATACAGCTGGAAGTTAAGCACAAGTTCCCGCGTGTTACTGGCCCTGATGAGAATCTCTCTTTTGGGATTAATAACGGCCAACTAATGGTCATGCTGGCACTGGCCCAAAGAGGTATCAAGACGCTGCACATGATTATGGTGAAGCCGATCTGGAACAAAAACCTGGGCACGGGCTACCTGCTCAACCGAATCGGGGATCGCAAGAACATCGTACTATTGGCAAAGTTATTGGATGAAACGACCTTGCGCGAGATAATGAAAAGACGCTCATCGGCAACGGGGGCGGAACAATCCTTCACCGGAAAGGATGAGCAAAAAGCGCGCTACGTTATCCCTTCCGAGTTTCAGTTTCTGGGAACGCTTGATGATCCTGTCGAAGAAATTGCCAAAAACATTCATCTTGCTGCCACTGGCCATGTGGATCGCCCGGCCAGTGATCAGATGTTAAAGAACAGCCGTATTCAGCAGTAAGATCTCGCTAATACCGAACGACGGGTCTACAATCGTGGCAGATCGTCACACATTTGACCCAGAGAACCTCATGACCCTCCTTTTCGAGATTGATAACGCTGCTGACTCAGACGCGGCTCCTCAACCAGCAGGTACTTCTCTATCGCCCTATGAGAGGCTTGATGACAGAGCTCTGTTGAACAAGCTGTTGGAAATTTACGATCAAAGAGCCATCGCTGAAGCACTTGCCGAGGTTGATAAGGGGAGCTGGTGCCGAGAAACCATTAATCGCTGGGCCAAAGGAAAGGCTGAACCCAAAGTTACCCGTGCCGCCTACCAGCGCATGGTGTCCATGCTGCCAACGCCTAAACCCAATGATCTCAAGCCTTCTTTTCGGTTCATTGACCTGTTCGCCGGTATCGGGGGAATAAGAAAGGGGTTTGAAGCCATTGGCGGTGAATGTGTGTTTACGTCCGAGTGGAACAAGTACGCCGTACGTACTTATAAAGCGAATCATTTCTGCGATCCGCTGACGCATCGCTTCAATGAAGATATCCGCGAAGTGACGCTGAGCTCGAACCTCGAGATTGACGAAGATACCGCCTATAAACACATTGATCAGCAGATTCCTGATCATGACGTATTACTGGCAGGCTTTCCGTGTCAGCCGTTTTCTCTGGCAGGCGTTTCAAAGAAGAACTCTCTTGGCCGCAAACACGGGTTTGAGTGCGATGCCCAGGGAACACTGTTTTTTGACGTTGCGCGAATTCTGGCCGCCAAGCGGCCGGCGGCTTTTCTGCTTGAAAACGTCAAAAACCTCAAGAGCCACGACAAGGGTAAAACCTTCCGTGTGATCTGTGAGACGCTGGATGAGCTGGGTTATGAAGTGGCGGATGTTAACGCTCCCAAAGGCCAGGACCCCAAGGTTATCGATGCCAAACACTTCCTTCCTCAGCATCGCGAGCGGATTGTGCTTGTGGGCTTTCGTCGAGACCTTGATGTTCATGATGGCTTCACCCTGAAAGATATCGTCAACATGTATCCGAAGCAGCGCCCCTCTTTTGGCGAACTCCTGGATAAGGACGTCGATGACAAGTACATCCTGACGCCTAAGCTTTGGGAGTACCTTTACAAGTACGCGCAGAAGCACCGCGAAAAGGGTAACGGATTCGGCTTTGGCTTGACCCGCTCCCACGACGTGGCCCGCACCTTGTCAGCCCGTTATCACAAGGATGGCTCGGAGATTTTGGTAGACCGTGGATTCGATGACGCCTTGGATTTCTATAGTGAACACAACCTCACGCACCGGCCAAGAAGGCTGACGCCCCAAGAGTGCGCACGATTAATGGGCTTTGATAAGCTGGGTGAAAGCAACTTTGTCATCCCGGTATCCGATACCCAAGCCTACCGGCAGTTTGGTAACTCGGTGGTTGTCCCGGTGTTTGAGTCAGTGGCAAAGCTAATGAAGCCGCGAATTTTGGCTGCCCGAAAAATTGAGTCTATCAAGGCGAAAGAAGATCAAAAACAGCTTGAGATTCCCCTCGCGCTGTAACGGGTTTGCCAACGGTTTGAACGCCAGGATATCAGGGACTATAAACGTATGGAAAAGCTGTCCACTCACTTTACAGGCGTTGGCGTAAAGCTGCTGAGTGAGGTTGAGGTTAACCCCAAAAAGTCCAACCAGCATGAACTTCAAGGGGTTCAGAAGCTCCGTCAAATTCTCGGAAGTGAGCGGCGCTGTATTGAGAGCACATGCCTCTATATGGGTGATGATGACGCCGACAGGCTCTCTCAGAATGGAACGTTAACCTGGTACGATGCACGCGAGAATGACCCGGCGCGTAGTGCAGAGTTTCGTTTGTACTATAAAAGTAGCAATGAGCCCCTGAGGTCCGCGGCGGCGGGCGACACCCTGATTTATGCTCACCGGCCTGATGGTTCTCTGCTGCTGGTTATCATTCCCCAGGAAAGTGAGCTTCGAACAGCGCTTCTGTGGCTGTTCGGTGTGCATGAGGAGCCTGGTACGACGCTTGAAATCATCGACCCAACCCGCATCGAGGTTCCGGTTTCACTGTTCAACTATATTGCTGACGAAGTTGGGATAGCCGTTCCAAAAGCAGGTACTGATGAGGATAGTTGGCTAGATCTACTGCTTGAAAGATTCGGCCTAAAATTTCCCACCACCCGGAAACTGTCAGCTCTGGCGCTTGAAACGCTGCTACATGATATTGATCCTGTCTCCGCGCCTGACGATACGTTGATGGCATTGATCGAGCGCGAAGAAATACTCTTTAAGCAGTTGGAGCGTCACATTGTCAGTAAACATCTGGTAGAGCATGCCAACGGCTGGTCTAACGATGTAGATGCTTTTATCAGCTTCTCTCTCAGTGTTCAGAACCGAAGAAAATCCAGAGCCGGGCACGCCCTGGAAAATCATCTGGAGTGGATATTTGGCAAGCACGGGTTACCATTTGAGCGCGGCGCCAGAACCGAGAAACGCTCAAAGCCGGACTTCCTGTTTCCCGGTAGTGAAGCGTATCAACACCCTAATTTCCCTTCTTCAAGACTTCACATGCTGGGCGTCAAAACTACCTGCAAGGACCGCTGGCGGCAGGTTCTGAATGAAGCTCAGCGTATTCCTTTAAAGCACTTGCTGACCCTTCAACCCGGCGTATCAGAGCATCAGCTTACGGAAATGAGGGATGCTGGCGTTCAGCTGGTAATTCCATCGCCGCTGCAGCCGTTTTACGCTCAAGGCAGCGTCGAGACGCTATCCAGCTTCATCGAATTTATTCGCGGGCACCACCATGGCGGACATTGTTGATCGTTCCACTCGGTCAAAAATGATGGCTTCTATCAAGGGCAAAAATACTGTCCCGGAGCGGTTCGTTCAGGCGGAGCTAGAGAAACGACATATTTCTTTTGACGCCCACGCGAACCACTTGCCCGGTAAACCAGACCTTGTGATTCCTGTTTATCAGGTCGCTCTTTTTGTAAATGGCTGCTTTTGGCACCGCCATGAGGGCTGCTTCTATGCGACAACGCCTGCCAGCCAAAAGGAGTTCTGGCAGAACAAGCTCGCCGAGACCGTACGTAGAGACGCACGCAAACAGGCCGAACTAGAGGCTCAAGGATGGCGCGTCATCGTTGTATGGGAGTGTGGCGTGAAACACTGCCCGCAGGAATTTGAGGTAGTGATAGATGCTATCGAGGGCGAAATCGCCCTTTCAGAGTGGCCCGAAAAGCCGCCACGCGTCAGGGACTAACGCACTAGCGACGCTATTATCACGAAGGGCCAAGTTCCCACTCACGGCATTCTCTCTAAATACGTTAGCTTTTTAAAAACCAAAGAAGCCAAGGGCTTCAACCAATGGCGTGGAAAACTATTTTCCTGGTGGCTTAACAATTATTGCAACCGTAGATGGTAAACACGCTTATTACTAATGACTAAAACTTAGAGCTTGGTCATATTGTTACGTCGACATCACTCAATATTCTGAATCTGAATATTGATAATTTTATAAAAAATCAATAAAAACATAAGACTATAAAAATAATAGGAAATTATTATGGATATACTCCCCAGTCTACTCCCCGCATTGCATGGGCATAAAATCGTGAATAGAGGCATTTCAACCAAAGGTATGTGCGAACGATGGGGCAGGTAGCCACCTCAAGAAAGGATCTGCATTGCTTATCAGGAGGGTGCTTGCCTTCAGTGATTTTTATTATCACATATGCAAAGAATTATGAGCACAACCACCTAGCTTTAAGGAATACGAATTATATTCTGCTACACCTATAAATAAATTATCCTTTATTATTCAACAATTTACTTATCGCAGGCCACTTACTCGTAATCAGCAAGCAAGCTTATCATCGCTTCAACCGTCTAGTCATATTGATCGCGTTGAACGATGCATATGCACTAATTTTTCATTCAGAACGCAAAAGTGTCGATACGCGCTAAGCTATGTTAGGTTACAAACAAAGCCTAAAAGAGCAGAGTTTGGGACATGCGCCTTTCTAGAATTTTTATAAGAAATTTCAGGAACTTCCAGACTCTTGACGTTGCTCTCGGTGGCAACGCGGTGATACTAGGCGAGAATCGTACTGGAAAGAGCAACCTTCTGTACGCTTTGCGGCTCATTTTTGACCACAATCTACCGGATAGCGCACGTCAGCTCTCCCCGTCAGACTTCTGGGACGGCCTCGAAACGCTCAGTGCGGATGACAATATCGTGGTCAGCGTCGAAATCAAAGACTTTGAGCATGATCCGGATATTCTGGCCGTCCTTACAGACTTTCGACTCGATGACGATCCCGAGACCGTGAGGCTTTCCTATGAACTTCGGGCGAGAGCCGATCTCGACGTTGACGCCCCTATATCTGCAGCAGATTTCGAATTCTTCTGCTATGGGGGGGAGAGTGATACAAAAACTTATGGTCACAAATTACGGCGCCGAATCGCAATGGAAGTACTTCCGGCGCTGCGCGACGCCGAGAGTGATCTCGCCGTATGGCGGCGCTCACCTCTACGCCCACTGGTGGAAGAGGCATTCAGGACCGTCGACCAAGATGATCTCGTGGCCATCGGCGCGGCTATTGAGGAAGTTACCGGAAAGATAACGCAATTCGAAGAAGTCCAATTACTACAACAACGCATCGCAGACGCGTTTTTAGAGTTAAGCGGGCCGCGCCAGAATATCCGACCCGGTATCGGATTCAGCCCAGCGGACCCGACTCGCCTGCATCGTTCCATCCGCCTATTAATTGATGATGGCGCGCGAGGAATCGATGATGCCAGTCTCGGCTCTGCCAACCTGGTTTTCCTCAGTCTAAAAACACTAGAAATCAGGCAACTGATCAGTGAAAACAGTCGCGACCATACATTCCTCGCAATAGAAGAACCAGAAGCGCACCTGCACCCACATCTACAGCGCTCGGTTTACCGGCAAATGTTCGAGTCGGTCGATGGCGAAGAGACGCCAGGGCCTCTCTCAGTCATTTTGACGACCCACTCTCCACACATCGCAAGCGTTTCACCATTACGGTCAATCGTGTTGCTAAAGGACGCCGGCGAGAAAGGTACTGTCGGCTATTCAGCTCAAGAGATCAATCTCAGTGACCACGAAGCGGACGATATTGCACGGTATCTAGATGTGACGCGCGCAGAAATGCTGTTCGCGCGAGGCGTTATTCTAGTTGAAGGTGATGCAGAGAAGTTCCTTGTACCCGCCCTTGCGGAGCGAATCGGACAACCTCTAGACAGGTTAGGTATAACTGTCTGCTCAGTTTCAGGAACTAATTTTAAACCATATGTAAAATTTCTGAGCGGTCTCGGCATACCGTTTTCCGTAATCACGGACCGAGATCCGCAAGAAGGGAAAAAACCGCTTGCTTACAATCGCAGCCGAGGACTTATTGCGATTATTGCGGAACATTGCACCGGAGAAAGCCCGGACGATGTGCTCGCGGAACTGGCCGGGCACAGCGATTATGAAGATTTTCGTAAGCGGTGTGAGGACTTCGGCATTTTTTCCAATATGCAGACCCTTGAGGCTGACCTTTTTCAGGAAGGGTTCGCGGACGCGATCATAGGGGTGCTGCGTGAGTACAGGTTCAGCGCGGAGCGCCAAGACCAAGTTAATCGTTGGGAAGAAAATCCCAACAACTTGGATGAGCGCCTTCTTCTAAAGATGATAGATAGCATTGGCAAGGGGAGGTTTGCCCAAAGACTGCTCTCTCTCTGCGAGGAGATTGACCCTCCAGGATATATCGACCGTGCCATCAGATACGTGGCCGACCGTGTCTGAGCGTTCAGCGTATATCAAGGCTGCCGAAAGCCTACGGGGCAATTCGGGACAGTGGGCTGCCTATGAATCGGATGGTCATTGTGTCGTGCTGGCAGGCCCAGGCAGCGGCAAAACGAAGACACTGACAATCAAGCTAGCGCGTATGCTCGCCGAAGATATTGAAGAGCCTCGGGGCCTAGCCTGCATTACCTATAACAACGAATGCGCGCGTGAACTTGAGCAAAGGCTCAACGACCTGGGTATTGCACCTGGCAAACGGATTTTTATTGGCACTGTCCACTCATTCTCGCTAACGCAAATCATATTGCCATACTCAAAGGTGGCTAGGCTCGGCCTGCCAGAAGATTTTGCAGTCGCAAATCTGCAGGAACAACGCGACGCACTGGAGCGCGCCTATGACAGGGTTATTGGAAGGGATGAGGATCCACACAGAATGTGGAAGGGACTCATGGAACGTTATCGTCGATCTCATCTAAACCGTGCGGCAGCAGCCTTTCATGACGACGATGCCACATGTGCTCAACTCGTTCTTGCCTACGAAGAAGAGCTGAGGGCGCAAGGATTGATCGATTTCGATGATATGCCATTACTCGCCTTGCGTGCGCTTAGGGAAAACAAGTGGCTCCGCTGCGCCATTCGCGCTAAATATCCCGTTTTGGCTGTAGATGAATATCAGGATCTCGGCAGTGCATTGCACAGTATGGTTTTAGGACTTTGCTTCAGCACCGGAATACGACTTTTCGCTGTCGGAGATGTGGATCAATCGATATACGGCTTTATTGGCGCAAAACCGGAACTGCTAAGGAGGCTTGCTCAGCGCGCGGATGTAGAAACGGTTCCGCTGCGCCTGAATTACCGTTGCGGATCAAGCATCGTCACCGCTTCGCAGTTCGCGCTAGGTGAGGAAAGGGGATACGAGGCTCCGGCGGGCGCTGCAGAAGGGACTATCTATTTTCAGCCCCTTCATGGCAGCTATGAACAGCGTGCGTACTACATTTTCGAGACGCTCATTCCCAATGCCATAGCTAGGCTACCGGGCTTAGAATCGGGAGACATTGCTATCCTCTACCCAGCCGCATGGCTCGGTGACTATATTGCAGATGCTGCCCAGGCATACGGCTATGGCACAGTCAGGGCGGACAGTAAATCACACTACCCCCGCTCAAGCCGACTGATGCGCTGGCTAGAGCAATGTGCCACGTGGTGCTGCAGCGGGTGGCAAACAGGAACACCTCGCTTCTCAAGGCTCGTGGCTGACGGCGAGCGTCTGTTCGCTGAAACGCTCGCCTCCGAAACAGAGCAAAACGAATTCCAGCGACAGCTAATTACTTTCCTATGGGAACGGCGTGACAGCACGCTTGATCTTCATACTTGGCTAACGACCTTCCGCCAAGAGTTGCTGAACGATCACCTTGCCCGAAGCCGCACTATGAGCGACGAGCGCAACACACTAAATACATTTGTAGAGAAAAGTGCCCCCGGGAACACCTGTGACGGCTTCACGCTCGGCCTTTTCTGCGGTCATGGCGAGGGCAACAATCGCATCACCTTGACAACCCTTCACAGCTCCAAGGGCCGCGAGTTCCGTTTTGTCGTTCTCTTCGGTATGGATGACGGCAAGCTACCGCGCAATAATGCAGGAGAGGGAGAGATAAGAGAGGCACGTCGCCTGTTCTATGTAGGCTTCACGCGTGCGGAAGAGGAAATTCATATAATTTACAGTGCTAATAATCCATCACCGTTTGTAACAGAATTGGCAGGACGAATTGATGCAGGCGATGTCTGAACTAGGCTATGTTTATATGGATAATAAGTGCTCAAGCCTCCTGGAAAGGCTAAAAAAATTACTACAAGCACCTACCCTCGTGAACCAATGGAAATGCAACGCTCTCACCTCTATTTCTGAAATGGCAGGACATCCGCTCGGGTAGCTCGACCAGACCTTACGGTATTGTGCTTGAGCTTGAGAGGCACCACGTTATCACCAGCATTGGACTGTTGGCTTAGATAACCAGGTCGTAGGCTACAAAGCATCTCAATGGTTTCTGGCGGCAACCCAATCTGATACACCAATTCAGCGCGCTCGAAGATGCCGTTATCTACCAACAAATGAGCGCCGCGCATCATGAGCTTGGGCTGCTCGAAAGCGAAGGTATCGTCGCCTGGCTCACCCTTCGTCCATTTACGTGCAGAGCGTCCTTTCCAAAGCCTTAATTCAAGCTGATCCGAAAGCAATGATAGGTCTCGACAGCGTACGATCATTGACGCTACTGAGACCTTCCAGCGAGATTTAAGCGAGAGCAGGTTATCAAGCGTTGGCCATACGACCTCCTGCGCAAAGCTCTCAGGAGGCATCAAAAAAGCACTGGCAAAACGGTGTGCCTGCCCTTCTAAAAGGTCGTAGAGCTCATTTTTCACATATTGCGAAGCCGGAATTTTCGAGTGTAGTACTAGATGCCCCAGTTCATGCGCTGCGTCGAAGCGGTTACGAATAGCATTCGCTTTGTCTTCAGCGATCAGCACATAGGGTCGGCCATCCAAGACGGAAACATGGGAGACACCGTCCATTTTGACATGCCCCAGGGTCGCACGAGTACAAATGATTCCAGCATTTTCCATTACCTGGATAACATTCGGAATAGGGGCAGTACCGAGATTCCAAGCTTCACGGCATTCGCGCGCGATATCTTCTATTTCTTCATCACTGATCAGGCGACAGTCATCGGCATCAAGCATAGGTACATTGACCTCAGGCCACTCCATTGCATCCTGAAAGAAGTCTGAAATCTCTTGAAGCCATGCTAAATACAACTGCGACCGCTCACGGGCCTGCTTGTGAGCAGATGCTTGAGAGCGGAAAAAATGGGGGCGCTGTTCTCTCTGGAAAGCTAGCGGTATTGGCTTGAGAAACCACATACGTGAAACATTAAAAACGTGGCAAAGGCGATCAAAGGACTCAGCCTCAGGTAGCTGGGTACCTTTTTCCCATGCCGAAATCGTGCTGGAAGAGCGTTCAATTTGCTCTCCCAGCTCCGCGAGGGTCAAATTTTGGGCCATACGCAGCTGGCTCAGCCGTTGGCCTTGAAATCCATCAACCCCTGTTCTCATGTCACTCGCTTCCACCTTCGTGTTGGTCTCGTTCCTCATCGCGACGCATGCTAGCACGCAGTTTCGGATAAGCAACATCACCGAGACCATCTATTTCGTCGTAATACTGTAAAAGCTCATCAGCACTAATTCGCAAGTGAAACCCTGCGCTTGGATCACTGAATGGAACGGCTACAACGATGCCTAAGGGAGAACTGTGGTCACCTTCTGTCCATTTTGCTGTATAAGGCAGTAATAAAGCGTGCAAAGAGTCATCATTCGGGCCGAGAGGAGGCGTGGCAGATTGAAACAAGTCAGGATGCTGCGCTTCCAGCTTTTCGTTAATAGCGCTGAACTCACGCCGATATTTAGCCGAAGTAGGCTGCGCTTTATCCTTTGTCACGACACTGGTAGTAATTAAAAGAGAACCAGCCTGAATGAGCGCATAGTGCCCGCCTGCTGGGCGAGTAGAATAATTGCTCACTTCGAAGCTTTCATCGCCCTGCAAACCAAGAATAGCCTCTTGCACCGTGTAATGATGTAACTGCGGCCCTGGACCAGCCAGCGGTACATACTTGAAAGTCTCTTTAAGGTGGCTGTCGCTATTCTTAAAAGCTACTTCAATGCCTTCAAGCAATTGATTTAGATGATGACGAGGTAGTTGCTGGCAAATAAAGCGGCATAGTTCTTCTCTGTTCGTTTCTTTTTGGCTCACGATTGCCTCCAAGGCGCCGATTCGGTAAAGCAGATTATAGGCCCGTTTTTTCCTGTTATCCACGTAAAACTCATTCTCTAGCCTGCTGAACAGGACACGCTAGTCGCTTTAGATGTTGTCCCCCACAAAGGGTATTATGTGGCCAAGAGCCCAGCCCAAGTCACACGCTGCTAAGGAATACACAAGTACATACATGCCCATACTGCGATGTTAACCCGAGACGAAGACGTGCGCGCCGTTGAAAAGGTGCCCTATCGCTTGATGGAGGAAGAGCCCAAGCTTGGCTACGGTGACCAGAATTCAGGAAACATGCTCATCTAGGGCGATAACCTCGACGCTCTTAAGGCACTGCTGCCCTACTATGCTGGGCAGGTTAAGTGCATCTATATCGATCCGCCATACAACACCGGCTCCGCTTTCGAGCACTACGACGACAGCTTCCTTGTCTCTCTCGCAGTAGTTTTCTAGTAAGGAAGCCACTATATGTAGTGTCTCTATGTTTAAACCTACATATTAGGTTGACAGGCGCCAACCCAATCACCATATTGTCAACTTAAACCACCTTAAAATAAGGTAGAAAATCATGCTGCATGATCGTATACATCGTGCGCGTGTCCTTAAGAATATGACCTTGCAGCAATTAGCCGATCTGCTGGGGGGCATAACCAAGCAAGCTCTGTCGAAATATGAACAGGGCAAGGACGCGCCCAATTCGACTCGCTTGATCCAACTAGCGGACGCACTTGGGGTTAACCCTGAGTATTTTTTCCGTTCAGACTCAGTAAAGCTGGGAAAAGTAGACTTCCGTAAGCACTCTGCCTTCGGAAAACGCCAGCAAGAAGCCGTCAAGGAGCAAGTGCGTGAGCACCTTGAGCGCTATTTAGCGGCAGAGAGCCTGTTCCAAACCGGCCAATCACCTGATGAATTTTCCAAATGGCATCAGCGTTTTTCCGTATCCAATATCGATGAGGTTGAACAGGCAGCTAATAAACTGCGCGAAGAATGGCAGCTTGGGCTAAACCCCATTGCCAATCTGACTGAAACCCTGGAAGAAAATGGCATTAAAGTCGTCAGTCTTCAGGCTCACGAGAAATTTGATGGGCTTTGCGCCCTCGTCAACGATGGCGCGGATGCCGTTATTGTCAGTAATACTGAGCGTCCTGGTGAACGTCAGCGTTTTAATCTCGCCCATGAGCTAGGACATTTGGTTATGTCATTACCTGAGGAGCTTCATGGCACTCGGGATGAAGAAAACTGGTGCCACCGCTTTGCTGGGGCGTTTCTCTTTCCTGCAAATCAAGTGCGCGTCACCTTTGGTGAGCACCGCAAACGGGTGCTGTTCCAAGAGTTTCTTTTGGCCAAGGAGGAGTGGGGTATTTCTATTCAAGCCACTTTGCGCCGATTATATGACCTGGATATCGTTAGTTCGAGCTTTTATCAGAGCACTTTTCGCCTATGGTCGATGAAGGGTTTTCGAAAAAGTGAACCAGGTCGACAAGAGCCTGAAAAATCCTATCGCCTGAAGCAATTGGTTTACAGGGCGCTGGCTGAAGGACTGGTTACTCCTTCAAGAGCAGCGGAGTTACTCAGTGTAAGCCTCGGCGAGATTGAGGAAATAATGGCAAACGGACAGGCAGGTGACAGTGAACATGTCAGCGAAAATTCTTGTCTCTGATACCAATATCTGGATAGATCTTCACCGCAGTGGCCTGCTTGAAACCGTGTTTGCCCTACCTCACCAGTTCGTCACCACCGATTTTGTGTGGCGGGAGTTGAAAAAGCCCCCTGGCCAAGAGTTAACGGGATTAGGCCTTGTAGTTGAGGCATTCAATGGTGAGGAAGTTGCAACGCTTTTTACGCTACGCCAAACATTGGGTAATTCCTCACTAGCGGATGTGTCGTGCTACTTCCTAGCCAAGGAAAGAGGCTGGACGCTGCTGACCAATGACGGCGCGCTCAGAAAATCAGGGCAACAAAGCAAACTAGAGGTTCGTGGTGTACTTTGGATATTAGATGAGCTGGAAGCTCATGCCTTTCTTTCGCCAAGCCAACTGGCCGACTCTTTGGGATCAATGCTAAAAGCGGGTGCCAGGCTACCGGAAAACGAGTGCCATCAACGACTAGGCCGATGGCGGTAAATACGGCGCTCAAGATGACGTCTCAGAGCAGGCAAAAGGCTTCTTGTCGGTTATGAATATTAGCCAAAACAAACAGCTCAACAGATGGGATCGCCCCCCAGGAGCGGCGCCACATTTAGAGTTAATCAGTTACAAATATCCCATCTTCGCAAATGACTTACACCCATCACTTCCCACCACTACATGATCAATCACCTTAATATCCATCAGCCCCGGAGCTTCCTTTAGACGCTCATTGATTTGCCTATCTGAGCCACTTGGTTCTGGGTCACCACTGGGGTGGTGGTGTATCAAGTATCACGGCAGACGCGTTGTAGGCCAGCGCGGCTAGCACTTCTCGCGGATAGACGCTCGCGGCGTCAATGCGGGTTTAATACCCACCTAGCGGTGGCTTAAGCTGGATCATGGTAGACAAGCGTCGACATCACTCAATATTCTGAATCTGCTCACGCATCTGCTCAATCAGCACTTTAAGCTCTACCGCACAGCGGGTGCTTTCGGCCACAATGGATTTGGATGAAAGCGTATTGGCTTCGCGGTTTAGCTCCTGCATCAAAAAATCCAGACGGCGGCCTTTAGGACCGGCTTGAGTGAGCTGGCGGCTGACTTCTTCAACATGGGCCGTGAGACGGTCGAGCTCTTCGTCTACATCGGCTTTTTGGGCAACCAGTACCAGCTCAGCTTCCAGGCGCTGGGGGTCGAGTTCCGTTTTGGCTATATCCAGACGCTCCAGCAGTTGGGCACGTTGGCGCTCTAATAGCTGGGGTAGCAGGCTTTTGACGGTTGCGACCTGTTCGCTTACCGCGGTAAGGCGCGTGCTAATCACTTCGGCAAGTTTGCCGCCTTCACGGGCTCGGGCATCGATGAGTTCCTCCAGCGCTTGCTCAAACAACGTTTTGGCAGCGGCTTTGATGGCGAGCTGATCCAGGTGTTGGGTTTCCATCACGCCAGGCTGGTTTAAAAGCTCAAGTGTGGTGGGCGGTACGGCGCTGGGCACGTGCTGCTGGATAGTCGTAAGTGCATCAGAAATCGCAGCCAGGCGTGCAGTATTTACCGTAGGGGCCTGTACGGTTTCTGAGCTTTCAAAGCGTATGCTGCACTCTACTTTGCCTCGCGCCAAGCGGGTTCGCAGGGCTTCACGGAGTATCGGCTCGAGATCGCGCAGGCTTTCATGTAGCCGAAAATGCGGTTCCAGGTAACGCTGGTTCACCGAGCGAATTTCGACGTGCAGCGTGCCCCAGGAAGCAGCCTCCTCAACACGGGCAAAGGCGGTCATGCTGTGTACGCGACGTAAAGTGGCCATGGTGATTATCCTTTGAGAACGCGTTTTCCTCAGTCTACCCGATAAGGGCAGGCTTGAACGTTAAGACGTGTACAATGGAAGGCTTTTCCTAGTTATGCGCTTTTTGTGAAGTGCTTTTTGTGAGGTGCTATGCGTCCTGAAGTTGTTCGCCCCAGTGGTCGCGAGGCCAACCAGCTGCGTGAGATCCGCCTGACCCGCGACTATACCCGTCATGCGGAAGGCTCCGTACTGGTTGAGTTTGGCGATACCAAAGTGCTGTGTAATGCCAGCGTAGAAATGGGCGTACCGCGCTGGCTGCGCGGCAAAAACCAGGGCTGGATCACCGCAGAATACGGCATGCTGCCCCGTGCGACCCACTCACGCAGTGGGCGTGAGGCGACACGTGGCAAACAGGGTGGCCGCACGCTGGAAATTCAGCGCTTGATTGGTCGGAGCCTGCGGGCAGCGGTCGACCTGAAAAAGATGGGCGAATTCACGGTCACCGTGGACTGCGATGTCATTCAGGCAGACGGCGGCACGCGTACTGCATCAATTACGGGTGGCTGTGTCGCGCTGGTGGATGCCATTCGTTATCTGCAGCGTGAGAAGAAGATTAAAAGCGATCCTTTCAAACAGTTGGTCAGCGCGATTTCAGTGGGTGTCTATAAAGGCATGCCGGTGCTGGATCTTGACTACCCCGAGGACAGCAAGGCCGATACCGATTTGAACGTGGTGATGACCGAAAGCGGCGAGCTGATTGAAGTACAAGGCACAGCTGAGGCAGGCGCGTTTAACCGCACGGAGCTAAACGCCATGCTGGACCTGGCCGAAAAAGCGGGTTCTGAGCTACTTGAGCATCAGCGTGAGGCGCTGGGTATTCGCGGTTAGGCCGTTTAATCGCCAACGCAATGAGCCGACCATGGTCGGCTCATTGGTTAACGACGACGCGGGAAAGATGCTTAAAGGGCGAGATCGTACTCGACAATTAGCGGGGCGTACTCGGAGAAAGTTGCCTCTTTATCGATCCATGCGTCGACCACGTGACGACGGAAGTTGGGACCGACTAACTGATAATCGATCCGCCAGCCTTCCTGACGGCTGCGTGGCACCTCCTGGTCAAGCTTCGGCCACCAGGTGTATTCACCAGCATCGCGATTGATTTCGCGGAAGGTGTCGATAAACCCTGTTGGGCCGAGCACCTGATCCATCCAAGCGCGCTCTTCGGGGCGGAAACCGGAGGTGAGCTGGTTATCCGACCAATTGGCCAAATCGACCGTTTTATGGGCCACATTCCAGGTACCACAGATGATGTATTCGCGACGTTTGCGCGACATCTTCGTCAGGTACTCCTGGTACTGCTCCATAAACGCCTGTTTGGCTTTCTGGTCGCTGCCATCAGGCATCAAAAAGGTGGCAATGCTGAAGCGGTCATAATCCGCCTGCAGAAAGCGCCCTTCATGATCGCACTGCGGAAAACCCAGGCCATACATGATCGCCTTGGGGATTTTGCGGCAGTAAAGCCCAACACCGGAGAACCCATCTTCTTCTGCATCCAGGAAATAGCCTTCATAGCCTTCCGGATAAAGAATATGGTCACCTAATTCAAAACTTTTTGCCTTGATGTTCTGCACGCAGACCACATCGGCGTCCTGCTGAGCCAGCCAGTCCAGGAAGCCACGGTCGACGGCATCACGTATACCATTAACATTGATGCTGGCAATTTTCATAAATCGTCCCTTTTGCGTCGCTGCTGTATGATACCCGACGTTTAGACGTTTGGGTAAAGAGACCAACCATTTCTTGCTATTTACCTGCGTTTTATTGTTGCCTTCAGGCTGACATGCACCCACCGCCTAATGAGGAACGCCGTGGCTACCACTCTACAATCCTATCAGCGCGAATTCATCGCCTTTGCCATTGAGCAGGGCGTTCTCAAGTTTGGTGAGTTTACGCTTAAATCTGGGCGAGTAAGCCCTTACTTTTTTAACGCTGGGCTATTCCAGACCGGCCGCGCGCTGGCCAAGTTAGGCCGTTTTTATGCTCAGGCCATTGTCGACAGCGGTTTGAAAGCCGATGTGCTGTTTGGCCCAGCGTACAAAGGCATTCCACTGGCGGCAGTGACCGCTGCGGCACTGGCGGATCATCATGACCAGGACATGCCCTACGCGTTTAATCGTAAGGAAGCCAAAACCCACGGCGAAGGCGGCAACATTGTGGGTGCGCCACTGGCGGGCGATATCCTGATCATTGATGATGTGATTACCGCCGGTACGGCCATCCGCGAAGTCATGAGCCTAATTGAGCAAAGCGGCTCCCGGGCAGGCGGCGTAATCATTGCCCTGGACCGTCAGGAGCGCGGCCAAGGCGAGCAGAGCGCCATCCAGGAAGTCCAGGCCGAGTATGGCATGCCAGTGGTGAGCATCGTCACGCTTGAGCAAGTGCTTACTTACCTTGAAGAGCATGCTGGTGGCGAAATGCTCGCCTATGCAGAAGCCGTGCGCGCTTATCGTGACCGCTATGGTATTGCCGCCTAGCTAAGTAGCAAGTGCGCCAGCAAAACCTTGCTGGCGCCACGCTTCATAGCTCACAATAGCCACCGCGTTGGAAAGGTTTAGGCTGCGATTATTGGGCTGCATGGGAATGCGTAGCTTTTGGGCGTCTGGCAGCGCCTGATGCACCTCGGCAGAGAGACCAGCCGTTTCAGAACCAAACAGCAGTACATCGCCAGCCGCAAAGTCTGCCTCGCTGTGGGGCCGTGTACCCTTGGTGGTAATCGCCCAGATACGTCGCCCCGGCATGGCGTTTTGAAACGCAGCAAAATCAGCATGACGCGTCACATTAGCCAGATCGCGGTAATCAAGCCCAGCACGGCGCAGCTTTTTTTCTTCAAGATCAAAGCCCAGCGGCTCGATTAAATGTAAACGACAGCCATTGTTGGCTACCAGGCGCATGATATTACCCGTATTGGGTGCCATACGCGGCTCAAACAGCGCTACTTCAAACATCACCACCTGCCTATCCATGTTATGCGCGTAGAAACGCCTGATTGTAGATGAAAAACCGCCAAGGATAACGTGCCTAATGACGCCCTCGCCCCCGCAATCCATTCTTAGCCGCATTAAAGGCCTTAACCCGCGCCAGCAGGAAGCCGTGCGCTACATTGATGGCCCCTGCCTGGTATTAGCGGGCGCGGGTTCCGGCAAAACCAGCGTTATCACCACCAAGATTGCGTATCTGGTTCAGGAATGTGGAATGAGTGCGCGCCGGATTGCGGCGGTCACGTTCACCAACAAAGCCGCCCGCGAGATGAAAGAGCGCGTAGGACAAATGTTGAAAGGCAAGGAGGGTCATGGCCTTACCGTCTCCACCTTTCACACCCTGGGGCTTAATATTATTCGTGGCGAGCTGAAGACGCTGGGGTACAAGCCGGGGTTTTCGCTGTTCGACCCGGAAGATGCCAAGGCGCTGCTGCGTGACCTGATGAACAAGGACGCCCTGGTCGACGCCGAGCAGATAAATGCCGTGCAGAGCAAAATATCCACCTGGAAAAACGACCTGGTGTTGCCCAGCGACGCGCTTTCATTTGCCGCCGATGACGATGAACACTTTGCTGCTCGAGTCTATGAAGCCTATAACCGTCATCTAAAAGCCTACAACGCGGTAGATTTTGATGACCTGATCCTGCTGCCCGTCGTGCTCTTGAAAAACGACGCTGAGGCACTGGCGCGTTGGCGGCGCAAGATTCACTACATGCTGGTGGATGAGTACCAGGACACCAACGTGTCCCAGTATTTGCTGGTGAAGCTTTTGATGGCCGAGCGCTCGACCTTTACCGTGGTGGGCGACGATGATCAGTCAATCTACGCTTGGCGCGGTGCACGTCCCGAGAACCTGATCACGCTGGGCGAGGACTTTCCGCGCCTAAAGGTGATCAAGCTGGAGCAGAACTACCGTTCGACCGGGACAATTCTACGCGCGGCCAACACGCTGATTGCCAATAATCCGCACGTCTACGATAAAACCTTGTGGTCGGATATGGGCGACGGTGCACCGATTCGGGTGATTGTGAATCGCCATGAAGAAGCGGAGTCTGAACGCGTAGCCAGCGAAATGTTGACCCGGCGTATCAAGGAAAAGGCTGAATGGCGCGACTTTGCCGTCCTTTATCGCGGCAACTTTCAGGCACGGCTTTTAGAACTCAAGCTTCAGCATTACCAAATTCCCTACAAGCTGTCCGGCGGCACGTCGTTTTTCTCGCGTAATGAGATCAAGGACGCCATGGCCTACCTGCGCTTGCTGATTAATCCTGCCGACGATAACGCCTTTTTGCGAATAGTAAACGTACCGCGCCGTGAGATTGGCCCAGGCACGCTTGAGAAACTAGCTAACTATGCCACCGAGCGGACGATTTCCCTGTTTGCAGCGTGTCATGAAATGGGCCTGGAGCAGACGCTGCCCACCCGCGCTGTCGAGCGGTTAAGCCGGTTCACCCACTTTATTGACGGTGTGCGCAAGCGCATGGATCAGGGCGATGCAATTGCCGCCATCCGCGACATGCTGCGGGATATGGATTACGAGGCGTGGCTTTATCAGAACGCCAGTGCGCCGACTATTGCTGAACGGCGTATGGCTAACGTGTGGATACTGATCGACCAGTTGGAAAAGTCGCTTAACCGTGACCCGGAAGAGGATACCGCCTCAGAGGCGACCGAAACCGACAGTGTGGAGGCGGCGATTTCCCGGCTGGTGCTGCGCGATATCCTGGAACAGCAGGCCGAAGAGGATGACTCAGACCGCGTACAGCTGCTCACCATGCATGCATCAAAAGGGCTTGAGTTCCCGCATGTTTACCTACTGGGCCTTGAAGAGGATCTGCTGCCCCACCGCAATGCTATTGAAATGGGCACCGTGGAAGAGGAGCGCCGCCTGGCCTACGTGGGTATTACCCGGGCGCGGCGTACGCTCACGCTCACGCTTGCCCGCCAGCGCAAAGCCTACGGTGAGCTGATGGATTGCCAGCCCAGCCGTTTTCTGGATGAACTGCCTGGGGAAGACCTGGAGTGGGAAGGTCGGGCGGATAAAGAGGACCCGGACAAGAAGCAGGCGCGCGGCAAGGATGCAATTGCCGGGTTGCGCTCTCTGTTGGGGTAACGACCAGACCAAACTACCCACAGGTGAATCACCGAAACCGCTTGTGGATAGGTTATTCAACCTCTTCGATCATGTAATCGACCGCTGCCCTGATCTCATCATCGCTGAAATTAAACCGGCCGCCCTTGGGCGGCATCGCGCCAATCCCCTTAATGGCGTTGGCGTAAAGCGTGTCAGTGCCTTGAGCAAGCCGTGCGGTCCAGGCGGCGTTATCGCCCGTTGCCGGAGCGCCCGCAATGCCTGCCGCGTGGCAAGCGCCACAGCCTGCCCTGGCATACAGCGCTTCACCATCGTATTGGGCGGCGATATCTTCCGATTCAGGCTCCTCTGGCAAGGAAGCATCAGGTTCAGGCTGGGCCACCGCACGTTGGCATGTTTGCCCTTGCAGGCAGAGCTTGCCAACTGGCGCAAGGCGCTCGGCAAGCGCTGCATCCTCGGCCTCCGCATCAGCAAGCGCGGCGCTCGATAGCACTCCTAACGCAACTATCCCGCCCAGTATACATTTGAAATTCACCCTGCCCCCTTGGCATTTATCGCCATAATAGCGGCGTTTAATCCTGTATCGATAACCGTGTTCCAGGAAAATATACTAGGAGATAATATCTTTTTTTTCACAGATAGCCAGAGGGCGATAGGTGAGAGTCACCTATCGGGTGACGTAATAACAAAAGGGTCTAAACGGTGATTTAAAGGCCTACCTACGGTTAGAAGATCAGCTTAAAGACGCCCGTAAGAGTAAGAAGCCCCACGGCAAAAATAAAGATGATAATCCACAGCAAAATTTTCATAACGTTTCCTCCATGAATAAAAGAAGCATTCCTCAATACCACGCTCACAGTATAGAAGAAAAATTAAAAAAGCAGGCTTAATGTTACCTTTCGAACAGAGAAATTCTCGTGCTTCATCATGGGCTTGAAGCGGTAAGCTAGGCATTTTTCCAGGCAAGCAGGCGCTGCTCGGCATAACCGATGAACCCCGCCTGTTGATAAAGGCGCCAAGCGGGCGTATTGCGAGCATCGACGGTCAATATCATCTCGTTTGCCCCTTGGTTAATTGCCAGGTTAAAAGCCGCAGTTAACACGTTTCGACCGATGCCCTTACTGCGCCATTGCGCCGTGACGCCCATTAATAAAAGCTCCCAGCAGTGAGCCGACCGCGGCGCTAACAGCAACACGCCCACCTGCTCATCGCCCAGGTTAACGCTGTACCAGTGGTTCGGCGCCGTAGGTGCCTGGTCATAAAAACCGGCTAGCAGCGCTTCGCTGGAAAGTGATTCTCGCAGTGCTGGGCAGTCCAGCGAGCCTTGGCTAATGGAACCGATCAGGGCGGTTTGCGCGGCGGCGCTTAGCTCACTAAAAGGCGCTAGCCGAATTGGTGAATCCGTTGAAGGTACCGCCTCCGTGCCCGCCAGCGTAATGGACAAATAGTGTAGCTCAGCCAAGCGCACCATATTATGCGCAAGCAGCGTTGCCTCCCACGCATAGTGGCTGGGCGGCAAGACCACGTGGCAAAGCGTTATTTCCTGCGCGGTTACCCAATCATGAGCAGCGCTTAGTAAGGCTTGGCTTGCTGGATCATCCTGGCAAGGAAGCCATAGCTGTGCGGTGGCGTGAGCGAGCGGCTGCACCCACAGCGCACCGCTAATACGGCCGTGCTGCTGATAGACCCATAGCCCGTCCCAGGCTGCCTGCGAGGCTGATGTTAAGGCGGTGTGCAGCGTCGATTGCAAGGACGGCTCATGCACCGCCGCCAAGTGAAGCAGGGCTTCCCTACGCTGCGTTGAAGGGCAAATACTCACAAATGCACTATCGACCGTCGGCTTCATTAGTAATCAGGGCGCCACTGTGTTGCTTTCGTTGATGTTAATCCTGACTGACTCCCCCTAACGATGCTACCTTTTGTTACTTCTTACCGGGCCGTTGCTACAGGAGTGACTAACACCATGCGCATACTGCTGGTTGAGGACGACGCCAGCTTGTCTTCGGGCATTCGCCTGGCGCTCAAGCCGGAACACTATACGGTTGATCACCTGGATAACGGCAATAGCGCCCTTATGGCACTAAAAGAGGCTGAGCCGTTTGATGCTGTCATTCTCGATTTGGGCTTGCCGGGTTTGGATGGCCTCCACATTATCAAGACGGTACGCCGCCAAGGCAGCCAAATTCCGATATTGGTACTCACCGCCCGCGACGGTATCAATGACCGCATAGCAGGGCTGGATGCTGGGGCCGATGATTACCTGGTCAAGCCCTTTGAAGTGGAAGAGCTCAAGGCCCGTTTACGGGCACTGCTAAGGCGTAGCCAGGGGCAATTGGATAATTACCTGGAGTGTCGCGG
Source organism: Halomonas sp. AOP7-E1-9 (assembly GCF_052376035.1). Lineage (NCBI taxonomy): Bacteria > Pseudomonadati > Pseudomonadota > Gammaproteobacteria > Oceanospirillales > Halomonadaceae > Halomonas > Halomonas sp. AOP7-E1-9. Next base: position 163,606 of record NZ_JBQSVC010000004.1, read on the forward strand.
CATCCGCCTAGAACCGCTTACCCTAAGCGTCAGCTATCAGGATAACGTCATTACCCTTTCACGGCGCGAATTTACCCTGTTGCAGGAATTTATGGGCCACCCGGGCAGGGTCTTTACCCGCGATACACTGACCAGCCTGATTTATGGCTGGGATGAGGATGTCGAGAGCAACGCCATTGAAGTTCATATTCATCATTTACGGCGCAAGCTGTTCCCTGAGGTGATTCGCACCGTACGTGGCATTGGCTATGTGATGGATAAAGCGCCGCCGGGAGGCGAACAGTGAACTCTATCCGCCGGCGAACCTTAGGGCTCACACTGCTGCTGTTTCTACTCAGTATTATGGTCATTAGCGTGGTTAGCTACCGTTACGCCACGCACGAAATTCAGCAGTTGCACGATGCAAGCCTTGCCCGTCACGCGCATCTTTTGGGTGAGCTCATGCAGGCGCCTATTCCGCCCGCGTATCAGCAGGCACTTCTGCAAAGCGTAGAAAATACGCTGCAAACCAAGCAGCGCAATCCTGAAGCGCTCGTCTTTCAACTGTGGGAAGGCGATGAACTACTGCTGCGCTCAACCGATGCACCATTAGCGCCGCTTGCCGTATCGCAAAGTGGCTACACCCGGCAACAGTACCAGGGGCAAACGTGGCAAACCTACACGCTTTCGCTTGCCGAGGGGCGCAGGGTCATTGTGGGTGAGCGTGACGATATCCGCTTACGTTTGGTCAGGCGGGTAGCGCTGCGTACGCTGCTGCCCGAATTTATGGGGCTAATCGTCTTAACGTCTTTATTGTGGTGGAGCATCGGTTGGGGGCTTTCACCGCTGTCGAGAATGGCAGAGCAAATCCGCAACCGAGACCCACATAATCTTCAACCCCTTAAGCTTGCGCCTCTGCCGTACGAGCTGGCGACTATTTCCGGTGCACTCAATCGCCTGTTGATGCGCATCCAGCGTTTACGCGAGCGCGAAAAACGTTTTATCGCCGATGCCGCCCATGAACTGCGTACGCCGCTTGCCGTACTCGACCTTCATGCCCAAAACGCCTTGGCCGCAGAAAGCCCACAGGACCGTGAGGAGTCGCTTCATTATTTGCGCCAAGGCGTTGCCCGTTCGACACATTTGGTCAGCCAGCTGTTAACGCTGGCAAGGCTTGACCCGGATGAAACAAGCCTGCCATTACGCCCTGTTGATGCGCTGTTTGAGGTACGTGACGCGCTGGCCAAGCTACTTCCCCTCGCCCAGCAACAGCAGCAAACGCTGCAGCTAGAGGCCGATGAACAAGGCCAGTGGGCGTTAAACGAAGTCCCTGGCACCTTGGGAACACTCGTGCAAAACCTGGTGGGCAACGCCATTCAGCACTCTCCCCCTCAAGGAACTATCCACGTGCAGCTTAAGGCGGAATTGAACACCATTATTTTAGTGGTGGATGACCAAGGCCCGGGGATTCCTTTATCAGCCCGCAAGGCTGTTACAGAGCGCTTTCACCGCGCAGGCCCCGGCGCTGGGTCAGGATTGGGGTTATCCATTGTGGAGCGGATAGTGGCGCAGCATGCGGGCAGCCTGGTATTTGATGATGCGCCAGGGGGCGGTTTGCGCGTACAGGTCACGCTTAATCGCCACAGCGGCCAAAGTTAGTTTTCAAGCCTTAAGGTTCCGATAAGAATTAACTGTGACTCTGAGGGTACCAGGCTGATTGGCAGTAAGCAGTTGGCCAAATAAAATGGAGGTTCCCTGATGAATCAAGTGGCTTTTGCACCCAAAACGTTAATTAAATTCAGCGCCGCTCCACGCCTTAAGTCGCCGAGTGCCAAGCGGTTAACGACTGAAAGTTCAGCGCTGGATGTACTTACCGACTTTCAAACGCTGAAACCTCATTCAGTCGCCGCCGACACGCCTGTTGACGAGGCGCATCTCAAAATGCGTTATAGCGGTGTGCGGCTTCTGTTTGTAACCGACAAAAATGAGCACTGCATCGGTATTCTTACCGCCAAAGAGTTGATCGGCACACGCCGTATTAACCTGGCCATGCAGCAGCGCAATCTTGACCGCGACGAAATAACCGCGGATATGATCATGACCTCTTGGGATAAACTCAGTGCGATGACGCTGGAACAGCTCTCGGCGCTGACGATTGAAGACCTTGTCCTGGTCATGGAAGACGTGACTGAACAGCACCTGTTGATCACTCAGTACGACGACCATAACGCACTGACCATTCGTGGCTTAATATCAGCCACCGATATTCAAAACACTGTGGGTAAGCAAGTCAGTACAGTGGTTCCCGTCGCGAGCAGCTTTGCCGATATTTGCCAAGTGATTACCGGTCACGACCTGTAAGTTTAAAAGTATCCGTTAGCTGTTGTTAAACGTATTTATCATCTAAAACGCCCCTTACCAAAAACGGTAAGAGGCGTTTTTTAGTGTTCTATCAATAACGTGTTAATCCCTAAAGATTAACACCTAACCACTAGAACATGGAGGCGTTGATAAATAAGTGTGTCGCTACACTCGCGGCATAACCCAGAAAAATAGCCGGCACCCAGCGCAAGTGAACCATAAAGGTATAAATACCCCGTGCCTGGCCCATCAAGGCAACGCCAGCCGCTGACCCCATGGCGAGCAGGCTTCCCCCAACACCAGCGGTAAGCGTAATCAGCAGCCAGTTGCCTTCAGACATATCGGGCGCCATGGAAAGCACGGCAAACATGACTGGAATGTTATCCACCACGGCTGAAATCAGCCCTAACACAACGTTAGCCCAGATGGGATTCCAACTGCCATAGAGCGTTTCAGACAGCAGGCTTAAATACCCCATAAAGCCAAGCCCGCCCACACACAGTACGACGCCGTAGAAGAACAGCAGCGTATCCCACTCAGAACGTGCGATACGGCTAAAGATATCAAACGGCACCACGCTGCCTAATTGCTCCAGCTTCTTCCAGTCGCCGCGGCGTGAATAACGTACCCGTTTACGCTCTAACGAGCGCGGCAGGCTGCGCCGCAGGTAGTATCCAAAGAACTGCAGTAGTCCTAAACCAAACATCATGCCCATTGCAGGCGGCAGGTGCAGAACCGAGTGGCAGAGTACGGAGATGGCAACGGTCAGCAAAAACAGCGCAATGATCCGGCGTGCGCCCCGCTTGAGCCAGACGTTTTCAGTAAGCGCTGCCGGTTGGCGGTTAACAATAAAGAAGTTCATGATGACCGCAGGCACCATAAAGTTAACGATAGCGGGTAATAACAGTACAAAGAAGCCGCTAAACGGCACTTGTCCTGCCTGCCAAACCATCAGCGTAGTGATATCCCCAAAGGGGCTAAATGCGCCGCCAGCATTGGAAGCCACCACCACGTTGACGCAGCATAGGCTAATAAACTTGTTATCACCTTCAGCCACTTTCAGGATTACCGCGCACATCAGCATAGCCGTGGTCATGTTATTGGCTATCGCAGAAATACCAAATGCGAGAAAACCGGTAATCCAAAAAAGGCTGCGGTAGCTAAACCCTTTACGCACCAACCAGGCACGCAATGCGTCAAATATACGCCGCTCTTCCATGGCGTTGATATAGGTCATCGCCACCAGCAAAAACAGCAATAGTTCGGTGTATTCGAGCAACGTTTCCCGAAAAGCGATTTCTGCCTCTTCAGGCATACCGGCCTGCACATACACCCATGCCACAATGGCCCAAATAAGCCCCGCCGCTACCAGAACTGGCTTGGATTTACGCATGTGGAGAAGCTCTTCAGACATTACCAGAGCATAGGCAAGTACAAAGATACCCACACACGTAATACCGGCAAGAGAGAGCGTTAAATTCAGTGGGCCAGCAGCGGCATAAGAGAGGGAAGGAAAGACAACAGCACAGAGAGCAATCAACAACCAAGCGACCCGGCGAGCTGAGAGCCGAGGTGCAAGGACGTTTTGTGGTTTCATGACAGCGTGATCCTGACAGATGTGGGGGGAGAGCGTGGCACCATGATAAGCACGCTAATAAACTGCTGCAACGCAGCGCCGACTCACAAGGTGCGCCTAATTGTCGCACCTTGTAACGCTGTTTTATAGTGTCCGAACAACTTATTACATTTGCTCATTCAATGGGCCATACGCTTCTTTTTTCAGGACAGCAGATCACAGGAATAATGGCTGTTAAAAAATCAGATCGTCGTTCAGCCGCTATAACAATGCTGGTATTACTTAAGACAGGATGCCAGTGTGTGTAACGCCACCGTATTTTTATTTCTAGTTGTATCAATCGTTAGTATCGTTAATAAACACGCTCTCACTAACGCGATAGTACGCTGGATAAGTCCCCCATGTACTCAAAGAGCAAATACCCTCCTGTAAAAGACCATCAAACAAAAAAGGAGCCCGCTGATGGATGCATATTTAGACAATATCCATGACATCTTGCAAAAACTTAAGGATTATCTGGAGGGGAATGAAGATGAAGTGATCGCTACGACTGCCGTATCGTCAAATTCCATGACGTTTTGAAAAACCCGGATGAGTACGGCCTAACTGAGCTGGAGAAAAGCCAGTTGCCGCATTTGGAAGAAAAAGTGTGGCACACGGTACTCTCGCCACTTGCGAGGCTCGAAGCGAACGAAAACGTAGAGCAATAGGCGGGTAACACTGAACATCATGCTAACCAGCAAACCATTCTCGCCCCTAAAGGTTGGACACTTCATCCAACCTTTAGGGTATTGCCGTAAGAGCATTCAACGAACCGTTTGTGGGATGGTAATAAAGTTGGTAACAAATCACTCCTGAAAGCCCCATTTCCCGGCAAAAAATACCCATGCTGAAAAAATAAAGATGGTAACTAAAGCCAAGGCGCCTCCTTCAGAATGCATTTTTCATACGAATAAAGTTGGTAACTTTCCATTTTTTCATCTCTTAGGTCCTGAATTCAAGAGACAAGTTCAGCACAGTGGCACCTTGTATGCCGTATACGAAAAAGTCTAAAATTTCGTTTAAAATCAATTGACTATACCACTGGCAGGGTTCAGTGTGGTCCTATAAGCAGGCGAGCAGGACCTGTCGATAATGGTGAGAAAAACTTACCTGGTAGCATGGCGTAACAGCGAATTTGCACTCAAGCCCATCTGATGAAGGGCTGCCCTCCAAGACACCGAGCTCACCCGTTGATTTGTCACCAGGTTCATTTGTGGTTCCACTTTCACCACGGCGCTGATCAGAGTGTGTTGAAGGAGGCTGTATCTGGCTCAGTACCGCCAGATCCTCCGGAAGGTCCTGTGCGATACGCTCGGCGAAACAGCGAAGCGTGGGCTCTGCCAGCATAAAGAGCCAAGCTTGTTCATCGTTCTCCCCTATGCGTCTCAGTACCCGTCCCAACACCTGACGATAGTGCAGTTCTGTGCGGATACGACTGAGATAACAGCACACCTGAAGGCGCGGGATATCCGTCCCCTCGCTGATCATTCCTACCGCCACGATCCAGCGGCAATCACTGTGCCGAAACGTGTCGATCACCTGTTGGGCACCCGGAGTCTTGTTAGTCACCACATGACACGCCTCTCCCCGCGTCTCTAGTACTAGGGAGACTTGGTGAGCGTGATCAATATCGCTAGTAACTACCAGGCCCGCTGCATCCGGCTTGGTGCGCCGAATCTCATCCAGCCTCTCACAACCCAGTCCCAGTATCTGATGTATCACATCATCGTGACGCAACAGGTCATCATAAGTGATAGGTGACTCCCCTAGCAGCGCGGCGATACTAGGAAAGAACTTTACGGTGCTTTCAGTCTCCAGCGCTTCGGTGAGCTGTACCTTCTGGTTATCCAGCAGAGCAATGCGTGGGGAGCGGCAGACCCCATCGGCGATGGCCTCTTTCAGACCATAACGATAGTCACAGATCAGTTCCCCCTCTGGAGAGGAATACCGCGCAAGGGCAATGGCCAAGTCATCAGAGCGCCACGGGGTACCCGAGAGCGCTAATGTATAGGCAGCACGATCCTGAATTCTCTGCAGGATTTGCTGCCCCCACGCATTGCTCAATAGAGGATCATGTCCGGCGCAGTGGTGGATTTCATCAAACACGACGAACACACGATACTCATCGAGCAGCTGCCAGAAAGTATCATCTCTGTGCTCCATAGCCTGATAGGTGTAAGCGCCGCCAACGGCACCGACAAGGCCATCGAGCCGCTTATCCAGTACTTCCGCGAAGGTCGTCCGAAACCCGTCCACAACCTGACACGAGGGCGCGAAGCAGAGCACCAGGTCAATCTTGTTCTGTTCAAACAGACATTGAGCGAGAGCCGCTGCCATACGTGTCTTACCGGCACCCGGTGTTGCCTGGCAAAGGAAGTGCGGAATAGTAGCGAAATGGATCAGCGCTGCCTTGATGCACTGGTGCTGCCATTGACGAAGTGCAGGCAATGTCATGCCGAAGGCAACATATTGATCGTTTTCTCTATCGCTTGGACATGCCCCAACAAACGCGAGCTACGGTCCCTTGCCTCGCGGTATTCGCTCTCTACGTGATTCCGAAGATGTGGCATTTCATCGAGCAACTGCTTGTAACGCTCTGCCTCCCCCACGGATGCCAGAAAATCCAGGCGGACTTCTTTGAGAGTTGCCTCCAAGCGCTCGTAAGCCCCGGTCTCGGCTTCGGAAAGTGTAGCGGCCAGCGCTGGCTCAGGAGAAACCGGCTCCGCTTTACGCGTGGATTTTTGGCTTTTCTCAAATCCGTTATCGACCAATGTCAGCTGCAAGTGCTCAGGCATGGGGCACTGATGATAGATCTGGCCTCGCTTGCGGCGCTCCTCGTCAGGGGTTAGCCAACCAACCCGGAGCATACGGCGAATCTGCTCATACACATACCGGCGAACATCGGTAGTTTTATGAGGTATGCCCTCAAGCTGAGAGGCGTAGGCATCCCGCATTTCCCGAGTGGTGAATTGAGCGAACCTCTCATCCTGCAGTAGCTCATATATGCGTCTGTCGAGATTGAACGAGTTGCTCTTCATGGCAAAATCCGAAAAAAAGGCGTAATGAGGATTATAATCCGTGGCCTGATTGTCCGCAAACATCTGATAGTGCCGCCTTCAATGAAATTGAGGCGGCCATGGATCATTTGGCGAAAGCATTGGGGGAGCGTATTCGGTGTCAGAGGAAGGTCTGCGGGCTATCCCAGGATTCTATGGCGCTGGTCTGCAACATCGACCGAAGCTACGTCGGGCGGATCGAGCGAGGAGAGGTCAATATCACCGTTGAGAAGCTCTACCGGATCGCAGAGGTGCTAGCTTGTGATCCCGCATCACTTCTTCCTGAAGCCAAGGATATGCAGAATTGATCTTATAGTCTGCATTGGCACACTTGGCTCTGAATCAGCCTATATTTTCCTTACCATCTCCCTATAAGGAAATGTTGGTTTTTGTCAACTCTGACCTACTGAGTTAAATCTCATAGCATCAAATACGAACCATCGTGCAGAATCAGAGCTGAGAAACATCATTACAAAGGGCTTGAATTGATTGACTCAACCATCGGCATCATAATTCCTTACTACTTACCAGCATGAGGATTCCATGTCTATTCTCACCACCTATATTCAGAAAGAACAGCAACTCAAACAGGTTCAGGAAGAGCTGGATAGACTCAAGAGTGATGATCGCTTAAAGGCTGAATTTCAATTCAAAGGTGAACTTGAAGCTCTGATGCTTGAGTTCGACAAGTCAGCTGCCAGCGTTATCAGCCTCCTCGATCCGCAGAAGCCTCCCCAAAAACCTTCTAGCTCTAAAAGCGGTGGTCGCCGCGCTAAGCGAAAACTAAAAATTTACAAGAACCCTAACACCGGTGAAGTGATAGAGATCCGAGGCGGTAACCACAACATACTGAAGGCGTGGAAGCGAGAGCATGGCTCAGAAACCGTTGAAGAGTGGTTGGTGAGGACGGAAGACTAGCCCAGTTTACGCCCTGTCATTATATTTCTGGCAGGGCTGCTTTCGGCCAGAAGCGGACGTTCAGCCATAGCTGATTAACGCCCGCCATAAACGGCGCGAGCTTGCGAGCGTCCGGCGACCGAAGGGAGCCAATTTAATGGCATTGTTATGTTCATTTTTTAGGCAGTGACTTCAACACATTGTCCACCCACTGATTAAATTTACCGCTCTTTTCAAAGGAGTAGATATCGAACTCCTCAGGGTACATTGCCCTGAAATTTTCGTTGAATTCTTCCGGCGTGAACTCTTCATTGAGAGAGTCGCGAACTCTACCAATTTTCTTGTTGATATCTTTAACCAAGTGACCTTTCTTTTTTCTAGGGAGCTTTACATCCTCGCCAAATGCTTGAAGCTTCAAAAAGGCGGCATTCTGAACAGCGTAGACTTTATCATTGATCATTAAGCGCCAAAGAATATCTTTTGACTGCTGGCACTTATGCTTCCCCAAGGCCTCTACGGCAGACTTTCTGTTCTTATAGCTAGTTTTATCGCCAGCCAATTTCTTTATCTCTTCAATGTTGGCTGGGGGTTCTGCTGTAAAATCACTCATTGAGTTCTCCTTCGGTGCCGCTGGGCACGCTGAACATAACTGTTCAGCATTTCTTCGCCGTGCGCAGCATGGCGTATAAATGCCTGTTGGACTAAGCCGCCCATCAGGCTGCTACGCCGCTTCTATAGGGTATTGTATTGGCCGGTGTGCAGCACGAACCATCAGGGCGCGTGGGCGCGGCTCTGTTGTGACGCGTTCTTGCAGTGATGCTGACCATGATCCCAGTTCCCATCGGACCCAACCTGCACCAACGTAGCGTGCCTAGTGGACAAAATCCAACGTCAGGACGTGCGTAACCGCAGCCCGCTCTCGGGCCGAGTAGCCGAGTCCGTTATCTGATCGAGTCCGTTGTGTGCCTGGCGTCACCTCATACTCGATAGTGTTGCGCCCTATGATAAGTGGGTCGGTTACGTATGGGGCGCCGGGGCGTGAGGCTCCCGATCACCCGCAGTGTCGGTTGCCCGCAGTGCGGACAGATGTAGATCGGATCCGGGTCGCCGGCGGCGGTCTCGGCCACCGGTGCTGTTTCTGCGACCGCCAACGCTTGGCGGATCTGGGCCAGGCGTCGCCGTCGGCAGCGATTGGCCAGAAAGCCGTAGTGGCGGACCCGCATCAGCCCCTTGGGCAACACGTGGAGCAGGAAGCGGCGCACGAACTCCTCACCATCGAGGACGAGTGGTTTACGCCGGTCACGGTCGCGGTAATCCTTGACGCGTAGGATCACCTGGTGGTCGTCCACGGCGAGAATGCGGGCGTTGCTGATGGCGATTCGGCGCGTGTAGCGCGCCAGGTAGCGCACCACCGTCTCGATGTGGTCGAGACAGTCCCTGCTGTAGACCACCCACTCGGTGGCCATCAGAGTGTTGAGCCGGTCATCGACGTCACCGGACCGGGTGACCCGGTGGAGTTCGCCGGCAGTGGCGGCCTGACGCAGGGCACTAACCATGTGCCCGCGAAAGTGGCGCGACAGAGCCCGCACCGGGAACAAATAGTGGCTGCGCGCCTCGTGCCAGACACCATCGTCGCCCAGCGCACCACCAGGGACCAGGCAATGCAGGTGCACGTGCTGGCTCAGGTTCTGGCCCCAGGTGTGAAGCACGGCGCTCATGCCCATCTCGCCGCCGAGACGCTTGGGATCGCGACCGAAGGACCTGAGGGTGTACCAGGCACTCTGAAACAGCAGTCGGTAAATCACCTTGGGGTGAAGCTGGACCCAGCCGTTGAGGGTGTGCGGCAGGGTGAACACGACGTGGTAGTAGCTCACGGGCAGGATATTCGCCTGCTGACGTTCGGTCCACTGGTGCATGGCGCGGCCCTGTCACTGAGAGCAGTGGCGATCGCGACAGCCGAAGTAGTGGGGCTGGGTGTGATCGCAGTCCGAGCACTGCAAGACCGTCCCGCCCATCGCTTCGGTGCGACAGGCGAGCAGATGGCGGCACACGTGTTGGCGCTGGCGATCGAGGCCGGCCGGGTCGAGAAAGCGACTCAGGGCCTGCTGGAGAGTGGCGGACTCAGTCATGGCCCACCTCCAGGCCAGCCACCAGGTCGATATGGCCCTGGCTCGCCCCTTGCTGACCCGGCAGCCAGTGCAGGTAGCACATCGTCGACGGGATGCTGCGGTGGCCCAGCAACCGCTGGAGCTGATGGACGGGCATGCCCTGTTCCAGGACATGGGTGGCATAGGCATGACGCAGGCTATGGATGCCACCGATGCGCTCGACCCCCGCCTGCCGCTTGGCTTGGGTAAAGGCCTTCTGCGGTGCGCTCGGATGCAGCGCGCGATCCGGGAACCGGGCACTCGGAAATAGCCAGGTCAACGGCCGGTAGGCACGCCAGTACTCGCGCAAGCGATCGAGCAGGGTCGCCGATAGCAGCACCATGCGATCCTTCGCGCCCTTGCCCTGAGCGATACGCAGCTGACCACGCTGGCTGTCGATGTCACTGACCCGCAGGTGGCAGACCTCGCTGACGCGCAGTCCGCAGCCGTAACATAGCTCGAGCATCATGCGATGCTTGGGATTGTGGCAGGCAGCCAAGATCCGCCTGACCTCGTCGCGGGTCAGCAGTTCTGGAGTTCGCTGCGGTGTCTTCGGCACCACCGGCGATACCTCAACCGAAGGCCAGTGCAACACCTGCAAATAGAGGAACCGCACGCCGTGCAAGTAGACGCGGCAGCTGGCGGCGGACAAGCCGCGCTCCTGGACGAGATGATTGAAGAAACGTTGCAGGTCGTCGCTGCTCAAGGTGTCCGGCGGGCGGTGGAAATAGCGCGCCAGGTCCGTGATCACCGTCAGGTAGGTAGTGTGGGTGCGTTGCGAGAAGCCATGCTGCCGCATGGCCTCGATCATCGTCTGTCGCAAGGCAGTCATCGTCGTCACTACTGTTCAT